>JAZKGL010000178.1:0-3596 GCA_040385935.1 Bdellovibrionota bacterium
AAACTTTGCCATGGATCTTTTGTTGGACAGCGGATTGGAACAAGGGTGATTCAAGTCCAAAGAGCCCAAAACGCCCAAGAGAGTAGGCGGAGGCAATCTCAACGAACTCAGGATGCACCGAAGTCACGCGTGCGGGGAGTAGAATATTAGCGAAGCTTAGAGGATCGTGTTTGGGAATCGGCGTTGCATCGAGGTTCACCGCCTTCGGAGCCCCAAGTTCGGCCTCAAAGAACGACTGAAAATCTCCCTTCAAGTTAGTCATAGGAATCAATCGATGTTCGGTCGGCACATGCACGGCGGCGGCCGCATCACCCAAGATGAACACGGGGACTTGCGTATCAAGGTTTTTCAGCATCTCTTCAAAGTTCGGCTGATGAAGACCCAGACACATCTTGTCTTCGATTAGGACGGCATCGGGTGAGATGAATCGCGGTTCCTGGATCATGTTATTTTTGTTGAGCGCGACCGTGAGCTGAAACCGATCAGCTGGCAAATTCTTCACCAAGTGATTACGCAACTCGCGATTTTTTACGATTGCATAAAAACGGTACTGAGGGTGTGAGCCTTGTTCGTTCATAAAGTTTTGCACAGCGAGTTTTCGAACCTGATGCTGAGGCGCGACTTCCCAGCGGCACAGCAAGGCTTCGGAATAACGAAAGTGAAGATGACTGCGATAACGGTTCAAGACTTTGAGCCGAACCTGTTTCAGTCCTAAAAGTTCCGAGAGTCCGCCACTCATCGAGAGTTCAGCGCCAACCGGCGGAGTCAGACGTGTTTCAAGCCAAAGTTCTTTTTCGGTGATCCAGGCTATGCGACCGGGAATCTGCACGCTCGCAAGGTTTTGCATGCTCATACGAGGATTGGGAATACTCAACTCTGTGGGACGTCCCGAGGACGCGAACGCATAGCGCCTTAGCCACTGGGTATCAGCGAGATCGACTGGAATGATATCGCGAAACCCCAAGTCCACCACCTTGCCCACAAAATCTGCGCTCGATCGACTGAGCGATAGGATGAAACGCACGCCTGCGTATTCGGGGTGATTGGAGAGTTTGGTCATAGGGCTTTCAAGCGTCGAAGGATCGCCTTCGTCACCGATGATGATCGTATTCAATCGATTCTCTGAATAGGCTTTTGTCAGGGCCTGAAAATCGCCCAAAAGGCGAACCGTGATGTGATACTTCTGCAAAAGTTGAATCTTTTGCGTGACATCTGCGGTGACTGCCCGACAAACCCAATAGATTTCCTTAGCCTGAGACATGGAAAACCCCCTTTTTCGCGATAGTTTAGTCGGCAGGTCAGCCGCGAAAATAAAGGACTTTTTTTGCCGTCCAAGGATTTGACAGCGGATAACGAGCGAGATCTCTTCACGGATTCGATCAAGTTTACTTTTTGCGTAACGATTGAAAGGGCGAGTCTTTCACTCGGCAAAAGATGCACGAGGAGGCGGCTAGCCGGCAATGGGAGGCTGCGTGTTAGAATAATAAGGAACAACCTCTCCAGAAGATGTGAGTATACGATGGATTTATTTAGTATCCTCGGGCCAATCGTTGGCATTGGAATGATTCTCCTAGGAATGATCCTAAAACATGCGACCGACTTGATCATGGCGATTGCCGTGTCGCCGCCGTCGGTTGCCATCGTGTTCGGTGCAACGATCGGTGCACTTATGATCTCATATCCTATGAAGGACTTCATAAGCTCTTTAAAGTCGATCGGAATCTTCATCAAGAATCCGCAGGCGAATCGCGAAGAGATCATGGCTCAAATTATCGATCTTGCGCAGACCGCGCGAAAGGAATCGATCCTTGCCCTTGAGAAGAAACGCGATAGCATAACCTATCCTCCGCTAAGAAAAGCTGTGAAGCTTGCGGTCGATGGGACTGATCCTGCGGTTCTCACGGATACATTGGAAGCAGAATCCCACTTCCATCATGAAGAAGCCGAGATCGCAGTGAAGTTCTGGGAAGACGTCGGAGCTTTCGCGCCGATGATCGGGATCTTGGGCGCGGTTATCGGTCTGATGAAAGTTATGAACTCGCTCGATAAACCCGAACAGATTGGTCCTGGTATCATGGTTGCCTTCGTCGCAACGTTCTATGGTATCTCGACAGCATCCTTTGTTGGTCTTCCGATTGCAAAGAAACTCAAACGCAAAGCCCAGCTTGAACACTATGCCTACGCGATGGTCATCGTCGGAATGCAAGGTATACTCGCCGGTTTAAACCCTAAAGTTATCGAAGAAAAGCTCAAAGTGTACGTGGGCGGCCACGACGAAGAGCACTGATATAGGCTAAGCGATCTTCTATACTCGAGCACATGAAGGACTAAGACCTTGGCTCAAAAGCAAAAATGCCCAGAATTCGAAAACCACGAACGTTGGCTTGTTCCCTATGCGGACATGCTTACGCTCCTCTTTGCGGTATTCGTTGTACTTTTCGCGTTGAAGAAAGAAGGGGCGGAATCCGCTGCGGTTCAGCAGGCTGCTGTGTCGATCCAGGAATCGTTTTCTGATTCGATGGAAGAGATTCCAGAGAATCGTCGAAACGCACCGTCCGAGCAAGGTTTTGGCATTTTTGAGCACAGAAAAGGCGATCGCATGCGCGCGCCGATCGTGCCGAAGTTTCAAGACGCCAGTCGTGCGACTAAAGTGATAGAAGCGGAAATGAAGAAGACGCAAGAAGCGCTCCAGCTTCGTCTCTATGGTCAGCAGAAGTTTCGTGAGATGGAAAAATCGGGCAAGGGTCTTGAGCGGATTGTATCGGTGCAGCGTGATCAGGATGGTTTCCGAGTCCGCTTGCTTGCGAGTCATTTCTATAAGCCTGGTCAGTATGTTTTAAGTCAGAGCGCATTGCGTGACGTGGAAGAGATCGGAAAAATTCTTAAAGAACTGGGTCGCCCTGTGACGATTGAAGGTCACACGGATTCGGTTCCGTCGGGGAATGATAAGGATAACTGGGTAATCTCGACTCTGCGTGCGACGAATCTTTTGAAGTACTTTGTAGACTCGATGAATTTTGCACCGACGAGTGTTTCAGCGGCCGGTTATGCCGATACTCGGCCGATCGCTTCGAATGCGACGGAAGAAACCAGGGCTTTGAATCGACGAATTGAAATAAAGGTCCACTACAATGATTAAGAAGTGGATTGGCCTCTGTTTGGTGAGTTGGTTTTTGCTAGGCTGCGACCCGGCTCACAAAGAGCAGTGTGAGTGGTATCTCATCCCCGAACCGGATCAGATCGAAACGGTTCCGGAAGGTTGGGTTCCTTTGTGTGCGCGAAATTTTGTGACGGTTAAGCAACGCTGTCACTTGAAGGCATCGATCGACTTTGCTAAAGCGGTTCACAATAAACCGTTTCGCCTATCGGCTCTGAAGGTTGATGACAACTCACCGTATCCTCGTGAAGTACTGAAAATTAAGACTTGTGAGCCTTCGGATGAGGAAGTTGCACGGTTGAAGAAAGAATAGTGAATTGTTTGTTGGTCTGGTAGATGCTTCAAGGGCATTTGTTTAAGCCTGGCTTGCTTTATATGGTGCGATTTCCCTCGGGATAGCGCTTCGCTGGTGCCTCCGGCGGCATAAGAGGAGAGGCTC
>JAZKGL010000179.1:0-12864 GCA_040385935.1 Bdellovibrionota bacterium
CTTTGCGTCCTAACTACAGGATGCTCGGTAATTTATTGCCGAGAGGATGTCACATGGACGATATTTTTTATGATTAGAGTTTATTACTAGTCGCTTCTTTAAACGTCTCGTCATTGATTTGATGCCTGAGCTTACTGATATGCTCGTACACGACTTTTCTAATTCGATTCATCGATCCCAAGGGCTTATGTTCTGGTAGCGAATGCCAAGGGTTAAAGCTCAGGTTATCACAGGTTTGATTGCTCGCGATCGAAAAATCAGGCGTCGCTGCAATAGCCTGCTCGCCTTTTGACGCTCGAATCGTAGCGACCTTGTGCCACGGGGTTGTCCATTCATCCATCGAGTTCTCCACGCTCATGATTGATGACTCGCGGGACTGAACGAACATTTCCATACAAGCATCTGAGGCCTTGAAGTGCTCGATTAGTCGAGTTCTTAGATAATTGGCATCCGTTGTTGACTTCGGAATATCGGTTGGACCGTTGATAAATTTTGTTGGTTCCGACACCACATTTTTTGAGTCCGTGCCGCACGCTTTAATCGTATATTTAACGGCTTTTCTTGCCGATCCGACTCCTAGCTGATAGGGAACGTTCGAAAAATACTGTGTGGTGATGGGAGAGGCAACCTGAAGGCTCGTGATATCGGAGGCTATCTTTGCCCCTTTTAATCCCAGTGCGGCCAGTGTCTTGGCCTTAGCTGCAAAGCTGCTATTCTCAAAGTTGCTGATAAAGTCGATGTATGTTTTAGGATTGTCGGTGAAGAATACCGGGTGACTAATGAGTATGAAATCTTGAGTCGTGGACTGAGACTCTGTCTCTAACAATTTCTTGCCGGGAACATTGAATAACTTCATCGCCATTCCTCGGCCATCCTCTTTAATATCCGCCTGGGTTGGAATGTGCGAACTATTTGAATAGCGGATGATAGCATCAAACGCATTGCCTTTCGCGAAGACACCGTGGGCGAATTGTGGATCGATCGATGGATCAACCTCAAACTTCGCACGCACGCACCCGTGCTGCTTCGGGTGAGCGTCACGCAGCGCTCGTGCGCCTTGATTACTTCCTGATGTCTTGGCCTTGATCTGCTCTTCGATGACGGTCGCTATCGTCTTTGCGGCATCGATCTCATCAGGCCCAATTGTCTCTCCTAACTCGGCATCAGCGGTAGGATAGAGGACTTCCTTGCCCTCCGGCTCGCCTGGATTAGTCTTTGTTGGATCGTTTGGTGAGGGCTTATCACCGGCCTGCTCCGCACTCTTCTCGGTCTGAGCCGCTTTGTTTTTGTCGCCTGGTTTCACGCACGCAAGCAGGGGAAGTAGGAGCGTACACCTGATTATATTCCGAATTTTCATGCACTCAGCCTTTCTGTGTAAGGTATCGGAGTAACGAGTGATTATAGCGGTTTTAAGAGAGTTTGGGAATCGATAGCCAAAAGTCATAATTCCCTCAAATTTTATGCAAATAGACCGATAAGAGCTGCGGACTGCATCTTTGGTGAAGGAGCTGATCTATGAAAAAGATCGCCATCTTACTGTTGAACCTGACTCTCTTGGCGAGTGCTTGTAAGAAAAAAGCGGATCGTCCTCATATAAGCCCTCAGCCGACGGCAGAGATACCGGGTTCAAGCAACGAAACTCCCGAGCAGCCAGCCATGATCGATGCAGCGTCCGATGAATTGTTCGCAGCTGTTCTAGCGGGATTAAAAGCGAATCATGCGTCCGCCGAAAATCAAACTTGGTTTCAAAGCCTAGGCCTCATTGAGGGGGAGTGGATCGCCTATTCGCCAAAGAATTACTGGGGTAAAACCATACTCGAGTTGCCCTCTGGTTATGACTGCGAAAAAGGCAAGCTCGGTTGCGATATTCAATTCGAGAGAAAACTCTGTAACACAGATCTTGACTGCGCGGCTTCACGAACGCAGTGTTTGCCCTTGCTCGCCTCCGTGAGCAAACCAGGCGATCAGCCTAAACTCATGTGCCTGGGTTCAGGAGATAAGGTGATGGATGATTATTATTCCACCCTAGTCAAAACCGACAGGCATCTCGATATCGCCTCGCTCACACTTCCGAGTGGGCGATTTCGCACGGCGCTCATCAATGGTCTGACTTATCTCACTCACAAATTACCGACTTACTCATTTCGTTTGCTACTCAGCAGCACCGATGGAATCACGCCGAACATCTTTAATAGGCCATCTAAAGTGATGGGCGATATCCTTTCGGACATCGATGCGAACGGCGGCGATTCAAAAAAGATCAAAATGAATCTGGGTTATCTATCGGATAAAAAGGTGAGCTGGAATCACACGAAAATCGTCTTGGCCGATTCCAATCACCTGCTTCAGGGCGGACACAACTTTCTTGATCCAGACTACGTCCGTGAGCAACCCATTTTCGATATATCAATGCACGTCTCTGGCCGTGTGGGAGAGGGCGTGCAGAAGTTTGTGGATCATCTGTGGTCGAAGTCCTCATCGATGGCCTCAAACTTTGGCAATGAGGAAAAGGTCGTCGCGCCTGCTCCCGCCGCAGCTGCGGCAGGCAAAGTCAAAATCATCGGCATGGGCCGCATGGGCTCCTTTGGCGACAATGCGAGCGATGAAGGCTTTCGTCTCCTCCTGAAATCAGCAAAGAAAACCATCTACCTAGCTCAGCAGGATATCTACAACGATATTTCAAAACTCGGGGCCAAGCCGTCTCATGCCCTGCCCGAACTCGTCGATGCCGTCTTGCGCGGGGTTCGTCTTAAGGTGGTTCAATCGAGTTCAACAGCATTTTTAGGTTATGGAACCGTTGCACCTGATAAAGCCGCCGTCATGCTCCGCGAGGCTATAACAAAAGAAGCGGACGCACGAAAATTTGTTGCGCCGAATAATTTAACTCTGGGTGAATATCTTTGCAAGCAAGTTGAGTACGCGCCCTTTCTCTTTCACCCAAAGGTTCTAAGATGGGCAAACGACACCGATATCGGTGTTCATCCTAAGCTCATCATTATCGATGAAACGGGTTTCTACATGGGCTCGCAAAACTTTTATCCATCCGATTTGCAAGAATTTGGGCTCTTTATCAGCGATTCGGCGATTACCGGTCAACTGATTGAGCAGTACTGGAATAAAATCTGGGCTAACAGCTCGCTCAACAAAGTCGCTTGCCGCTAATCAGACGATCGACTTCCCAAGCCCAGACAAAATTAGATCGACCACAAGGCTAGCTGTCTGACCATTCTGATCGTTTAACGGATTGAGTTCGACCATATCCATACCCACGAGTTTCTTCGTCTCAAAGATCATCTCCAGGCAAAGATGGGCTTCGCGCAGCGTGAGGCCTCCACTCACCGGCGTGGAAACGCCTGGCGCATAGCGAGGATCGATGCCATCGATATCAAAGGACACATGGATACCCTCGGTTCCATCGCTCGCATGGGCGATCGCCTCGCGCATCACGTGAAACATCCCCTTCTCATCGATTTCACGCATCGTAAAGAACTTGATATTGCTTTCTCTGAGGATACGCTTCTCTTCGTCATCAATATTTCGAATGCCGATCAACGCCGTATTCTGCGCACGAAGTTTCTTCGCGCTGATCTCAAGTAGTTCAGGATGCCCCTGTCCGAGCAGGACCGCCAGAGGCATGCCGTGGATATTGCCTGAAGGAGACGATGTAGGAGTGTTAACGTCGGCATGAGCATCGACCCATATCAGGCCTAGCTCTTGCTTTTTCCTCGCGTAGTGACGAAGTATGCCCCCGATGCTGCCGATCGCGAGGCTATGTTCGCCTCCAAGCGTGATCGGGATATTGCCTCGGTTCATGATGCCTTCGGTGATATCGGCAAGACTCGAACAAATATCCCGAATTGGGCCCAAGTATTTTTGCTTTTGAATCTCAGCGACCACAGACTCGCGAATCGGCACATGCAGATCCCCAAGATCGATCACATCGAAACCCTGCTGCTCGATTTTCTTTTTGAGATTGGCTATGCGAATGGAGGCTGGACCCATATTGGAGCCGCGAATGTTGGCGCCCAAATCCGAGGGGGCTCCGATGACTTCGATAGTGCGTTGTCTGCTCATAGAAAAGCCCCTAAAAATCCGCATAAAAACGGGTTTGGCTATTCCTACTATTGTGAGGGGATAGTCGGGGAATTGCAATGATAGAGGGGGTGGTTCAAAAAGGAAGAGAATGAGGGAAAAAAGGGAATTTGCGGCTTCCCTGAACCGTTATCAAGGCAGTGTTAGGGGCGGGAGGATCACTCCCGCCTTTATGACGGATCTGATAGCAGAGTCAAGTCGAACAAAACATTGGGACAGTATGGGGAACAGAAGAGGAAAGGAGGGTCTCAAGGAGACCCCGCACTTTCTTAGAGAGCTTGAAGCAAAGTTTGAGCTGTTTGTGGCAACTGGTTCGCTTGAGCGAGGACAGAAGTACCAGCAGACTTGAGGATGTTCGCAGAAGTATACTTTGCAGTCTCTTCGGCGAAATCTGTGTCCAAGATACGGCTGTTTGCAGCGTTCAAGTTCTCAGTCGTTACAGCCAAGTTATCGATTGTCGAACCGAATCGGTTCTGAATCGCACCGAGGTAAGAACGGTAGTCAGAGACTTTAACGATCGCAGCGTCGAGCTGGTTGATCGACTGCTGAGCAGCCGATTTAGTATTAACGCGAGTTCCTTCTTCGTTACGGCCGATGTTCAAAGAACCGTCGCCTGAAGTGAATGCGTTCAACTTGCCAAGGTCGATTTTGATGATGTTCAACTGGTTTTGTTGATCGATGTTATCTGTATTCATGAAGTAGTCTTTACCAACTTGAACTTCAAGTGGGAAAGTACCGGCTTGGTTAGCGATCTCGTCGTCAAGCTGAGTGTCGCCGACGATTAGACGTGTACCGTTGAATTCAGTCGCTGTAGCGATACGATCGATCTCGTCTTTCAGAGCAAGGAATTCTTTGTCGAGGAAACCGCGTTCTGTTTCACCGATAGTATCCGAAGCGCCTTGGACTGCGAGTTCGCGAAGACGTGTGAGCATGTTGGTTGTCTCTTCAAGACCACCTTCAGCCGTTTGCACGAGAGATACACCGTCTTGTGCGTTGCGTTTTGCTTGGTTGAGTGAACGTACATCAGAATTCAAGTTGCTGGAAATCGCAAGACCGGCGGCGTCATCGGCTGCCTTGTTAATACGTTTACCAGAAGACAACTTTGCAGCTGAATCTTCAACGTTCGAGACCGACTTGCTTAAGCGGCGTTGCGCGTTAAGTGAAGCGGTATTGGTTCTGATCCTTAAACCCATACTGTAGACTCCTGTCATAAGTTCGAGTCACGTCGTGTGACCCTGTAACCATTCTTTCGTCCAGGCAGGAAAAGAATTTAGTGCTCGATGCTCATAAATCATGTAAGTCTATGATATAGATGGATTTAAATTTTATACCCGTGGTGAGATTTGCCCACCTCTTGCCTTTTGGTAAGGCTTAGGGGCGGCTTTGGGAGGAGACACCTTCACAAGTCAGGGTCTTCGAGGCGAGAAGACCCTATATGGACTATGGACCTTCATCAGACTTTTCGTAATTCAATCATATGAAGAATAAAACGCCTCATAAAATCATCACCATTCTTAAAGGGCTCGTGTTCATTGTCTTTTAGGGGAATGGCTGAATTGATAATGAATTCGGGGCCAGCTTCCGGATGAGATTGAATGCCCCATATAGGATGCATCCTGTGGCGAATCAATTCAAATTCGGCCTCCGAACTGCCCCCGCACTTTTCGAGTTCGCAGGAGAGAGACGTGACGACCTCGCGATGAGAGACGATAAAATGTCCGGTATTTCCTTGCCAGAAGCCCGTTTTCTCAAGATTGATCTCTCGTAGGCCTTTGTATTTTTCCTGCGTGGGCAACGCAAAATCCACGGTGCCGCCGTAGAGGTGCGCGATCAGCTGGTGGCCGTAGCAGATGCCAAGTGTCGGCAGGCCGGAGTCGAGTTGTTTTTTGATCCAGCTATGAAACGAAGGTTGCCACGGAAGACCGTCTTTAACTGAGGCAGAGGAACCAAAAATGATCATGGCCTCGGGTTTTTCCTCGATGAGTTCGAGCGAACTCATGCCGAACAACGCGGGCAAATGATAGCTCAGCCTCACCTCGGGGTTTCTAAGGACTAAGCGATTATAATTGTCGAGTTCGGGGACGCGACCACCGGGATCGACGACGGCTATATGCATATGGGCTTTGGCTTTGGTCACGAGTTACTCCCCGGGGCGGCATGATGAGTATCGAGCAGCGTGTAGGTATTTTACAGTCAAGCGGGCGAGTAAAACCATCTTTTCTGTGTCTTTATCTTGCAATCTGTCATCGAAGTGAAGATACTCCGGTCCGGTCTTCTTTGACGTAATCAGGACTACAAAATTAAAGGCGAAATTTCATGCAAAGACTCTTACGGTCTCTCCTCGTACTCTCGTGTTTGACTGGTTTTATGAGCGCTTGCGGCTCTTCTGAATCGGAATCAGGACTTTCTGCCGAAACAACCGCATCGAGCCAAGCCGACTTTTTGAAAAAAATGGAAGCCCGCTACGGCGCTGTCCTGGTTTATTCGGACTTCAAACTCCCTGAAGGTTATACCTGGGAAGAGGCTTACCTCGACACAGTCCAAGCCGAGACGCTGGCTCGTGAGTATCTTTACCGCGCAAAAAAGCAAGATGATAAGAAAGATGAGTCCACCGTTCGTGCTGCTCTCGTCAGCAAAGCTGTCATGACTTTGAACGACACCAATCCGAACGATTTGTCTTGGTATAACTTTCGTGGCCTCGGTCGCGACGTGAAAAACTTTCTCTCTGCGATGGACAATAACTTTGGCCATGCCAATGGCAAAAAACCTTGGCGAAGTCTGATGGTCGGTCTCTCGCTTCGCACCTACGATAAAGAAATTTTCAATCGCAATGCACCTTGGGGTAGCGAGCCCATCAAGCTTCCTCATTGGCTAGATTGTATTGTGGATGGAAGCTCGGGCTGTAATTGAAACTTGAATAGTCTTTGACTAAAGGGAAGTGCTTAGGCACTTCCCTTTTTTGCTTTTACCCCCAGCGCCGAACCACAAATGGAAGAGCCATCAAAAGTAGACCCCACACGATAAGCCAAGTCAACGATACTACGAAATACGCATAGCCTATCAAAAGGATTCCCGACACGAGCATGACGTATTTTTTTTGCTTACGACCATAATTGAAATAAATCATGCCGAACGAACTGAATATAAAGCCAAGCACAAGAAAGTTCGCATCGAAATTCATATAAGCTTCTTTAAATTGAGTAAATATCGTTCAAAAATTATCCACGGATCATCCTGGCAAAATTTATAATTCCCACTTTCAGACTCTGCTACACTATCACTTCCACTAATGAGAGAACATTATGCCTAAGATCATGCGCTTGAGCTTCATGGCTTTTGGACTGGCCTCCGTCACTCTTTTTGGTTGCCGAACGACCGACAGTGAAAAGGCTGCCCTTAGTTCGACGACGGCCCTCTGTTCAAAAGCCGTTACAATTCAGAGCTACCTTCGTCCCTCCATCCAGTGTGCTGACCCGGCTTATTTTGGGAACGCAAAAGAAGCGGAAAAACGTAAAATCGCGCCCTGGATGCCGTGTAACCGCATTGAACGCGTGGATGGCGCTCTTGATCTCTTCGGTCCATCGCCTGAGAACACAGCGGACAGTGTACTCAAATCCAATTACGCGCGCATCTACTTCGATTGGTTGATTCCTGAAGACAGATTTCATGCGGCACGGGCAAAAGAGGCTATCGATTTGCGCAATGCACCCGTAGCGGATGGCAACCCCATTCGAGATACTGCAATGCATCGCAAGGTTCATGAATTGATTGAGGGCGCCCAGCATAATATCGTCATGGATATCTTTTTGCTTGGTGGAAGCATGGGCAGCGCTATCGTCACCGATCTCACGCGAGCGGCTGACCGAGGCGTGAAGGTTATACTCATTCACGATAATGTTTCAAAGTTTGTTGTCGCAAATGAAATGGACCCACTTTGGAAAGAGCTTAAAGCTTTTTCTTTGTCACACCCTAACTTTGTCGCCCTGGATTCCAATATCCGTACGCCTAACCGCGTTTCGTCTCTACCCGCAGGTATCGATCGCCTTACTGGGCCCTTCCGAGATTCTATGAATCTCTCAGTGGCGGCTGACGGCCGGAGTGATCACAGCAAAATTCTTTTGGTTGATACACTCTACTCACAAACGCCTGACGAGTATCAAAGCCTGACTCCCAAAGCGATGATCAGTTCGCATAATCTAGTGGATTCCGCATCCTCCTACTATCACGACGAAGCTGTGGTGGTAACAGGACCTGGGGCGGTCTCGGCTCTGGTGTCTTACCAATCAGATATACTCTGGGCTTATGCTCAAGCTAAAACACTCAGGGAATTAAACGACGATGATATTAAACTTGTTGATGAGACGCTTCTGAAAATCGATCGCGTGGCCAAAGGCCCAACAGCCGTTGCGCCGCAAGGTTTGGTTTCTGTGCAACCGATAGAAGTCAGCGCAAATGATGAGGTGAGAAACCTCGATAGTGGAATCCTTCCTTATATTATGGCTGCGAGGCATAGTATCGATCTTTACGGTAAAATCGCCTATAACTGGACGCTGGCCATAGCCTTAAAAGAGGCGATGGCTCGCGGTGTGCGGGTGCGTATTATTTTGGATCAGCAGACAACGAACTCCGCGTTATTGAACGCCGCGTTTCCTTATATGATCATGGAATCGCCGAGACGCATTCCGGGTGGGACGAAGGAAACGACTCTAGTTTTGAATGAGAGCGGGCAGACGCTTCGCGAGTCTCAGCTTCCTGTAAAATGGTTCTTGCCGTTTCGACCATCGCAGACCTTTGCAAAAGAAGATCGCAGCCCTTTGTCTCAAGAAATTCACGCTAAGACCATTATCGTCGATGGGCGTTGGTCGCTTTTTGGATCGACCAACACCGATACTTTCACTTGGGCTGGTGGCTTTCGCGAATATTCCGTTTGGGTGGATGATCCAAAAACAGCGTCGGAGGCCAGCGCGCTTTTCGATCGGCTTTGGCAGCACAAGTTTCTCACCGTTTCGCATAGCGTTTGGATAGGGGCGGAGTCGCCTGATCCGGAAGTCCTGGCTTATTACGCCGATCAAGCAAGTCGTCTGAGTTGTCGCGAAGGGGCGAGCTGCAATCCCTTAGACGTTGTTCAAGGTGGACGAGCTTACCGAGAGAGAGGACCTTTCAGAAAACTCGTAACTCTCATCACTGAGCAAGAATCGAAACGAATTCGCCAAGTTTTCCCGGTAAATATTCCCACAAATTCTCAAGGCATACCTCTTTGCCTTGCGGTGCCTTGAGTTGATCGCGTGGCATAATTGCGAAATGAGAGACGTGTCATTGTGGCTTTAAACGGTCTCAATTTGTTTTGCTAGAGGCTGAGTTCTTATGGCAAACTCGCAGGGGAACCCCGGCTTAGGCCTTGGTTTGTCGTTAAAAAATCAGGAAGCGAGAGATCATGATCGATCATATACGGGCCAGCTTTCGAGAAGCTGAAGAGTCACTCAAGGCTTTGATCGCCAATGAAGATGCCCACCAGAACATGGTGAAAGCCAGTCAGTTATTTGTCGACTGCTTCAATGCCAAAGGCCACGTTTATACCTGCGGCAACGGTGGCTCGATGTGCGATGCTATGCATTTTGCCGAAGAACTCTCGGGTCGTTATCGCGAAAACCGACCAGCACTTGGTGCTATAGCAATGAGTGATCCCACGCACATGACCTGCGTAGGGAATGATTATGGTTTCGATTACGTTTTCTCTCGTTTTGTCGAAGCTCAAGGACGCGCAGGGGACATACTCGTTGGTATTTCGACGAGCGGGAAAAGCCCGAACGTGATAAAAGCGGTCGAAGCGGCAAAGAAAATTGGAATGAAGTCCGTCGTGCTCACGGGCAAGCCAGGCAGCGCTCTGGGAGCGATGGCTGATGTGGACATCTGCACACCAGCTGGACGTTATGCGGATCGCGTGCAGGAGCTTCATATCAAAGTGATTCATACCCTTATCGAACTTATTGAACGGCAGATGTTCGGAAGCGAGTACAAGGCATGAGTACGATCTTTGATAAAATCCTCTCGAAAGAGTTGTCAGTAAAGATTGCTTATGAGGACGAGACTGTCCTCGCCTTTCACGATATCAATCCTCAGGCCCCTATCCATGTGCTCGCGATTCCCAAAAAGAAATGGCAGCGTTTTGCCGACTTTGTCAAAGCGGAGCCTAAGGCTGTTGGCGAATATATGGTGTCCGTAGCGAAAGCCGCTGAACATCTTGGGCTCGATAAAAATGGTTATCGCATCGTTTTTAACAATGGCCGAGATGGTGGACAGACGGTCGATTATATTCACGCTCATATACTTGGCGGTCGTCCTATGACCTGGCCTCCGGGATGAATGATGGACGCAAATCCGAAGGTTGATCTGACTCAGCCGCTCAAACTGAGTGCCAATCTTTTCACTCCTCTCGCGCGCACGCCCTGGGGTGGGAAGGATATTGCAAAACGCTTTAAACAAAGCTTTGTTGAGCATCCGGATAATACGATCATCGGCGAGTCGTGGGAAGTTTCCTGCGATCCTTCGTTTCCGAGTCAAGTCCTCGGGAGTGAGAGTAAGCTCTCGGACCTTATCGCAGACGAGCCGGAAAAAATGCTTTCGCGAGCTTATGTGAAAGAGTTCGGCGCGAACTTCGACATCCTAGTTAAATTAGTCAATGCCGCTCAGCCTTTGTCGCTGCAGGTTCATCCCAGCGATGACGATGCGAGTCTTAAGCCAGGCGAATGCGGAAAACCCGAGTCTTGGCTAGTGCTTCATGCAGAACCGGGCTCAGGACTTTATCTGGGATTTTCAAAATCGATATCAAAGGTCGAGTTGCAAAAACTTCTCGACAGCAAAGGTGATCTCAAACCTTACCTTCAATTCGTTCCGGTGAAGGAAGGCGATTATTTCGAAATCAGCCCGGGGGTCATTCATGCCGTCGGTCCGGGTGTCACTCTTCTGGAACCTCAGCGTGTGCGAATCGGCAAGGCCGGAAAGACCTACCGCTTCTGGGATTGGGCTCGTCGCTATAATCCGGACGGATCGCTCAATAACCTCTCAGGTCAAGAACGAGAGCTACATGTGACTGAGGGTCTAAAAATTATAGACCCCGAGAAACAGGTTGGCGCGGTTTATGTTGCAGGCCTTCGCGCACGAGCTGAGGTTTCGGAACTTAGCCCAAAGGTGAAACACTCCTATTATCCCGCCAATGCGAATTACCAAGTTCATCGCCTGCAAATGCAGGCTGGATCTCAGGTACAATTATCCGCAAAAAGTGGATTTTTGGCATTTGTATGCCTCGGTGGTTCGGCCGTTATGGGGAAAAATATAGCGGTGAGTCGTGGCGAACCGGGATTTATTCCGTTTCACGCTCTTCCTCTGCTCGTCGATGTCGATAAAAACTCTCAAAGTGATTTTGATCTCACACTGATTATTCCACCGAGTTGCGATCTAAAAATTTTAGCTGTGTAATAGAATTGTGTTTGAAGGAAGCGGTCTAATCGAGGCTAGGATAGACGGGAAAAAGAAAAGGGGCCGATAGCCCCTTCGTCTTACTTAACAGCTTCTTTAAGCTCTTTGCCTGGACG
Organism: Bdellovibrionota bacterium; assembly: GCA_040385935.1. Lineage (GTDB taxonomy): Bacteria > Bdellovibrionota_B > Oligoflexia > Oligoflexales > Oligoflexaceae > Oligoflexus. The sequence goes on from JAZKGL010000179.1 coordinate 11,685, forward strand.
GAAAACAGGAACTTTACGTGCAGGGATTTGGATTTCTTCGCCTGTTTGCGGGTTACGGCCCATACGAGCTTTACGCGCTGAAACAGAGAAAGTTCCGAAACCAACAAGCTTAACGCCGTCTTTTTTCTTAACGTTCTTTGTGACCGTTTCGATAAATGCGTCCAAAGACTTCTCAGTATCAGATTTGGTAAGTCCCGTGACTTTTGTCATGGCTTCAACCAACTCGGCTTTATTCATGGAAACCTCCAATCTAAGTAACAAAAAAAAATTGAACTTGGGTACGCAGCTAAAGGTTTACAGGCTAAACGTTTGTTGTCAAGATTTACTCGACATCATCACATTTTTTTTGAATCGCAAGCTCAAAAAAAATCGAAAATTTGGGAATTTGCCATATAGTTTTTTAAAAAATTCTTCAACGTGTGGATCGAATCGACCCCTGAAGCGTAGTCGGGGAGCCACTTTGCTCGGGAGCTTTCCAAAAGTGAATAAGAGAACTATCACTCACATTCTTTGCTTAACTCTTTACATGTTCTTAAAATCAACCGCCTCTGCGGCACCGTTATTGGTCGATCGACTCATCGTTGAGATCAGCGGCAAGTCCTACAGCCAGAAGCAACTCGAGGTTTACGGGTTAATACGCACGATAGCCATGGGTGAGGCCGCGAACCTCGGCCTTCCGAGTAACACGCGTTGGCCCGAGCAAGTCGAAACCTTCAAAAATGAAATGATTATCGTCACTCAACTCGAGAATGATCAGACGAAACTTGATTCGTTCTTGCCTGAGGCGAGCAAAGTGAGCGATGGTGTGAAAGCTTTGAATGCCTTGCAGTCCAAGGACTCGGCGGTTGACGAATTTATTCGTGGGCGCTCGCTCTCCGAGGGCGAGATTACGAAAACACTGACTATGATCTTTCGCGTAGAAGGTTATACACGCAGTCGTCTTCAACTTTCGCAAACGCGTTCGCTCGACGATCAGGGGCCAAGCTTTATTAAGCTTGATCCTAACGCCGAATGGTTTTTATCGCTGCAAAAGGCTACTGCTTTTCGCTACTATTCGCAGGCGAAAGAATATAAGGCACTGTCGCCTTTACGCTAAGGCGCCTGGATAATCCAGGTCGACAAAATTTTGTTTTAAAGAGCACTATGAACTCCTCTCTCTATAGCGGAACTGATTACGAAA
>JAZKGL010000180.1:0-3483 GCA_040385935.1 Bdellovibrionota bacterium
AGACAAATCGTTGGCAGAGATTTGAGACCTCCATTTTCTCGAAAATGACCCAGCTTGCAAACACCTTCCAGGCCGTGAATCTCGCGCAGGGCTTTCCTGATTTCGACGGCCCCGAACTGATTAAGGATGCAGCCATCGCCGCAATTAAAGGCGATAAAAACCAATACGCGCCCGCCTATGGTGTCATCGATCTTCGCAAAGCCTTGGCCAATCGCCAACGCGAAAGTTACACTCTTAACTATAATCCCCTGGATGAAGTGACGGTGTTCTCGGGTGCTACCGAAGCGATCTTCTGCACGATCGTTGGACTCTGTCAGCCTGGCGACGAGATTATCAGTTTTGCGCCTTTCTATGATTCTTATCCTGCTGCAGCGATGATAGCCGGTGCGACGTTCAAAACCATTCCTTTGAAGGCTCCGAATTGGTCCTTCGATCTGGAAGAATTGAAAAATGCAATCACGCCGAAGACCAAACTTCTGCTTTTGAACACACCCAATAATCCCACGGGCAAAGTCTTCACCCGTAAAGAGTTGCTCGACATCGCAGCGCTTGCCAAGCAGCACAGCTTCTATGTGATGACCGACGAAGTCTACGAGGAGTTGGTCTACGTTCCGGCCAGGCATATGCCCTTTGCAACGCTTCCAGGCATGAAAGAGCGCACGATCCTCGTCTCGTCTACCTCCAAGACCTTTAGTCTCACAGGCTGGAAAGTCGGCTATGCCTTTGCTCCAGCCGAGCTTACGAGACAGATTCGAATTCCGCATCAGTACACAGTTTTTTGTTCGGCCACACCTTTGCAGTACGGGATGATTCCCGCTCTCGAAATGAGTTACGAGTACTACCACCTTCTACGCGAAGAGTATTCGGTAAGGCGTCTGGCGCTTTATAAACTTCTATCAGAAATGGGTTTTGAATGCAGTTTGCCTGAAGGCACCTACTTCATCGTTGCGAGTCATAAAAAGTTACTCGATGTGCCGGATACAGAATTTGCGGAATGGCTGACAAAGGAAGTGGGAGTCGCCTGTATTCCACTATCGGCCTTCTATGAGAATCCTGCCGAGGCCGCTCAGACCAGTCGCCATGTGCGATTTGGTTTCTGCAAAAACCTAGAGACGATTAACGCCGCTGGCGAGAAACTAAAAGCCAATCTTAAAAAGGCTCTTGCCGCTCGCAGTTAAAACAGCAACAAATAAAATCTCCAGCTACCACGGACTTATCCGGTGTCGCTGGAGATTTATTTTTCGGCAGTCAAATTCAGCTTGCAGAAGACGTCTTCTGAAACTCAGCATAGACAGGCTTGCGTTTCAGTATCATTTCCAAAATGAAGGCGATGATACCGACGTTGATAGCAATATCGGCAACGTTGAACACGGCAAAATCATGCCGCCATCCAAAGATCGACCAACTTACATCGACAAAGTCGATCACATACCCTTGGATCACCCGATCGATAAAGTTTCCGATCGCCCCAGCCATGATCATGACCAGTCCAAAGCGTGTCAGGTGATAATTAATCGGCAAAGTTCTTAGATAATAAAGAATGTAGAATACGGAAAAGACTGTGACAGCGTAAAAGAAGGGAATGCGGATATGGTCAGCCATGTTCGCAAGCATGCTGAAGGCTGCTCCGCGGTTTCTCTGATAGTGCATCTTCAAACGCACAAAATCGCTCTTCACCGCCGGGTCGACACTTTCCGTACCGATCGTCCCTACATCGACAAAACGCGACCGATACTGATCGAGATTGGTCGGGCTCTCCTCAACGAGCAGCGTTTGATGCGCGTGGCGTTTGGTCACTTGATCGATGACAAGAGTCGATACAAAGACCAGAAAAAGCGACAAAGCGATTTGTTTGCCGCGAGCGGTACGCAAGAAGGGGAAGTCGAATTTCATAGCGTCCTCTTTATTTGACAAAAGCTTAGCGCATCCGAAGGGACTCGCCAAGCTTAAGTCTGAAAAACTATTTCGAAAGGTATTGGAATCCGTCAGCCTGCGAAACGCCGCGATGCTCCTCGCCTGTTGCAAGGTTCTTGAGGCTCATAGTCTTGGCTGCGAGTTCATCACCCCCAATTGTGACCACAAAAGCAAAGCGCCTCTTATCCGCGTATTTAAATTGATTGCCGAGCTTGCCTTCTTTCAAAGCGATATCGGATACGATCTTTTGCTGCCGAAGCTTTTGTAGAAGTTCAAATCCATATTCGCGACAATCAGCGCCACCAAGAGCGATGAAGACTCCGTTACGCGCGACTTCAATCGTCGTTTGCAGCTGCTCGAGGGCTGCCAGCAGGCGATCGACACCAATCGATCCACCGATACCCGGCAGCTCTTGATTGGAAAATCTGTTCACAAGACCGTTATAGCGACCACCGGATGAAATCGAACCAAATCCATCGAGACCATCGATCGTCGTCTCGAACACGATACCCGTATAATAACCAAGGCCACGCGCTATGCTGAGATCAACTCGGACTTTGCCGTGCCCACTCGGGCCAACCAGCTGACGAATAATCGCCGCGCTCGATTGCAGACGCGTGATCTCGTAGACAGTTTCCATATCGCTTGCAAAGTGTTCTTTCAAAGCATCAAGATCCGAATCGCCCTCGCTGTTCTTTCTGAGCAGCTTGTTCAACAGATCATCCGCCTCGCCGGCCTTCACGCCCGAGAGTTCGGATATGATTTTTAGAACCGCGTCTTTGCCTATTTTCGCAAGCTTATCAATGGCGATTAAGACTTTGAATTCATTTGCACCGATATCGGGTATCGATTTGCGGATCAGAGCTGAGAGTATGATTCTATGCCCTAGACTCATGGTGAAGGGCTTTGGCAGGAGTTCATTCAAGTTCTGCACGATGCAGCTAATGACTTCGACATCGGCGGATAAGGAATCGACGCCGATGATATCAAGATCGGCCTGACAGAATTCGCGATAACGGCCTTTTTGCGGCTTCTCCCCGCGCCACGAGTTGCCGATCTGAAGTTTCTTGAATGGAAACGTCAGCTCCGAAAAGTTCTCGACGACGTAACGAGCGAAGGGCACCGTCATATCAAAACGCAGAGCGACACTGCGTTCGCCATGATCGAGGAAGCGATAGACTTCCTTATCGGTTTCTTCACCCGTGCCGAGCAGAGTCTCGGCGTATTCCAAAGCGGGCGTTTCTATGGAGTCAAAGCCTGCGAGTACGGCGTTTTTCCATATAACATCGGTGATTTCTTTTTTAAGGCGCGCTTGCTGCGGCAAAAGGTCTCGAAAACCTTTGAGCTTTCTTGGCTCTATTTTATCCGTCTTACTCACGGCGGCTAGCGCTCCTGTTCTCACAAAAATTTCGTAACGGCCCCTCATCATAAGCTTTTACCTTGGATTTGCAAGATCACAAAAACCTTAAATATTTAAGTTCGACACTTCTCTTCCGATACGCTCAAGCATCCAAAAATACTTGTATTTAGAGGTCTTGTGGACGGTCATAGCTTACTCACAGATGTAGC
>JAZKGL010000181.1:0-1312 GCA_040385935.1 Bdellovibrionota bacterium
AACACGTGAAGCACCTCCAGGCCATACAAGGTCCCTCATCGGCATTTTAAGAGCAAAACTTGAGACTTAAACGCGATTTAAAACCAACTTGGAGAAGCTAAGCTTTTGATCTCTAAGATAAATTACCTGAGGTAAAAGTCGGGCTAGGAAGTTTTCGTGCCTGTTCCTCATAGCGAGGAGCTGCTTTGATAGTAAGGAGACTATTCCCAGGAGAAGGCCGTGGCCCAATATTTCGTCAAACAACTGCTCCTCTCGACTTTACTCTTGAACTCGGCCTTTGCACGAGCAGATACGAAATCAAAGTCGGAGCCTGGCGACGCTGCGATAGGAAGCGAAGCCATTCTGCGAACGGAAGGCCCGCTCGTCGACATGCGCCTTAATGCGGATAAAACCTTGATGGCCTTCGTCGATCATCGCGGGCAGTCTCTTCGCATCTTGGATTTGAATACACAAGACGTCTACGAACTCACTCCACACCGCGTGGGCTCCGCCTACTTTTGGAGTCCGGACGGCAAGCGACTCTTCTTTCGCGAACTCATTCGTGATGGAAAAAAGGTGACGAGCGAGGTCAAGGCCTACGATACCGTGTTGCACAAATCCATCGCCCTCGATCGATTCACAGGGTCGAGCGGATTTCTCACTCTCGATCCTCGCGACTACACTTATTATATGATGCATGAAAAAGGGATTGCGAGCCGACGTCTCGATTTTCCTGGCGAGAGATTCGCCCGTTGGCAGGAGCGCGCAAAAAAAACGATCGATCTTGGCCGCTACATCGCAACGCAAAAATCCATACTTTGGTTGTCCGACTTGGGCCTTACCCTCAGCACACTCAAAGATGATGTGAGCGGTGTCGAGTCCTTCGATATTTCCCCAGACGGAACAACGATAGCGTGGGCCACAGCTAAGAACCAAATCTTCATCTCCCACCTCGGCGAAACACCCAAACGCCTAGGCCCGGGCCGCGATCCGCGCTGGCATGAATCTCGCTCGCTCCTTCTTTATTCTGCGGGACGAGTCGTCGGGGATAAGGTCTACGACTACGATATTCGCATCAGCGACGTCAAAGGCGAAGGGCGTTTTCTAACCAACACACCGGATATCAAAGAACGCTGGCCTCAGTGGTGGACCGATAGCAATGTCCTTTACACGCGCGAGAGTTCGACCGATCTTTGGAAGCTTCAGTATCGCGACTCGGGGGAAATGACGGCAAGCAGCCCTAACTCCAAATCGGTAAATCAATGATCTCTGCTTTAGTGATGGGCGCCCTACTCTACGGCCCACAAACTCCCGAAGCGGAGCGAATCAAACG
>JAZKGL010000182.1:0-1369 GCA_040385935.1 Bdellovibrionota bacterium
CCGAAAGTTTTGAAACCTGGTTTTCCACGCGTGTCGAAGCCACGATGCATAGAACCCGCGAAGCCGGGGCGATGGTTTACGACCGCGATCAAAGACGGCTTGCCAGCCTTTCACGAATGGCTCTGCAAAGGGTCGAGATCGGCACTCAAGAAACCGGAGCCTTTGGTTGGAGTGAGATCAATCCTCTCGGTCTCAAGGGTTTTGCCCGCGAATATAAAGTGTCTAGTCTCAAGGTCTACGATCAGGATTCGAACCTTCTTTGGCACAACGAGACCAACGCCAAGCTCGAGCCGACCGAGAAGGAAAAGCGCTTTGTCGCTACAGCTATCCAGGCTTTTTCCAACAATAAGACCATGGTCTCGCGAGCGATTGTGGATGCTGACGAAGGTGTGGACATCGTTCGTGGTGTCGCGCCTATCATCGATCCACAAACTCAGATGGTTCGTGGAGTCATCGTCTTAGAGGAGAGGTTTCAAACCCAGATTCTACAAAGCGTGGAGACCATCATTCAGGAGTTCTCAAGCCTTAAACCCGGGGCCGAACTCATTCGAATCAGCTATGTGATACTCCTCGTTTTGATGGCCGTGATCATCATCTTCTCGGCGACTTGGTTTGGGTTTTACGTCGCACGAGGGATTATTGCGCCGATCCAAAGGCTTGCCGATGCCACGCGCGAGGTTGCGGTCGGCAACTACGGAATCACCCTCGAAGTGAAAACCGATGATGAGACCGGGCAGCTCGTTCGCGCGTTTAACAGCATGACCTTTGACCTTCGGGCTCATGAAAACAAGGTCAAACAATTCACCGCCGAACTCGAACGCACCAACGAAGAACTCGACCGCCGGCGCAACTATATCGAGATCGTCTTAAGAAATATCGCGGCGGGCGTTCTTTCCGTGGACTCCGATGATGTGATTACTTCGGTCAACCCCGCAGCCGAACGACTCCTGGGTCTCAATCAGGATAGTGTCGGTCAAAGAATTGATTCGGTTCTGGAGCCTCGCTTGGTCGAAGCTCTTTGGAAACCGATCAAGGAACGCGTGGAATTCTCCAACTTCAGCGGTGAGATCGATCTGAGTGAAGTGGGTATCAATCTCACCCTGCTTGCCGATGCCACGCGGTTCGTGGATGAAAACTCTGATGGTCACGGTGTCGTGATCGTGATCGATGATGCGAGCGAGCAGGTTAAAGTCCAAAGGGTTGCAGCCTGGCGCGAAGTCGCACGGAGAATCGCCCATGAAATCAAAAATCCTTTAACGCCGATAAAAATCAGCGCCCAGCGCCTCTTGAGAAAGTTCGGCGATCAATTCACGGGTAACGATCATCAGATTTTTGAGTCGTGTATTCAAACTATAGTGTCTGAGGTCGA
>JAZKGL010000182.1:1469-3618 GCA_040385935.1 Bdellovibrionota bacterium
TCATCGAGCTTCCCGTGAGTGAGATCCCCAAAAAATTCAGGCTTTGAAGTGTTGCCTAATGCGAGTAAGCTAAAAGAAAGCTGAATCGTATTAAGACGTAACGATGGTCGGTTTCTAGTTGGGGTTTGGACTATGTCTGCTCAAGAAAATGTCAACGTATCGGCCACACCCGAAGGTCTCTTGATCTCGGGAGCCCAGTTTCAAGATGGAAAACAGTGGCAGGCGCGAGCGCTTGGTCGCAATCGGCTTCTTCTTGATTTGCCCGGCAGTGGACCGCAGACGCCCGGAGATAAGGCCGGATTCGGCATCATGGAGCGACACACCTATGTCGCTCTTTTGCAAGGTCTCACGCAGCAAAAATTCGATGGTGTTGTCGCCGTCGATCTCGGCAATAGCGTTAAAAGACTTTTCTTCCGCAAAGGCGAACTCGTCTTTGCCGCTTCGAACCTTATGGACGACAGGCTCGGTGAAGTCCTTTATCGCGAGGGTATGATTTCTCTGGATCAGCTCACTGAGGCAGCTGTTCAAGTGAATCGGACAACGAAATTCGGTAAGGTCCTTATCGATAGCGGTGTCTTTTCATGTACAAAGCTATGGGATTCTTTAAGGCTTCAGGTGCTCGCCGTATTCCAATCCACTTTTCTGCAGGAATATAGCTACGTTCAGCTCGACTCTGGTGAGCAGCTTGCGCCGATGCAGGTTACGCTCGATCGAAATACCGACGAATTAATCGATGACTGCTTTGGGTATTCTTCTATGCTTCTTCAGTTTCGTCGCCGACTCGACGGCAAATCTCGGCTCAAACCAGTCGAAGGCGCGACCGAGAAATATGCAATAGAACCAGGAACCTTCGTCGCCGACACGATAGAGCTTGCGGGGCTGCACCCGCAGATATCGGAGTTTCTTGAATCCTCGAAGCTCACGGAAGTGAACAGTCTGTGCGCTGTGTTCGAACTTGTGCATCGGCACATGTTCACCATTGAGAACTTTGATGCCAGCACACGGGGTATCGATGTTGGTTCGCGCCTGAAAGAGATCAAGGGCCATATCGATGCCTACCATCTTTTGCTCGATGGCGCGCGCAAGGCCTTTATCGCTGAAAATCTCGCTTTCCCTGTACCCGACATTGAAGTCTTCCTCGATAGACAGTATAGCTTGCGTCGCTCTCCACTTTTTGTCCTGCCGGATGGAACCATCGGCCTGGAATCGGTCGTGGGGATCTACTCCCGAGCACAAACCAGTGCCCGGCAGGGTCAGGCCATGTCAAGTCAGCTGCAGGCGTTAATTCGTTTTGTGCTACAACTCGTGGGTGACCTTTTGCCAGGTGGTAAAGGTTGGGAGGTTAAAAAATCCTTTCAATCTATGGTTACCTGAACGAGTTCACGTTTGAAAAAGCCACTTAGACGTAGCAATGCCACAGACGGTCTCTATTTAACGAGCTGGTCGGGTCTTGACGAATATCTTCGCGCAAGGCCCGAGTTGATTCAATCGATCCGCTGCGCAGCCGCAGATCGCAAAAAGCTCGAACATCACCTTAGCCAATACCCAACCGTCAAGATCCCGATCGAATACAGCGAAGCCGAGAAAGGTCTAGCGGTCACGGTAGATGTGCCTTTGATCGACGAACAGAAATTTCTGGAAGACGTATCCACCAGCGAGCGGGAGTTTATCCTTGCCTGCGACCATGTGACAGACACACGGAATCTGGGTGCCTTGGCGCGAACTGCCGCTTATTTCGGCATGCGCTATCTCCTTTTGCCAAAGGATCGGCAGGCGCCTATCAGTGGAGCGACTCTCGCATCGGCGCAAGGAGCCTTTGCCTTTATCCAGCCAGTGTTTGTGACCAACCTTGGTCGAACATTGAATGAGCTTAAACAGCGCGGCTTCTGGGTGCTTGCGGCTGATATGGACGGGGTTCCTGTGAATACGATTCGTCAGGACTACGAGAAGAAAGTCTTGGTGCTTGGCGCTGAAGATAAAGGCGTTTCGCAGGGTATTTTAGCTAAATCTGATCTCGTTGTGAGTATACCCACATATGAGGCGAAACTCGAGTCGCTCAATGTATCTGTCGCGGCCGGAATTCTCATTCACGCCTTGCATGTGCATACAGACACACTGGGAAAATAGTTTAAATCGAGCTTTCTCTTGA
>JAZKGL010000183.1:0-1426 GCA_040385935.1 Bdellovibrionota bacterium
CGCGCAACCCTATACACTCTCTCGTCGACTAAGGGAGGCTTTGGATGAGCAGGACGACTTTTCAGATTAAGCGCGCTTTGCCGTGGATTTTGGCGCTTTCGATGCAGGCGCAGCCTCTAAGAGCTGCGACTATAGGAATTGTGGGCGACAGCATCAGCACAGGCGGAGCGTCTCACCCCTCCCTAGCCTTTGATATGGACCGCCTAGCCGCTCTCTTCGGTTCGGCCCAAAAGCTAACGCCTGATCAGGCAACCTTGGATTTCTTAGCGTCTGAAGGCCTAACGGCGCCGGCTAACGCGAGACGTCTTGATCTTTCGCCACGTGAGTTCGTTCATCCACTGGTGTGGATTTTTAATAGCTTCGTGACGTCGGTTTCGAGTCAGTATCTGGATTCACTGGATAACGCTTGGGGCACTCTGCTTGGACGCTTGCGTGGGACTGACGAGATCTACGTCGCGGCACGCGATGGGGAGAAGTCTGTTCTTGCTCGTCAGCAGATGGATAGAATTTTAGATGGTGTGCAAGGTGAGGCTCTTGATCATCTTTTTGTCTTCTACACCGGAAACGATTTATGCGCGTCTGTCCCTGAGTACATGACCTCGCCTTCCGAATATAGCGATTCGATTGAAGAAGCGATTCGCTATTACATGCTCAATGCAAAGCCCAAAGCAAACGGCGACATCACTCATATCTGGCTCGTGAGCCCACTGAATGTCAGTCAGCTCGTGACCTCTCCCGTCATTCAGAGCAAACGTGTTCTAGCTTACGGAAAAGAACGGAGTTGCAAGGAGTTGCAGTCCGATCAATTTGAGAAGAATCTGGTGGGCAATCCCTCGCTAAAAGATGAGAATATCGGACTTCGCCCCATACTTGCTCAAGTTTTCCAAGGTGGACCCCGCGGCCTTTGTCCCACTCTGTTCGCGTATCACGACAACAACTCCTTAGAAGCGCTCCAGCCTGTCTCCGATGCGCTCGCCGGCTATCGTAAAGAACTCGGCGAGCTGTCGAAGCGTTTGAATGAAGTGAGCCCGCTTTTTCGTGTCCAAAACTTGAGTTCTGCCGCTCCTATTGAGTTTACCGCTGACGAGATTGGCAACGATTGTTTTCATTTAAGTGTGAAAGGCCAGATGCGAATCGCTAAGACGCTTCGCAGTGAAATGGATCAAAAGCTTGTGCCATGATGGAATCGAAAAAGTCATTCAGACGGACAATGTCGTTCGTTTAAGTCTGGGTTGCTTTATATGGTGCGTATTCCCTCGGGATAGCGCTTCGCTGATGCCTCCGGCGGCATAAGAGGAGAGGCTCCGCCTGCCCCCCTTATGTATCCCCCCACCGTACAGGCTACCGCTTCGCGGGGCGCGTTTGTTGAATTTTTTTTGGTTTATATTTTTTCGTTTTTTCTATTTTTCGCGGCCCAACTCAATGG
>JAZKGL010000184.1:0-2945 GCA_040385935.1 Bdellovibrionota bacterium
GCACTTCGTCATTTCGAAGAGTGCATTCAGGAGTATACTCTAGAGGATCCCCATTATTCAGACATCTTCGATACTATCCGTTACTCGCGCGCCGGCTAAGGTTTAAGGAGTTGCCATGAGAGGTCTCTTGTTAGCAGTTGGTTTGATCTTATCCGGAGTGTCTTTCGCACAAGGAGCTGGTGGACCACCGCCTGTCCCTGAAGCAAAGCCGCCTGAACCCACGACGTTTGTCGCTCAGGGTGAAGCTGTGGAAATCCCTGCCGAGGGTTTTACGATCGTGCCACCCGTGGGTTGGCAGGTGGTGAAAAACAATCCGGGAACGACATTGCTTTTTCAGGGGCCAAAGGTTGAGCCGAAGCCCGGTGAGATTACATATCAAGCCAATATCCGCATCATGTCTCTCGAACCTGAGCCTATGGATGACTTGTCGAAGGATAAGTATTCGAAGCTAATCCTAGAGAACAGTTCGAAGCTCGGCGGCATTAGTGGTTACAATCTTCGCAGCACCGATAAGGTGACTCTGGCGAGTGGGAGTCTGGGTTACTTGTATTACACCGAGTTTTCCCTCGGTGCCGTTCCCATGATGCAGATGCATGTCCTTGCGTCTTCGGCGAAACACGCTTATCTGATGACTTATACGGATCTTGCCTCAGCGTTTGAAGGTGAGAATTCCCCCGCGCTTGCGACTGCGTATACTTCGATGCAAAGTGTAAAGCTGGATTCTAAGCCGGCGGATCGATTTGCTCAATACTATGTGATTGGCGGCATTGTCGTCGCTTTACTTCTACTTTTGATTATTACGCGCTTTGTTCGCAGTTATAGCATGAAGCGTCTGGGTGATCGTATTGAGTCTGAAGACGGTGGTGAGACCTCAGCTCGTGATGATGACGACGAGGTTTCAGGGTTTGCCGCAATCGGTAGTGGTTCGCGTCGTCATCGCGATGAGGATGAAGACGAAGAGCAAATGCCTGAGACGCGCGAAGCTCAGCGACCAGCGGCTAAAGCGAAGAGTGCCCCCGTTCCAGCGCCTCGTGCACCAGCTCCGGCGCCTGCACCTACACCGGCTCCGGCCCCAAGAGCTGCGCCGGCTCCACTTCCTAAAGCCGCTCCTGTTCAAAAACAGGCGAGCGATCGTGCTCCTATCGCGCCTCGTTCCGAGTTTTCTGAGCAAGCAAATAAGATGGAACGAACGACAGCAACCAATGAGCGTCCTGATTTGCCAATGAATAATGAAGCGGCTCATTCCGATTATTCGGAGATCAAACCTAAGACGGTCGTGACAACGAAAAAAGCGAAGCCGCAGAAGGTTCAAAATCCCGCGAAGATGAAAGACATCGATGCGGATGCGGATGAAGAGGGTTCGGATGTTGCGCGTCTTTCGGAGATTTTACCGAATACGGGTGATACGAAGAAGAAAAAGGGTTTCTTTGGTTTCGGCAGAGGCAAAAAAGATGACGATGATGCGAACGATAATTCGGCTCGTATCGGTGATGAGGATAGCTGGGATAATAAGAGCAAGAAGTCCTCGAAGAAGTCTAAGGATGATGATGAGCAGCCGATGTCTGAGGTTGCGGGTTGGAATCTGAAAGATGGCGGCACTAGCAAATCGGGTCGCGGTGATGATGGTGATGACGACTGATCGGTAACGGATCGCTTGAGATTTCTCTACAAATTGTTATTGTGGGCGCCTACTTTGAAAAAAGGGGCGCCCTTAAATGTATACGGCCATGTCCTTCCAAGATGATCATCTTGCGCTAATCGACCAGAAACGCCTTCCGCACGAAGAGATCTGGATCAATTGCCGAACGCTCGAAGACGTTGCGCAATCCATTGAAAATATGACAGTTCGCGGCGCGCCGGCGATTGCCACGGCTGCCGCCTATGGCCTAGTCCTCGATGCCCAGCAGACCAACGCCTTAAATTGGAAGCAGTATCGCGACCTCTTTTTCGACAACTGCAAGCGTATGCAGGCCACTCGTCCAACAGCGGTAAATCTTTTTAATGCGCTGCATTCGGTTCGTAAGCTCGCCGATACCTGGACCGATGCCACGGTGATTGCCGATGTACGAAAGTACATCCTTCAGTTTGCAAAAGAGCTGGAAAACGCCGACTTAACGACGTGTAAGGCGATCGGAACCCACGGGGCTAAGCTGGCGGAAGGCCGCAAGCTTCGTGTCCTTACGCACTGCAATACGGGTTCGCTTGCGACAGCTGGTTATGGCACAGCGTTAGGCGTCATTCGCGCCCTTCATGAGCAAGGCCTTATCGAACACGTTTATGTCGATGAGACGCGCCCCTATCTTCAAGGCTCAAGACTGACTGCGTATGAGCTTCAGCAGGAGGGGATTCCGTATTCGATCCAAGTGGATTCGGCGGCTGCGTATATTATGAAGCACGAGAAGGTCGATTTGGTGGTTGTGGGTGCCGATCGCATTGCGGCGAATGGCGATACTGCGAATAAGGTTGGAACGTATTCCCTGGCGATTGTAGCCGCGCATCATAAGGTGCCGTTTTACATCGCAGCGCCGAGAAGTACTTTCGATCCGAAGATTGCGGGTGGGGATTTGATTCCTATCGAGATGCGTTCGCCGAAGGAAGTGCTCGAGCATGCAGGTGTGTTAGTGGCGCCATCCAAGGCTGAGGCCCGCAATCCTTCGTTTGATGTGACGTCGAACGAGTTGATTAGCGGTTTGATCACAGAATTTGGCGTACTAAGACCACCTTTTGGCCCAGCTATTCAAAAACTTTTCGCCGAGCAATGATCGAGCGTTGACAGCGTTTTCGATTTTTGAGATACAACCAACTCGCTGCTGAGAGAGCGAAGTCAGAGTAAGAATGGGGATTTAGCTCAGTTGGTTAGAGCACCTGCCTTACAAGCAGGGGGTCACAAGTTCGAATCTTGTAATCCCCACCATTCTTCGAAAGTCTAGTTTATCTAGATGCAA
>JAZKGL010000185.1:0-3579 GCA_040385935.1 Bdellovibrionota bacterium
GCATCGTCTATCGTCTGATGAAGGCCCATCAGAATCCGCGATACGATCACCTCATCATCCACGGGTGTGAAGTCGAGACTGCGATGCACTTTACGCCCCCTTTGGTCCCATAAAAAAAGGAGCCTCGTTAAGAGGCTCCCTGATTATACCGAATCTTCGCCTTCAAGACGACCGTGGCACTTTTTATATTTCTGTCCCGAACCACAGGGACACGGATCATTTCGTCCAACCTTCTCACCGACTCGAATCGGTTCGGCCCTCGCCTCACCATACTCCGTGCTCGTATCCGGCACGATTCCCGCTTGAGGAACCGGAGCTTCTGGATGAGCAAAGACCAGCTTCGAGGTCTCAGGTTCAGCGACTTCGAGTAGCTCCTCTTTCTCTTCTTCCGGCGGAGGCATACGAACCAAAGCCAAGACGGTCTCATCTTCGATACGAATCATAAGGCTTTCAAATAGCTTGAACGCTTCGCGCTTGTACTCCTGCAAAGGATCGCGCTGGCCGTAGCCTCTAAGACGAACGCTGTCTTGTAGCGTATCCATCGCTCGCAAATGCTCTTTCCAGCTCTGATCAATAATCTGCAGATAAACATAAGCTTCGATACGGCCGATCAGCTCATCGCCAACCTTTGAGCGTTTCTCTTTGTAAGCCTTGTCCACGATATTCGTTACGGCTTCGAGGATGGTCTCCATCGAATGCTTGTCAGCGACCGTGTTTAAATCGATAGGAATGTGGAATTCAGTCGAGAGTTCTTTGCTCGCCGCATCATAATCCCAAGACGTATTGGTCGAAGTCTCAGGCGAGTATTTCGTCAATATGCCTTCAGAAATCGACTTGGCACCATCACGAAGAAACGCGATATCCGCCTTGTCTTCAAGGATCTTACGACGACGGGTGTAAACCACCTGACGCTGCTGATTCATAACATCATCGTATTCAAGAACGTGCTTACGAGAGGAGAAGTTCTGCTCTTCCACTCGTCGCTGCGCCTTCTCAATCGCTCTTGAAACCATAGGCGAAACAATAGCCTCGCCTTCTTTCATCCCAAGACGCTGCATGATCGCCGAGAGACGATCACTCGCGAAGATCCGCATCAAATCATCTTCGAGCGATAGATAGAACTTGGTTCGACCATTATCACCCTGACGACCCGAACGACCGCGTAGCTGGTTATCGATACGGCGCGATTCATGGCGCTCAGTCCCAATCACATAAAGGCCGCCAAGCTCCCGAACACCATCACCGAGTTTAATGTCGGTACCACGACCAGCCATGTTAGTGGAGATCGTTACGTTGCCGCGCTGACCGGCGTTGGCAATGATCGTTGCTTCACGACTGTGGTTCTTAGCGTTCAAAATCTCATGCGGCGTGCCGCGTTTTTTCAAAAGACTCGACAAAAGCTCTGACTTCTCAACCGAAACCGTACCGACCAAAACCGGTTGCCCAGCGGTCTGCGCGCGAGAGATCTCATCGGCGATGATCTCAAACTTCTCACGAGCGGTACGATACACCTCATCTTGCTCATCTTTACGAATAAGCAAACGGTTGGTCGGAATCACCACGACGTCGAGATTATAGATACGCTTAAATTCGACCGCTTCGGTATCCGCAGTACCGGTCATACCCGAAAGCTTTTTGTAGAGGCGAAAGAAATTTTGGAACGTAATCGTCGCCAAAACCTGAGTTTCGTTCTCGACCGGCAAATGCTCCTTGGCTTCAAGGGCACCGTGTAGACCATCCGAATAGCGGCGTCCCGGCATCAAACGGCCGGTAAATTCATCGACGATCACAACCTTGCGATCACGCACTACGTAGTCGACATCTTTTTTGAAAGCGATATGCGCTTTCATAGCCTGCTGAACGTGGTGAAGATATTCGATGTTATGCGGCTCATAAAGATTGTCGACGGCCAGGCGTTTTTCAAGCTTCGAAATGCCGTCTTCAGTCAAAGTCACCGAACGCGACTTCTCGTCGAAGATATAATCACTGTCTTTCTGAAGACCAGGAATCGCATTGTTAACGATCACGTAGATCTCAGTCTTCGTCTCTGAAGGGCCCGAGATGATAAGCGGGGTACGGGCTTCATCGATTAGGATGGAGTCGACCTCATCGACGATACAGAAGTTGTGTTCGCGCTGAACAAAACGAGACTTATCGGTTTTCATATTGTCACGAAGATAGTCGAAACCAAATTCGTTGTTCGTTCCGTAGGTAATATCGGAGAAATACGCTTCGCGGCGCTGAGTATCGGTCAAACCATGAACGATAAGGCCTGTGGTCAAACCCAGAAAGCCGTAAAGTTGAGCCATCTCCGCCGAGTCACGGCTAGCGAGATAGTCGTTCACCGTAACAACGTGGACACCCTTGCCCGACAAGGCATTGAGGTAAACCGCGCTGGTCGCTGTCAAAGTCTTACCTTCACCCGTTTTCATCTCGGCGATACGGCCTTCATGAAGAGCAAAGCCACCGATGAGCTGAACATCGAAGTGCCGCATGTTAAGCACACGCTTACTCGCTTCGCGAACGACAGCAAACGCTTCGATCGAGATATCATTGAGCGTCTCACCTTTAGCCAGGCGAGCCTTAAATTCGTTCGTCTTCGCCTTCAACGCATCGTCAGAGAGGCCTGAAATGGAAGCCTCAAGAGCGTTAATACGCGCGACAGTGCCGGCGTAGCGTTTCACTTCTCGATCGTTTTTCGTTCCGAAGATTTTGCGCGCAAGATTCAACATATCTATCGTCCGCATAGGCGTTAAAAAGTAAGGTGCCTAGCCGTGCGCAAGGTACGCAGAAATGCCAGGTTAGGTCGTTTAGTATATCGACAAAAGCGAATGGGGGGAATGCTTTTCACGGCACAGGACAAGGTCGCGATGGGATAACCGGGACAGCAGGGCCAGCGGCCCCGCCAGGGTGAGAGGATTAATTCAAAGAAAGGATAAAGCGGCTTGGATCTACGTTTGCTCCGTTCAACATAACTTCATAATGCAAGTGAGGACCCGTCGTGCGGCCGGTCATGCCCACGGTTCCGATCTGCTCGCCGCGCATAACCTTTTGCCCTGGTTCCACGAGGTTTTCTGCGTTGTGACCAAAACGTGAGATCACTCCATAGCCGTGAGCGATCATGATAAAATTGCCAAATCCATCTTTGATTCCCGAGAAAATCACAACGCCATCGGCCGGCGCATAAAACGGACTGCCTACCGGAGCCGCAATATCAAGGCCCATATGCACATCGCGTTCTTTGGTAAAAGGCGATTCGCGGCTACCAAAACTCGATGTGACCCAGCCGTCCAGCGGAGAAATCGAAGGCACCGAAGCGAGTAGGGATTTCTGCTGGCTTAAAGTCGATAAGAGCTTTTGCAAACGCAAAGCATTCTGGTTAGCGTTATTTCCCACCTGTTTCATGTTCTCAAACACTGTGCGAAACAAAAGTTTATCAAGATCGATGCCGGCAGGAATATGCTGCTGGTCCTCCACCGCCGTCATCTCTTTTTTCGCGTGATTATAATCCTGAGGAGAAAGGGGGCCGATACCGGTGTGATTGGAGAAGCGTTTGACCTTGATCTGCGTGAGTTCGCC
>JAZKGL010000185.1:3679-5724 GCA_040385935.1 Bdellovibrionota bacterium
GTATCGACGTCTTCCTCTTCCTGATAACCCACGCTACGGGTGATGACGTTTTTCAAATGATGAACTTCGGCTTCTTCAGGGGTGAGGATCCCAGCGCGAACCTGTTCGTTGACGAGCGAGTGATCGAAACTCATCTGATAAATCAGACCTTTTCGGATCAGATAGAATCGGCTGTCGCCAACGTGAGCGCAGTATGCATAGTCATCTACTATTTTAACAACAGTTGCCGTCGTTCCCATACCCCTCAGCGAAGGATCTTCCAAAGAATGCTCATATATCTTGGCGGAAGCATGGTTGATGGAACCGGCTAAGGCATTCATTAAAGTAGGATCGGGATGGGTTTTTGAAGAAGTCTCAATGAGCAAAGAAAATTTCGATTGGACCTCAGAAAGAATCTGTTCGATGCAGATCCGGCTTGCGATTTCCCCACCTGCGTGTCCGCCCATGCCGTCAGCCACGACGTAAAGCAGAAGTCCATCTTCGACGAGCATAGAATCCTGGTTTGACGCTCGAACGCGTCCAACATCTGTGATTCCTGAGGCCTCGACCCTAAACATGGAGCTCCTTCAATGTTTCATGAGTTTAGTCTGGTTACGTCTCAATGAAAGACACTTGGGTAGTCGATGAGTCTTAAGGTATTAGGATCTCATGATCTTTGGCTGGGGAGAAGGCAAAAAGACGAAAAAAGCTCCAGAGAATCCGCGTACAGATCCTTTGGAGCCTTTGGCAAGTATCACTTTAGATTACGAATAACAGCGTCTGTAAACTCTTTCGTGCCGAGCTTGCCGCCGAGATCGCGGGTGCGGGACTCAGGGTTTGCAAGGGTTGCGCTGATCGCGTTACGAATACGTGAGCCTGATTCAAGCTCACCCATGTAATCGAGCATCGAGACCGAGCTTAAGAGAAGCGCGGTTGGGTTTGCGAGGTTTTTGCCCGTGATGTCAGGGGCCGAGCCGTGGACGGCTTCAAAGATCGCTGCGCCTTCGCCAATGTTTGCGCCTGAGGCGATACCAAGGCCACCGATCAAACCAGCGCCGATATCAGAGAGGATATCGCCATAAAGGTTTTCTGTGACGATGATGTCGAACTGTTGAGGCTTAGTGACGAGCTGCATGCCGCAGTTATCCACGATCATGTCGTCGACGCCGATACTCGGATAATCAGCCGCGACTTTGCGGATCGAATCCAAGAAGAGGCCATCGGTGTATTTCATGATGTTGGCTTTGTGAACGATCGTGACCTTTTTACGGCCGAGTTTGATCGCCAGTTCAAAGGCATGACGGCCGATACGTTCCGAGGCGACCGCTGTGATCAGCTTGATGCCTTGAGCCACGCCGGGCGAGATCATGTACTCGATACCTTTGTACAAGTCTTCGGAGTTTTCGCGAACGATATAAAAGTCGATCCCTTGAAACAAGGATGGCAAACCTTCGAAGTTTTTGATCGGGCGAACGTTTGCGTAGAGATTGAACATCTGCCGCATTTGAACGTTGATCGAGCGGTGACCGCCGCCGATAGGCGTTGTCGTTGGGCCTTTGAGGCCAACGGTTGTGCGGGTTAAGCTGTCGATGAATTCTTGCGGCATCAAAGACCCGGTTTTCTCAAGCGCGTTGAGTCCACAGTCGGTTTCTTCCCATTCGATGGGTGCGCCAGCGGCTTTAAACACGGTTTTGACACTTTCGGTGATCTCTGGACCAATGCCATCACCGTGAACGAGCGTTACCTTCTTCATAAACTATCCTCTTGGGGCGCTGCCGAAGGCTTAATCGCGCCTTTGGCCAAATGATCTTTATCGATGAACATCTATTATGCCAAAAATTCTCGGATAAAAGGAGACTTTGACCTAGGCATTCAAGAGGGATTTATATGGCCCTATCCGTTCAGCTCTTCAACACATATTTTTGAGCCATCAAAACCGTGAGGTTCGCGAGTGCATTATGCATCTCACCCTTTTCTATCATGGCCTCAACCGTCCGTAGGTCGGCGGTGAAGACTTCGATCTCTTCGGTCGCATCGGGAAAGTGCTTACGGTCCTCGCTTAGACG
>JAZKGL010000185.1:5824-9736 GCA_040385935.1 Bdellovibrionota bacterium
TTCACCCAGGATGGCGCGCTAATACGAAAATACGGGTGGGATAAATCCCGACCCGTACTGATTCGCGTGATCTCAATTTCTTCGACGGCGAAGGGCCGCGTTTTGATCAGCTCTTTTTTCTTCTTAATCCGCCAGTCCATCATGCGTATCCTCAAAGAGTGTGACTCTTGAGATTACGACCGGCTTTTTGATAAAGCGATCTGAAAGTGTCCGGCGAACCGTGAGGCGCGCGCGGTCATTGAAGGATTCGTAGTTAAAATCATTCGAGTTACGAATGTTTCGAACAAGGCCTTTAAGCTCAGCCATCAGCTTGGCTTTCATGCGCTCCATATCCGTGTCGTTGTCGAACGGCATGCCGACGAAATCCATATCGATTTCGATCTGCTCGGATTCGATAAAGCCGGAGAGGATCGCAAGACCCGAATCGCCTATTTTATGCCGTTCGCGCATCGTGTCGTAAGACATAGGGCGACGTGAGAACGAATCGACGAATTGCAGATGGAGTTCATGTTGGGCGATAACTTCGACGCCATCGGCGTTTAAAGCCGTAATCTGCCCGTTCATCACGTCCACAGTGGGCTTATTGCTCAGCTCACCATTGGTGTTGAGCTGCTGGAAAGTCCCGTGAACAGGGATCGTATAACGAGCCTGAAGAGCGTCCATCACCGACTTCAAATCTTCCGAGTAAGCGTGACCGCTCACGTGGATACCTGGGAATTCCCGGGCCGAGATCGTTGAGATACCTTTAAAGGCACACATGCTCATAAGCTTAGCCAAAGGCTTTTCGTTCCCAGGAATAACGCGTGAGCTGAAGATCACCTGATCGCCTTCGCGCGCTTCCATGAACTGAACTTCGTCAAAGAGTATGCGTTTAAGACCCGACTTATGCTCGCCCTGACAGCCCGAGCACAAAACGATGAGGTCTTTGCGTTCGACGCGTTTGCTGCCGTCTTCATCGACGAGGCAAGCGGCTTCCGCGCCGAGCATTTTAAGGCGCTGAGCGATCTCCAGACTTCGGCGCATGCCGGTTCCAAAGACGAAGACCTTCTTACCCAGTTCGCAGGCGATCAGAAGAATATTCTGCAGACGCCAAAGATTCGAAGAGAAGGTTGTGAGGAATGTCACGCCTTGCGCACGCGCGACGACTTCGGTCAAAGCCGGACGAGTGATCAATTCGCTTGGACAATGGCCAGGCGAATGGGCGTTGGTACTGTCGGATACGACGGCAAGAACCGGGGCTTTGCCAGCCAAGGTCTTAAGCGCTTCGATATCGAGCGACTTTTCATAAGGCAAAAAGCCGTTCATCTTAAAGTCGCCCGTGTGGAAGACGCGATGTTCGCCGCCTTCAAGCATGAGCGAGCAGCAGAACGGAATCGAGTGCGGCACGTGAAACCAGTGCACACGCATCTCAGGCAGATTGATGATATCGCCCGCCCTAACCTCATGAAACGCATAAGGCTCGCGGTTCTTCAGCTGGTTCAGCTTTTCTTTCACCAGCTCCATCGCCCATGGGCCAATGTAGACTGGCGCTGGCCAGTGCTCCAAAAGATAAGGTAGAGCACCGATGTGATCCTCGTGCCCGTGCGTAATCAAAAACGCTGTCGGTTTGCCGCCAAGGATAGCCTCGATCTGCGCGATATCCGGGATGCGGGCATCGATGCCGATCTCATAGGTCTCGGCGAAGGAAAGTCCTGCGTCGACCACATAAGCGTAACCTTTGTGAGCATAGATCGTGAGGTTCATACCAAACTCGCCGCAGCCGCCGACGACGAACATGTACATGCGGTTTGGATCTTTTCGGGAAATTTCAATTAAACTTTTCGCTGTCATTTTCTCTCAATTTTTAGTGATGGAATATATACGTCTTAGATAAAAAATTGACTTAATAGCCCTTGGTTCAACCCTTTGAAGGTTTGAACGAGAAAGGAAAACTCACCTGCACAGTGCCTTTTAATGGCTTTGGCCATGTCCATCGGCTTAACTTGTCACGAATGCACGAGATCATTTTACCATCAGATATATCAGAGTCTATCAGTTCAAGATCAGTTACGCGGCCTTTGGTATCGAGGTTCCATCGCCATTCCATCAGGCCGGCTGCGGCTTGGTTGCGGCGAAGAGCGAGTTCGTAACAAAGTTGGAGTTCAAAGCGAGAGCGATCCACAGTTTTTTCTATCAGTCTTGGATCGAGCGTCCCTATGATGGGCTCCTGAATCTTCTTCGGCTTCTCTGGATCGAAAAGCGAAGCCATAATACCATCAATTTTGCGATTAAGTTCGATAAACTCGCGACCCGTCATCGAGGGCGTGTAGTCTGAACCCTGCGCAAAGCTAAGCGGGCGGCTGGTTTCCGGCCTTAAAGGTTCGAATTTTGTTCGAAGTTTGCTCAGAGCTTTTCGCTCACGAGCAGCCGCTTCGGCCACGCCCTCAGCAGTTTTATACATCAATTCTTCGTCGCCTGTCTGCTTAAACGGTGCTTTAGCCTTCGGTGCACCCTTTTCGACGGTCTTATAGTTTTTGAAGTCATAGCCCTTGTCCTGGGCAAAGTCCGCTGTGGTCTTGCCGCGAAGATCGACCATGTAAGCGGTCGATTCGTACCAGCTCGCTAGGGTCTTTTGCACGCGAAGGAGTTTAGCATTGAGGGCTTCCCCGCGAACAACGGGAATTGCGACCAATCCATTTCGTTTATCCGATAGCTGCTTTTCTTCTTTCTCCTCGCGTTTGTCGCCGGCTTCACGGGCCCGGCGAGCGTCGTCCTGAAAGCGCTCGGCATAGAGATTGGCTGCCGACGACAGGATGGGCGAAGTGTAAGTGTAATCTTTTTTAGGCTCAGGATTGAGATCTAAAGTGATGTTTACAAAATCATCGGCGAACTTCACCGCCGAATGAATCGGCCGCCGCCGTTCAAAGGTATCCTGCTGGGACTCAGGGGCCTGGCTAAAGTGGATCGGGTTGATGAAGGGCAGGGTGTATTCGTCGGGCAGATCGACAAATATCTTCGGCCTATCATCGGGCCGGGCTTTCAGGCCAAACACAAAACCGAGGGTAAGGACCAGTGAAGCAAAGACGCCGATCCAAAGGCCCGTGAATTCTTTGCCCCACCAGAATTCGAGGATGGAGCCGCTGTATTCACGCGTCGGACGAACCGCAGGACGCTGCGAGGGATGATCGCGGCCGATGCGAATAACGATACGCAGATCATCGTAGGCGATACTGCCGAAGTCGCCGCGTTTCATAATATGGGTATATGCGGACTTTCGATCCGAGGAAATATTTTCGATCTTGCCGTCGTGGGTGGTGAAGCCGACCCAGTTGGGATCGAGATCCAATTCCACACCGCGATCGGTCATCTTTAAAAGCCGGATATCGCTTGGCAAAGGATAGTAAGGAGCCGTGAGTTCGCCGTCTGGGTTAGCCGTCAAATAAATGGCGCCTGATTTTTTCAAAGGTCTCACAGTTTTCGAGAGCAGCTCACCGTTTTGATGAACTTCCACGAAAACGAGATCTTTTGCGCCCGGCAGCTTTCGCCAGAACTTAAACGGCATTCTTAAAGATGCTCCTCGTGATGATCACTGCCATGAGGCGCCTCTTCTTTAGCAGAAGAAAGGTTGGTCATGCGTGTTTCAAAGCCATAGTGAGAAATCTTGGCTTCCGCCAATGCATAGAGCAAAGGCCGAACGTGAAAGTATTTGAGCTTTTGATCGATCGCGAGAACGGCTCGTATGCGATCGCGGTCCACTTCCATATCCAGCGTGGTTTTAAAAGCAATCTCGCGGACCCTTTCATCTAGGTATTTGATGAAGGGGCGCATCGCGTCTAGATCCGGCGCAAGGACAGGAATCGTAAACCTTTGATGATCATCGGTGATGATCAAGAGCTTGTTGTTATTTTGCGTCACGCTCATCCAAATGCCCGG
>JAZKGL010000185.1:9836-13282 GCA_040385935.1 Bdellovibrionota bacterium
TCCACGATTCCAAAGGAGCCGGGCATGGTAATAGCCCGCAAAGCTGTCGACATGAAGGTCATGACGAGCATCAGTGCGAGCACTATGGTTGGAAGATACCAGACGTTATTAGATAATCTCTTCTTCGTCCTTGATATCTTCGACTGAAGAATCGTCAAAGCTGTCATCTTCAACCTCGATCTTATTGTCAGCGGCCGCAGCCCGTGGCTCATGTCCACCAGCATGGACGGCAGAAGAGCCTCCACCACCTATGCTAGCCACTGCCACAGCAGGGACATAAGTTGAGAGTTCGGCAGGTGCGAGTAGGTTCGTCAAAACTGAAACACCGTAATGGACGCGTTCGGTTAGTCTCAAGGCGAGCCCTCGTAAGACCTGATGGCCTGTGAGAAAGATCATTGAGATGAGGAGGCCCATAGTGGTCGGATTTAAAGAGCTGGCAATACCGTTGGAAAGGCGAACCTGCTTTTCAGTGGAATCAAGAATTTCAACAGAATCAAACGCGGCCCAAAGACCATCGATCGTTCCGAGAACACCGATGAGAAGGATCAGAGTCGCCAGAGCGGGGAGAACGCCGATGCGAGCTTCGATCTTAGGAAGAAAGTCGATGCTCTCCTCTTCAATCGCACCGCGAACCGAGTTGGGATCGCGTTCTTTCGCTTCAAGAGCTTTCAGACCGATAGCCGGAAGCGAAGTGTAAGAGGCGTTCTTACAGATACTCACAGCTCTTTCAACATCTTCGGCCTGCACGGATCGGCGAAGATTGTTCAGGAATTTTTTGAAATCAAGTGAGTAGACAACTTGGAGCATTATCAGCCGTTCGAAAATAATAATCGTGCCGATAAAACCAAGGATTAGGATCAGATAGAGATAGGTGTTCCCACTCTGGAGGCTGACCGCGAGCTGGCTCCACATACGTAGAATCCCTTCGAATATACAAAAGGTTTCTTTTAGTATAGCAAGCGTGGCAGCTTATGGGTATGGGGCCGGCAAGAGTGGTGCTGGTGGCAATTACTTAAAATTGGTGATTTCCGTATCGGTCTCGGAAACTTCGGGCTCATTATTCTGAGTCGAAGTCTTGAGCGAAAGCGTCCCTTTTTCACAAGCACGAACGAAGGCTTTGAGAATTTCGGGGTCGAAGAGTTCGGCCTCTTCCTGCAAACGAGTCACAGCTTCCTGTTGATCCATAAAGCCAGAATACGAACGGCCGGAGACCATCGCATCATAGACGTCAGCGAGGGCGACGATGCGGCCAAAGAATGGAATGTCTTCGCCCGCAAGACCTTCATAGCCTGTTCCATCCCATTTTTCATGATGGTATCGAACGCCCGAGAGTATCTTCGGGGCGTTGGGCAGATGGGCGATAATGTTCGCGCCTATCGTTGGGTGCAGTTTCATCTCTTGATACTCTTCTGAGGATAAGAGCGAGGCTTTCTTTAAGATCGCATCGGGGATCCCTATTTTCCCCACATCGTGACAAAGCGCGCTGATCATAAGCAGGCGTTTGACGTCGGGCTGCAGCCGAAGTTCGTCGGCCACGGCCATACAGTAGCTAGAGACGCGTTCGGAGTGTCCGCGTGTGTAGGTGTCTTTCGCTTCGATTACGCTGAGCATCGTTTCGATAACGCCACCGAGCCAACCATCAAGTTCTTGGCGAAGCAGCATGGCTTCCAGCAGAGGCGAGGCGCGCTGCAGAAGAGCCTGCGCGCATTCAAGCTCGTGCATGGCGAACTCTTCGCGCGGATTATCGATCTCGATGTGAACGAGAGCCACGATTTCCTCAGCGTGACAAACCGGGAGTATGACTCGGTTTCGGCCTTGCTGTGTGGCTTTGACTTCCGGTGTGAGAAGGATGCCTTGTCGCCTAGAAAGCGCGTCTTCAAAGGCGCTGCGGCTGAGGAGAAAGCCGCTCTTATCGCTTTTGTTAAACTCTTTGGATGCGTAGGGCAAGAGCTGGCGAGCTTGGTTCGACCAGATGAAGATCGCGGCGCGTGAAGAATTGGTCACGATTTTACCCAAACTTTTCAGAAGCGCGTGACAGGTTTCTTTGAGGTCTTTAATCACGATCAGATTCGAGTGATAATTGAAGATGTCGTTGATCGCTTGGCCGTTGCTCATCATGTTATTGGCGAGTGCGACCGGATCGAGGCGAATCGCGCGCTTGAAGTGATGGCGATGGGGATTCTCCAAATCGATTGGAACCTTCAGGCCTTCGTCCATGTGCATATCGAACTTGTCGATGTTGCTTGAGATTTGAATGTTGGAATCAGGCGCTATGAAGAGGAGTTCGGTCGAGCCGACGAGTATTTTATCGCCGTTGGTCAGCGTTGAATTAATAACGCGATCGCCGTTGATGTAGGTGCCGTTGCGCGATTCGAGGTCTTCGAGGATGTAGAGCCGGCCGCGTTGTTTGATGCGGATGTGGTGACGAGAGGATTCTGAGTCGCGGATGACGACGGTGTTGTTGGGATCTCGACCGAGAGTCGCGGGAAAATCTTTCAGCTCAATGCGCATACCCGCATTGTGTCCGCGTTCAACGATGAGAAAGGCAAGGCTCATGGCGACTTTTCCGTTCCGGCAGAGGAAGATCCGCTAATCCCTATCGGCAAAAGGGAAAATCAGTTGAGCACTCAAGTCTTAGGGCAATTCTGCCGAGACGTAAGAATGTGATCGCGCCCTGGAGGAAAGCATGAAAAAAATCTATGGAATCATTGTGTTGATGCTCGTCGCCGAGACTGCTTCAGCCAAGGCCCTGCCTCCGCTGGGTAAACGAAAGTATATTTTGGACTCCACGCGCCCGGAGATTCCGGCGACGATTGAGGGCATAAATGGTCCGGCTTCGGAGTTAGTTCGGGGTGGTAAGGCTTCGGTGATGAAGGATCCAATTCCTTTGAACGGTAAGGTCAAAGAAGTCCGTGAGTGGAAAGAGCCCCAGAGAGTGATCTCCAAGTCGTCCCAGATCAAAATTCAGAAAGTCGCTGTTGCCGGGCGTTACGCCGTGCCGCGCATCTCTTTTACAAAAGAGCGCAAAACGATCGAACCTGCCGAGCAGCCTGTAAAACAGGACTTCAAGAAAAAGGTTCAAGAGTCTGAGGATATGCTTAAAGACCTCAACTGGTAGTTCAATTGAGTCGCTTATCCAGCGACTCCCCCCCAGTCAGCCCCTCCCCCAGGGTCCTTTCCCGTTTTTCCGTCGCGCACAATCCGCTATATGTTCTTTAATTATGAAGCGGTTGTATCACCGCCCTGGCTGAGCGGTCAAATTTTTTTCGTCCTGTTTAGATTTTTTGTGAGAAAACTATAAACGACGAAAAGATTAGGAATAAAATGGACTTAATCGATTTGTTGCATGCTACCGATCTAAAAATTCTCAAGTTCATCAATTCCGACCTGGCGCGGCTAGGTAACGATTATGTAATGAAAATTTGGACGGCCGAGGCTCCTTGGTT
>JAZKGL010000186.1:0-2997 GCA_040385935.1 Bdellovibrionota bacterium
CCGAGTAATCCGGGGTCTTGTTTTGAGTCCGTTAGTGCAACAAATACGATTACCCCCTCAAACTGCGGGGATGGCACCGCGCTTCCCACGACGGACACGATCGCTAAGTCTGCTCCTCTGACCGCGCCGTTTGCCAATCTCCGACAGGGAGATGCGATATTCACCTGCATGAGATCGCAGCTGACAGATGTCGACGGCGTAAAATATCGCCTGCACCTTCCTTCGGCCGCTGAATGGACCAAGGCCGCTGACTGGGGCGATGTGGATATGGATGGGGTAATTGATCAGAATGCTTATACAGGCGGCGCGACAAGCATTGCGGCTCTTCAAGCAACGCTTCCTGCAGATGGAGCGACTTATCGTTGCCATGTCGATGGGAATCCGGCCAGTCCCTATTCGTCGGCAGATGCGAACACTTCTAATTGTTTCTCGCGTTATGGCGCGGAAAATATGGTCGGTAACGTCGCTGAGTGGGTTTTGGAACGAGAAGGTGGATACGTGTTAAGTGATAATGGTGTGGATGGGATCAGTTATGGTCGCTCTATACCGACTACCAATGGAACCATTGCCACTTTAACCTTCGACATGTTATCGGCGTTACCCTTAACGAATGGGGCTACTCTTTATGCTGACTATGATGCCTATACAGCTCCTACGACTACTGATGCTCGATATGGCTTGCGCGGAGGCGCTTATGATTCGACCTATGGTAATCCAGGAAGGTTTAGTATTCACGTGAACAGCAGCGAGTATACCAAGAATCCAAAGCTCGGATTTCGCTGCAGTTACTAAGAATTTACAAGTCCATCGTGAAATGATTAAATAGCTCCTCATCGACGTAATGTGTTCAACTTTCCCCTGGGAGTTAGATTATGCAGAAGCTTGATAAGGTTGTTTACACCGCGAAGGCAAAGTCCACGGGTGGTCGCGAAGGCACTTCTCAGACCGACGATGGCCGATTGAAAGTCACACTTTCTACTCCCAAGGTGATGGGCGGGACCGATGGACCGGGCACTAATCCCGAGCAGTTATTCGCAGCCGGCTACTCGGCTTGTTTTATCGGGGCGATGAAGGTTGCAGCCATGCAGGCTAAAACTAAGCTTCCAGACGATGTTTCTGTCGATGCTCAAGTGGAGTTCGGTCCTGTTGGATCGGCATATGGCCTCGCAGTAGCCTTGCATGTGAATATGCCGAATGTCGATCCTACTCTCGCTCAAACGATCGTGAATAAGGCTCACGAAATGTGCCCTTACTCTAACGCAACTCGCGGCAATATCGAAGTTCGTTTGACGGTAGGCAGCTAAAGAGTTGTCCCGAAGATTGAAAGAGGCACTCACCGTCTGTATGGACGCTCATCGCGTTTGTAAAGATGGTGAGCTGAAGCAAAGTTTCGAATGGACCGTCTTCACGTCCCACGGAGAGATATCGTAAATTAATACGAAAATTCTTTACTGAGAATTTACAAAAATACTCGCGAGTTGATCTGTTCAAACCTATTTGGGTTACCTAAGATGAACAGAATTAGAAACGGCTCGGAGACCTGATTATGTTGCGTCACACGCTGATTTTTTGTCTGCTTTTTGGCTACGGATGTAAGACGACCCAGAATGCTGGGAACTCAACGGTTAAGGATGTTGAGGTTTCAGCTGAAGTTCGTAACGACCTTCTAAAAAGTGCGCAAGTCTTTCAAGGCATCGACAGCCCAAGCACCAAAACTGAACTCGAGATCAAAAACGGACCTATGCCGGCCGGTGCGAAAGCGGGCAAGGACTACTTTGATTGGGGGCAGACGGTGACTTGCCGATTCGCCGAGAAAAACTTTTCGAAGCCGCCGAGCGGCATGTCGCCCAAGTTTATCTGTGACATCCTGGATGCCTCAGGAGCAGTTGCTTCCAAGGGCGTGAAGATTAAGTATGATCCACGAAACCCAGAGATTTATAATGAACCCGCAGCCTCGCGCCTCTTGTGGCTCTTGGGATTTCCCGCAGACAACTATTATTCAGTCAAAATAAAGTGTATCGGTTGTCCAAGCAAAGAAGATGTTTGGGCTTTCATAAAACGTTACAAAACAGCAAAGCCTGACGAGCAAGCAGCGATGCGCAAAACGGTCGAAGATCTGACTGCGGCCAACGCCGTCGTAGATTACACGCCAGCAGTAATAGAGAAGAAATGGGCCGAGCCTCTCTTTCTCGAAGGAAATGAGGATTCAGGCTGGTCCTTCGTTGATGATCTGCTTCTTCCTGAGAATCAGCTAAAGTTCTCTCAACCCGAACGCAGTGAAGAACGAATCAAACGCGAAGCTCTGACTATCCTCGCTGGAATGATTTCTCATGTGGATAATCAGCCTGGCAATCAACGACTCTACTGTAAAAAATCGGTGAGTGAAACGGAATGCCCAGCGAGTGAAACGTATTTTGTCATCCAGGATCTGGGTGCGACTATGGGCGGCTTTCGCCTCTCCTGGGATCTTCGCAGCGCTGTCACAGACAACGTTCAACTTGGAATCGGCATGAACACTTGGTCGCGCGCGAGCGGAATCTTCGTCAAGAAAAATGGGTGCGAAGTGTCGGTTCCCTCCCTCTCTCCAAACCGTACCTTGGGTCTAAACAAAGATGCAAAAGTCAGTGAGGCAGGACGCAAATTCCTCCTGGCACGCTTTGTCGCTCTCGGCGGTGGTGAAGGGACAGATCTCACGCCAGCGGTTCGCACAAAGCTTAGAGAGCAGTTGACTAAGGTCTTTACCGCAGGACGCAATGGCGAACTGCACCAATCCACGGCTTGGTGGGTAGACACTGTAATGGCAAAGCTTGACATCGTCGCTGCACACAAAGGCTGCTAATTCCTTTTGCATTGAACCCGATTCGACAGCACACAGTCGAATCGGGATTTATTTTTTTTCATCGATTGATCGGTGAACGATTAATTTCTCCGTAGCACCATCTGAGTTAGCCAAGTAATCTCCCTTTAGTTTTTACATTTAAAAATTTCATATGCCAA
>JAZKGL010000187.1:0-5896 GCA_040385935.1 Bdellovibrionota bacterium
TCTTTGCGTCCTAACTACAGGATGCTCGGTAATTTATTGCCGAGAGGATGTCACCAGACTTTCACGAAGGCCAAAAACGATTTTTTGGACGCACGGTTTTCTTAGTGGATTTGAGCATAACGTTGACAAGGGGTTGGGTCTTCAAGCGTGCGCGAAAGACTGAAAAGACTTTCGGCCTGAGCCTTAGGAAGAGGGCAGAGGAGCTTATACTCCGAGCAGCCATGTCGATACTGAAGACGAATGGGGTAGGCTCCTTGGCTGACGCCCAAAGCCTTCTGAACTTCAAACACGGTCCGAATTTTATCCTGGAACTCTTTGAAGGCTTTTTCTTTAGCAGCGATCTGATCCTTAACGGTCACGATCCGCACTTCGGTGTCCTGGATGGAATCTGTCGTGGAATCGATCGCATTGCGTAGGCCCACAAGTTCCTCGTCAAGGTCGGAAGCCGGCACCTTTAAGGCCTCATTTTTCGCTTCTAAGCCTTGCAACTCTTTCACCGACACTAACTTTCGGGCCTTCAAAGCAAAACCCGCTTCGCTTGACGAGGCTAGACTGATTTTGAGCAGATCAAGATCATTCATAAAGTTAAGATAGGTTCCGCTTATGGCGGCGCGACACTGCTCGCGCACATCGGCCGAACCCTCGCCCGCTTGGAGCGAGGCACTGAGTGTCACAAAGCTAAGTAAGACTAGAAATCGGCTGATCATTCGGGTTTCACACCTATCATTCTTAAGCTGTCGACGTCCCAGCCCTCATAGCCTACCGAAGAATCGGACTTCACACGAAGACGAAGTTTGAATTTCTTGACAAGTCCCAGTACGGATTTGAGCGAGTAGGATTGATTGACCCAATCACTCGTTCCATTTACGCGACCCGCTTCCTTCCAAGTTAAACCGCCGTCGAGGCTGAGTTCGATAAATCCAAAGTCGAATTCTTTTTCGAGATCAAACCGCTGACGAACTTCCAAGACCAGATCGCTCGTGCCGACATCGATATCTTTTGAGACAACCGACTTATCGATTCCATTCGCATAAAAGCCTGCCGGACTATCAGAAATCATGGTGATTCCGTTTACGTCACGAACGCCCCAAGGCGAGCCAAAGGCGGCCCATTGATTCAGGGTGTTGTTGTCCTCGGACCATAGGGTTTGGGTTTGCTTGAGCACAAACAATAGGCTCTCGGATAGACCGCCGAGGTTACCGACATTGTCGAGAGCACGAACGGTAACGTAACCTTTGCGGTTGAAGGTCAGGTTACGAATGGTTGCGCGATACACATCGCCCTCACGCTTCATATTTTCTATCGCGGGACTTTCGGCTGCGAGCCATTCATCTTCCGAGAGAATGGGCAGTGCGGAGAGGCGAATCTGATACTGAGCGGCCGATCCCACGTCGCCATCATCCCCTGCAGGGCTCCACGAAATGCTAAAGGCGTTTATTCCTGTTTCTATGATGTCAAAGCCCGTAACAGCGGAAGGAGGCGTCTCATCTTTTTCCATAGCATTGGCAACATTGATTCGACCATTGATCACTTTGCCAAGGAGTTGAGACGTCTGAACGGTTGAGGAAATGAGTTTTTGCTTCAGCTCTTTGCCGCTCAAGTCAGGGAAACGCGATTTGAGAAGAGCTAAAGCGCCCGTGACATGGGGCGCTGCCATCGAGGTTCCACTTTTTAACCCGTATTTTCCCTTGGGTAAGGTCGAATAAATGTCTTCTCCGGGGGCGGCGACGTCTACAGTTTTTGCGCCCCAGTTGGAGAAGATGGAAAGAACGTCCGAGCGGTCGATAGCCGCTACCGAAATGATATTATCGACGGGATAGTTGCTTGGAAAATGAAGGCCGGAATCGTTGTCCACATTGTCGTTGCCTGCGGCAGCAACGAAGAGGATATTGTTTTTCTCCGCTTTTTGAATCGCGCCTAAGATAGCCTCGGAATATTCTCCGCCACCCCAGCTGTTATTTGTGACATAAACGCCAAGGCTCGTCGCGTATTCGATGCCTTTGACGAGAACGTCGGTCGAAGTCGCGCCCGAGTCGGAGAACACTTTAATAGGAACGAGAGTCACGTTCCAGTTCACACCGGCCACGCCTTCGCCATTATCGCCCGAAGCGCCGATGGTTCCCGCGACGTGAGTTCCGTGCGAGTTTACATCCATCGGGTCGTTATCGTTGTCGTAGAAATCATAGCCGTGAAAGTCGTCAACCAAACCGTTGCTGTCATCGTCGATGCCATTGGTGGATTTATCGCGGCCTTTCGTATCAAGGCCGGTCTCGCCTGGGTTTTTCCATATATTGGCTATCAGATCTGGATGAGTGTAGTCGACACCGCTATCGATAACCCCAACGACCACATCGCGACTCCCGGTGGTTTCTTCCCAGGCAGCTGCCGCCCCAATATCGACGCCTGCTTTGCCTGAGGACTGACCTTCGTTCTTTAAGCCCCAGAGTTCGTCAAAGGAGGTGTCATTAGGCGTTTTTTCGTAAAGTTTATAGATTTGGTTAGCTTCAACTGCGATGACCCCAGACTGAGCAGACAGTGTTTCAGCCATTTTTTCGAGGTCAACATCGGTCGAGAATTTTAAGAGATAACTGCGACTGTTAAGAGCTTCGGTACTTTGACCATAGGATCTTAAGAGGGAGAAGCCTCGGTTGCGCTCAACACCGTCTTTAAGGGTAACGATGAGTTCGGCCTCTTTATGCGGGCCGGACAAGCCAAACTTCTTTTTGTCCTTTGCACAAGCCGTCGCCAATAAAGTCAGGCTGATCAAGGCTCCGAGTAATCGAGTCGGCGTTGTTTTCATGCTTTTCCTCTTGATTTGCAAAGGGAGTCGACGCGGCAATACCTGCCTAACCCGGGGTAGAGTCAGTGGTTTTTCGCGCTTAGATGGTCGGCTTTTGTCTTCTTTCATTATAGGGGGGGATTTTTGCGTGTGTCTATGGATGGGCAGAAACGGTAGCTTTTCTGTAGCCCCTGAGCCGCAATTACTGTAAAGATTTTGCCTAAGGACCTTTGATTGCAAATCGGTGGAGTTTTTAAAAGTTATGACCGAGCCCGTTTATTCAACTATCAGCGTCCAGGATCTTCACGAACTTTCGAAAAATGACCAAAGCTTTCTTCTTCTCGACGTGCGAGAGGACGATGAATATGCGGAATTTCATTCGACTCTCAGTCGGTCGCTGCCTTTGAGTCGTTTGATGGAAGGACGGGGATTTGACGAGATCAAGATTCCCAAGGATCAATCGGTTTATATTATTTGTCGCTCGGGTCGCCGTAGCGCCTCGGCTTGCGAGATTTTGAACAATCATGGTTTTCAAAAGACGGTAAATGTCGAAGGCGGAATGGAAGCGTGGGTACGCGCAGGCTATCCTTACGCGCGTATTTAAGAGTCTTTAGCTCACGCTTTTGAGAGGTCGAATTTCAGCGGCCGGTGTTTGAAGCGGCACATCGATAATGAACGCGAAGGGCCGACCTTTGCCTTCGGTGCTTCGATCGAGCTGAATCGAGATACTGCCGCCCCCCTGCTTTAGAAATGAACGCACAGCATCCATACCCACACCACGGCCCGAGAAGGAGCTTCCTCGCGAGGCTGTCGATAGGCCCGATTCAAATATCAGGTCGGCTATCTCCTGATCCGAATAATTGTGCGAATGATCGGCTAGACCAAGGTCCAGCGCTTTTTGCAGAATCTTATCGAGACGAAGGCCTTGGCCATCGTCAGAGTAACGAATGCGATAGGAACGATTGTCCGTTGAACGAACCGCCTGAATGGATATCTGACCTGAGATATCTTTGCCCTCAGCCCGCCGGCCCACCTCCGACTCCAAACCATGATCGATACTGTTGCGAAAGAGGTGAACGAACACTTTGCGCAGCATGACCTTACACTCTTCGCTCACCTGAAAATCGATTTCATTGATATAGAGTTCAGGCATGGGTTTGCCTAAGTCTTCTGAGAGTTTTTTTACCATCCCTATTTCATCGATGATGATCTTGTCGAGCGTGCAAGCGAAGATCGCCTGAATCTCATTGACTGCGGATAGAGCGGCTTGAATATCGCTGCGCATGAATGCGGTTTCGATTTGATTGGTGAGAGTGAGGATAAGCTTTGGATCGACGGATATCTGACTGGACGCAAGCTTTTGCGTATAGACCCTTAAGAAAAGGCGTTTGTAGGCTCTAAGCGCCGTTTCGCACGCGAGTAGGGCCGGTGCATGCTGGAGAGCCTTTGCGGGCTCGGGTTGGTCTTGGAAGGCATCTTCCAGCTCATTGAGGCAACGGGTCAGTTCTTCGAGTTGATAGCCTCGGGCCATGCCTTTGAGAGTGTGGATGTTTCGAAAGTTGAGTACGGCACTATCGGGTTCGCCTGAACTTGATTTAGCCTCAGACAGGACCGACTCGACGATGGCAAAGTATTCGCCTATTTTTTTCGGACTGTTTCCAATCAGCTCCATCAGTCTCTTGGCATCGTCATAACGTGTACGGGCATCTTCTTGAAGCTGTTTCAAGTCGGTGGTGTCAGTCGCGAGCAGCACAATCTTGGCGATGAGACCATCCCGCGAGCGTATGGCTTTCCACTTGAGGGTGATCGTGCGAATATCTTTTTCGCGCAGAACGGTAAGTTCTTTGGGAAGAATTTTTGCGTTAAAATCCCACTGCAAAATACTGACGCCGAAGGATGCGCGAAGACAGCCGAAAATTTGATTGATCGTATTATCGTCGAGATCACTTGCCCTCAGTAGGACTTCGACCGGGCTTTGCAGGTCAGAAACCTTCAGATCAAGCACAGCGGAATAGTGACGATCGACCACGAGGGCGTCGTGCTCCAGGCGCAAAAGATATAAACCTTCGTTCATAACTTGAGTGACGGCTTCCACATCGCGGGCAAGGTGAGCATGCAGATCGCGAGCCTC
Organism: Bdellovibrionota bacterium; assembly: GCA_040385935.1. Taxonomy (GTDB): domain Bacteria; phylum Bdellovibrionota_B; class Oligoflexia; order Oligoflexales; family Oligoflexaceae; genus Oligoflexus. Next base: position 4,911 of record JAZKGL010000187.1, read on the forward strand.
GTTAAGACTGGCCGATAGCCTATGGTTGGCTCGAATTTGAAAAATAATGGCAAGGGTGGCGAGCGTTCCGAAGACAGAGGCAATGACCAGTCCCAGGATCAAAAGGTTCAAACCTTCAAATAGCCCCATGTGTCACGTCCTTACCGATCACCCGGCTCTAGGGAAAGTCTTACTTCGAGTAAGACTTCCTTTTCATCTTCATAAAGGCTGATCGGATAAATAAACGAAACGCTTAACCGATGTTTAGTGGATATCGTTTAACTCAACAACTACAGGGCAATGGTCGGAACCATGGACGTGAGGCAGGATGCCCGCCGATTTTAATTTCGGAACCAAGGCCTCGGAAACACAGAAGTAGTCGATCCTCCAACCTACGTTACGCTCGCGGGCGGCGGTGCGATAGGACCACCAAGTGTAGTGCTGCGGGTCCTGATTGAAGTGCCGAAAGCTATCGACAAAGCCCGACGAGAGGATGTTATCCATGCTCATGCGTTCCTCGGGTGTGAATCCGGCGCTTTTGGTATTGGTCTTTGGATTCGCTAGATCAATCTCTTTATGCGCCACGTTTAGATCGCCGCAAAAGATCACCGGCTTTATTTTTTGCAAACGGTTCACATACTCAAGAAAATCCACGTCCCATTCTTTGTGACGATAAGGCAGGCGCCTTAAATCATCCTGAGAGTTCGGCGTGTAAACCGTCACGACGTAGACCTTCTCGAACTCAACGGTGATCACGCGACCTTCTTTATCATGCTTTTCAATGCCGAGGCCGTAGCTGACACTGAGAGCCGGGAATCTCGAAAATATCGCGGTCCCTGAATAGCCTTTTTTCTCCGCGCTGTTCCACCACTGATGATAGCCGGGTAGATCGAGTTCGACCTGCTCCTGCTGTGCTTTGGTTTCCTGTAGACAAAGAATGTCGGGTAACTCGGCTTCAAAAAAATCCATGAAACCTTTTTTCAAGGCGGCGCGAATGCCGTTGACGT
>JAZKGL010000188.1:0-1628 GCA_040385935.1 Bdellovibrionota bacterium
TTCTCTCCGCGCCCTGGCTTTTCGATAACCCAGACGACTCCCATGTGAGCCTCCTTATCCCTTAGCGTTCGATGTCCACTTCACAAAGGTTATATTTCGCCAGCGAGGAGTTATAGGATCGTGACAGCAAATAATAGCTTTGCGAAGGCTCGTGATAGAACGCTTCTTCAAACGCAGTTCCCTCTTTAAAGATCCCGACAAAACCCAGGGATAAAAGCTCAGCGCCACCGAATCGATAGGCGCCGACCGTGATTTCGTGATCAAGCCATTGGGGAAGAAATAAAATGGTTTCCGCAGGAGATCCCGCAAGTATAGGCTGAGCGACATGAACGCGCGACAGTACAACCTCAGCGCCGGACTGTTTGGAGAAGGGCTCCGTCTGCGAAAGACTAAGCGCCTGCAGCGAAGACGATTCCCCTAAAAGACTATCGCCTTTGATAAAGGCTAGACTCAATCCCCGCGGACTTTCGAACGCCTTCCAACTCTCGACAGGCCCCTTTTCATCGACTTCGATAGCCGAGGACTTTGCCGGGGAATTCCAAGCCGAGATTTTAAAACGAGGATCTTTTTTGCTCGCGGATAATCCACGATCAAGGGTAATCGTCCAGCGGTTACCGCCTGCATCATCGAAGGTTTGCGCGCCGTTGCCTATCACTTTGCTCGTAACGGCCGTCAATCCTTTGGTGCCCTCCAGGGGAACTGTAAGTTCGACATAAGGCTGATCATCAGTCGCTTCATCATCTTTATCGACGCGAATCAGAGCATGAAGCTTATCGCCTTTGAACACCCAATCCCCAAGATCAAACGCTTTGATCTTCGTCGGAATTTCCGAGAGCAAGGCGTTGTTGGTCATATCGCGGACCTGAATCACAGGCTTGTCTTTAACCAGCGTGTGAACGACAAAGACAGCTTTCTTGCCAGAGATTCCCGCGCCTAGAAACTGCGCGTCCTGCGCAATCGGGAGTTTCACGAGACTGCTCGGTTCAAGATTCGACATTTTGCGAAAGGCTAAATGATAGAAGTTTCGAACGCCTTTTCGCGAGCTTACTTCCAGAAAAAGACTCGGGCCGGTCGAGGATAGAACGCGCACGCGGTCGATCTTAAGGTCCTCGGGCATAAGGGGTAGCTCACGACAGTCGAGACTTTTCGCGTCCTGCAGAGCGTCCCAGCCCGACTTGACGTCCGGGCGAGAGAAGGTGGCACAACCCGAAATCATTAGGAAACAAGCGAATTTTAAGGAATTTCGATACATCGAAGCCTCACGTGCGTTCTCAAGAATTTCTCGGAAGTGACGATGGGAAAATGAGTCTTGTAAGGGATCATTGTATGCCATTATCGAAGTTGAACCAAAAACTTTTCATGTTCTCCATCATTCTGGGAGCTTCGGCTTGTCAGTCTGTGGTGAAGCTTGAGACCAGGACGCCGGTTCAGGTTCCTTACGTGCGTAACTCAGCTAATGAATGTTACTACCTCGATGAGTTCATGCCGGTTCCCGATTCGCTCGTAAGCGGTGAGTCAGGCGCCATGAAACTGCGTTATTACACCTACAATTTCGCTAATTACAAGGACTGGGCGGATCGCGAGATCATCCTTTCGTTCTATTCGCGCGATGATAAGTGCTGGTCTCT
>JAZKGL010000189.1:0-6988 GCA_040385935.1 Bdellovibrionota bacterium
CTGCATTTATTACAGCCAACCAACGTTCCCAAACTCAAAAAGCTCATAGCCGCGATAGTCTTAAATTTCATGAAGGGTCCCCAACTAATGCTAAGTTTATTCCCCTCTTATACCGCGTTTTACCGAAATTGCCACCCCTCACCAAATGACGGTGTCGATAGGAGATGGTGAATTGACCTGAGCCGGATAATCGATATTAAAGTGTATACCGCGCGATTCCTTGCGTTTCAGCGCACAACGTATCGTAAGAAAGGCCACATCTGCGAGGTTTCGCACTTCCAGCAGCGAGGTATCGATCTGATTTTCCCAGTAATAGGTCTCAAGCTCTTTGCGAATCGCCACAATTTTTGAATACGCTCTTTGCAGGCGTTTATTCGAACGAACGATACCCACATAATTCCACATCGTGCGGCGTATCTCGTCCCAGGTATGGGTCAGCACGACAATCTCATCCGCTTCGATATTGCCCGTTGAGCGCCAAGGTGCATCCGGTAGCACAGGCGCGGGGATCAAACCGTGCTCTGCGATATGTTCAGCGAGACGTTTGGCCATCACCACAGCTTCAAGCAAACTATTTGAAGCCAAGCGATTGGCTCCGTGCAGACCCGTGCAGGCGACCTCGCCGATCGCATAAAGGTTGGTGATCGAGGTTCGGCCGAAATCATCGGTGACAAGACCTCCGCAGCTAAAGTGAGCGGCTGGCACCACCGGTATCATCTCTTGGCTAATATCCAGGCCCTGGGATAAGCAGACTTTATAAATATTAGGAAACCGCGCTTTGATCTTCTCAAGGCCAAGGCTTCGTGCATCGAGATAAACGTAAGGAACAGTCCCGTTCTTTTTGATTTCGCTGTCGATCGCTCGTGCCACGATATCGCGAGGTGCGAGCGATTCGAGCGGGTGATACGCCTTCATAAAAGGTTTGCCATCGGCCGTTTTTAAAACCGCACCTTCGCCACGAACCGCTTCGGAGATCAAAAAGGTCTTTTCTTTTTGCGAGTAGAGACAAGTCGGATGAAACTGCATGAATTCAAGGTTAGCCACGCGACACCCCGCACGCCAGCCCATGGCTAGACCATCACCGGTCGCGACATCTGGATTCGATGTATAAAGATAAACCTTACCGTGACCCCCGGCGCAAAGGTGAGTGGCATGACTGCGAATTTCGTAAATCTCGCGCGAGGTCTTGTCGTAGGCATAGGCTCCTAGACAGTAATTTTCAGCAAAGATCGGCCGCACTTTGTCGCTCGTGAGCAGATCGATCGCAAACATATTTTCATAGATCGTAATATTTGGGTTCTGGCGAATCTGAGCAATCAAAGCCCGCACAACCTCGGCGCCTGTGAGATCATCGGCGTGAATGATTCGCCGCTCCGAGTGCCCGCCTTCGAGGGTCAAATGATAAGGCTGCGAGGGCGAACCGCTTTTTCCTCGCGTAAAGTCCACGCCGAGCGAAATGAGTTCGGCGATCGCCTCAGGCCCCGCCTCGACTACGGTGGCGACGACATCGCGATGACAAAGACCAGCGCCCGCTTCCAAGGTGTCTTCGATATGCTTATCAAACGAATCATCGGGCGAAAGAACAGAAGCAATGCCGCCTTGAGCGTAACTCGAATTATTTTCGCTTAGGCTTTCCTTGGCGATTATGACAACCTTCTGGGACTGACCAAGCTTGTGGGCAAGCATGAGTCCGGCGATGCCTGAGCCGACGATCAGATGCTCCGTGTGGATAGTCAGTGACATGGTTTTGAGCTCCAAGCCTTGAATCAATCTGTGGGCGTAACGCCATCAGGCTGCAATTATCATGGTCACTGATAGCTGTCTTCAGTTATATTAGGATACCGGCAAGTTTGCATGTTTATGTCGCTCATTTTCCAAGCTCTTTTGAGTGACCTTGCCAAGGGCGGCTTGATACGGTAGACCAAAGTCGCACATGGTTTTTCCTCGGGTTCTGGCGGATTGATAGGAAGGTTGAAGGCTGATGGAGAAAGAGACTCAAAAGACGGAAGTCAAAGCGTGGCTCAAAAACCTTCCCAACAAACTCACGTTTTTTCGCATCGCGGTGATTCCCTTTATCTGCGTGCTTTATCCCTGGGACTATCGCGTATTTAATCTACTTTGTGCTGCGATATTTGCGGTCGGCGCCTTAACGGATTTCTTCGATGGTTACCTTGCGCGTAAGATGAACAGCGTAAGTAAAATCGGCGAAATCTTGGACCCGATCTCTGACAAACTCCTGGTCGGCGCCGCGCTGGTCGTTATGGTCGGTGGTGGCGTTTTAAGTTCTTGGATCGCAGTCTTGATTTTATCGCGCGAAACCGCAGTCTCCGGTCTAAGGCTGGCCGCTGCCGAACAAGGGTTTTCGGTTAAAGTCTCAAATCTCGGCAAAATCAAAACCCTGCTCCAAGACCTATCGATCACGCTACTTCTGACTCGCGAACCAGACATCGAAACCATCGGTATGATGATACTTTGGCTTTCGGTCGGTTTCTCTTATGTGTCGGCTTATGAATACTGGACAAAGTTTTGGGAAAGAAACCGCGACCAGTTTTGATTTCTCAAATAGATCCAAGCATATAGGTCCATGCCATGGACCTATTTTCATCTATCCCCCTTCCTACCGCTCAACTTCTTCCCTCAACCTCCGATACTTTGAGTGAGTTCAACCATTTAAGGCCAACTCCAATGACGGGTTCGGCGGTAAAAAAGAAGCGTTTTGAGGGGCTTATACAGTTCCAGGAGCCCTTGCGTCAGGCTCTGGTGTGTATTCAAGCGTCTTTTCCAAACCGTTTTGCCACCGCAGCTCAATCGAGTCTTTTAGCTGGGCTCAACACCCCCCATCTTTCCCACTTTTTGATGGCGACCGATGGCCCGGAATTTGGCGAAGATACCCCGTCTCTCGAAGCCAACCATTTACTCATGACCGTCGAACAATTAGACGATGATCAAACTGACTGGAAAAATCAGGTTCCGTCGAGCGATGTAAAGATTGCCGCATGGATTAACAGTGCCGACCCATTGGCCTGCACGCAGATGTTCTCGCTTTTGGCCGCGGGAGTTTCTCATGCAGCAACTCTTGATTTGAGTCAGCTCAGCGTGCTTGGCGCGTTGCAAACCACATTGAATGAGTCTCAGTCGCAGAGCTGGATGCAAGGCGAACGCGTACACTTGTTCGAGGATTTTGCAAGCGATGCGGAAAAAATTTTCCGAGTGGAAAAGAAAACCGTCACGACCGATGGCTGTACGGTGTCTCTTTTTGTAGAAGGCGAGACGACTTTAAACGCAGAGAAAGCCTTTGAAGCGGCCATAAAAATATTGAAAAACTCGGAGAGACATCTGGTCATCGTGAACTACATTGGGGGTCTGAAACCACGACTTCAATGTGTCTTTTTAACACCTATGCGCCTGCCTCTGAAAGAACTCCAAACTAGCTCTCTAAAAGGCTTTGTGCTTCTTCGCGACATCAAAGAAACGGCTAAATTGGCGAAATCAGTGTTAGCTAGTTAAAGGCGGGGCTCAAAAAACCTTGGTCGTGACAGACGAATCAAATGGTTCTATACTTATATCAATCAACTATTCAAAGACACGTAGGTTCGTATGGCAGCCCCTCAAATTGATGCAGGTAACTGTACGCTTGTCGTCACGCTCTGTTTGTGGCTTTGGACGCGTATCAAATTGCCCGATGGCTGCAACTATCAAGAGTCGAGTCTTCGTCGTCAAAACACGATAGCGGCCTGGGCATTTGGTGCCTTGCTCGTGCTTCAATTAACAGGTTTTTTACCGGGTAATCAAGCGACGGAGCTAGCGATCGCAACGGCGAGCGGAGTTATCCTTTTTATCTTTGCCTGCATCGCTTATCACAGCGACGGGGGCTTCTGGTCGAAACGTCGAAATCAAGGGATGGGTCTGATCGTTATCTTAACGGTGAGTTCCACCGCCTCCTTCTTTATTGCCATGCCGAATTTTATTCCCGTTCTTTCTGCACTCGCTATCAGCCATCTATGTCGCAAGCGCTACATTCAAATAGTCGTATCATCCGTGAAAGATCTGGAAGCGATTCACGCCAAGCTTTTGAAACAAGAGGCGAGCTTTCACAACACCCGCAACTTTGACAATTTCCCGATTCAAAAGACCTCTTAAGTCGTCTCAACTCTTTTTTTCTCGTTTTTCCGTAAGTCGTACTCAGCTTGACACTCCGGGTGAGTCTCCCTAGACTTGGGCCAAATTCTTGGACCAGTTTATTGGGTCAACCTGGAGACGCGAAAATCGTGAAAACTTTAGATGTTGTTTCTATCTGCAATGCACTCGTCGACATTCTCGTCAAAGCCACCGACAAAGACATTACAACTCTCGGGCTGAACAAGGGCATCATGCACCTTGTCGACGACGAGCGTCAGCAGGTTGTGATCAATCATTTCAAATCGACGGAAACGACGAAGGAACTGGGCGGATCGAGCATGAATGCGATTCGTACTCTTGCCCAGCTTGGAGCAAAGACTTCGTTTGCCGGGACTGTCGGCAAAGATTCGTATGGCGAATTGATTTCGAGCCGTATGAAATCGCTCGGTATCGCTTCCCACATTCAAAATGCACCCGCGCACACCGGCCTGTGTTTTATTCTTGTTACGCCTGATGGCGAGCGCACGATGAATACGAGTCTTGGCGCAAGCTGTCTTTACGACGATAAAATCGTTCCCCACGACGATATCAAAGCTGCGAAGATTTTCCATTTTTCGGGCTATCAGTGGGCGAATGAAACACAAATCAACGCGATCAAAAAAGCTCTTGCGACGGCCAAAGAAGCCGGAACTTTGATCTCCTTTGACCTCGCCGATCCATTTGTTGTGCGCGGCTGTCGTCAGGAATTTATCAAAGTCATCGAAGACTACGCCGACATCGTTTTTGCCAACCGCGAAGAAGCCGAGCTTCTGTATGAATCCACTCCGGAAGTCGCTGCAAATAAAATAGCTGCAGCTGGCGCAATCGCAGCGGTCAAACTTGGTGCGCAAGGCGCGCTCATCGCCAAGGGCTCAGAGCGTTATGCGATTCAACCCGTTGCCACGAACGTGATCGATACGACCGGCGCAGGCGATATGTTTGCCTCGGGATTCTTATATGGAATCACCAAAGGTCTTTCGTTAGAAGTCTCAGGGAAAATTGCAGCTACTCTAGCAAGCGATGTGATCTCTCGTCTTGGAGCGTCTGTGTCGGCCGAAGGCCTTGCGAAAGCAAAAGCTCTCTAGAGCTTTCTTCAAAGCGATCACCAGGGGCTGGGCTCGGACTTTGGTGGAAGAAACCAAAGTTTTGCGGGCCCACCCGTCGCGAACTCACCGCCGCGAATGAGATGCCAGTAGAAAACCTCGGCTTCGCGTTTGCTCTTATAAATTGCTTGAGCTTCGCGAAACTCTTTGAGAGCCGGCACGGTATATTGAACGCGCACGCGAAAATTTCCGTTATCGAGATCATCCAGCCAGACTTTGTTTGCGGAATACGCAAAGAGAGGCTCAGAGGCTATCAGCCCGACCACGAGTAATGCTTTGTTCAGTAGCCGCACTATGACTCCTCCTTGAATGAGCCTATCGGTAATCCTCTTAGTCTTCTTAAGGTCTAGCTCAGCGAAGTCTCATGACTTTTTTAGTAAGTTGGGATAAAAGCGTGAGTGCCTGAAGCGATGCGATAGGCACTTGAATTAAAGAGGAAAGGGTAGAGTAAGATTTATGTCTGAAGACAATAGCCAAAAGCCCGGTTTCTGGAGTCCCGAGAACCTTCGTCAACTCTTTGTATTCATTGTGATTATCCTCGCCTTCCGCTGGTCGGTTGCGTCGCCCTATCACGTCCCGACCGCCTCCATGGAACCGACCATCAAAGTTGGCGATCGCCTTTTGGCATATAAGCTCGCCTACGATCTCAAGGTTCCTTTCCTTGATTATACCTTGGTCAGCTGGGGAGATCCTAAACGCGGCGACATCGTTGTGTTCAAGTATCCAAAGGACACCGACATCGACTACGTAAAGCGTATCGTTGGTCTTCCTGGTGACAAGATCCGTGTGCAGAACAATATCCTCTATATCAACGGCCAGGCCCAGGAGCGCAAAGATCACGACAATGATCGATCGGTCCTTAGTGATATCCATGATAATGCGGATTCGAAGACCTTGACCGTCGAGAAGCTCGGCGATTTGGAACACTGGGTTATTCAGGATAAAAACGAAAGTATTTACAGCTCGCTCGGCAAAACCTTCCCACCCGAGGGCGCAGAATACGAGTTTACAGTGCCGGAAAACGGTTATTTCGCGATGGGCGACAACCGCGACAACTCAACTGATTCGAGATCATGGGGTTATGTGCCGCGCGATTACATTCGCGGCAAGGCGCTCTTTGTCATGTGGAGTATGTTCACACAGCAAGAAAGTTGGGTTCCGAACTTCCGCTGGGATAGATTCGGCCACGGTCTTCGCTAAGACTCTGTTTTCTCTTGCCCAAAATTTTTGGCTGCCGCATAACGCTCAACTGTCTATGAATTCTGCCGACATGGTAAGAGTAGACAGGAGGGCGGCTTAAGTATGAATGATCTCGCTACCAAACAAGACATCGTGTTCGCTAAAGAATATTGGACCGGCGATTCCCGTGACGGTCGACTCGTGAACGGCGATGGATACCACTACTATTCCATCACCCGCGACGGACGCATCCTTGATGCCTACGAATACTACGAAAAGGATGATGGAACCTTTGTGGTCTCTCCGCTTCCCGAGATGCGTAATATTCACTGGATCGAAGACATGGGGTTTGAAGATCTCGAAGTTCTCGACTTCATCAATGAGACGGAATATTTGAGAATCAAAGAAGCCAACCTACGTCATCCCTAATCACAATTTTTTTTGTCACATATCTGATCACTCATAAGCCAGCCTATCTTAGGGCTGGTTTTTTTGCTCTGAGGTTTGTAATTTTATTCGTTTAAGACTGGAGGGTTTTATATGGTGCG
>JAZKGL010000190.1:0-1842 GCA_040385935.1 Bdellovibrionota bacterium
AGTGATCAACATCGACTCGGCCTGAGTTGAAGAAGCCTTCGTCGTTCCATTCTTTACCGACCATAGCCGGATCGGAGATCACAGCCCAGCGCGCATCACGCTTGGCGTTTTCGTCCCAAATTGAGCTGTGGGTATCAAAACTCTGTGTCGTCATCGGATCTCCCTCAAACCGCCTTAGTCTTTTGCGCATTGTGAGGGAAATCCTTGAGAAACACTATGAGGAAAACTTAGCGAACCTGGCTGCTGCTCTGCGTGCAAAGATCGCCAGAAACTTCGCTAGGAAGAACAGGGAAATCGCAGTTGGGGCCTAGGCGACCTAATTCTACAACTTCATAAGCATCATCCGCTGTCTTCACACAAGCAACACGCGCATCTAATGTGCAAATCACAGGTTCCTGAGGCTCAAGTGGAGACTGGCAGTTTTTAGGATGCGATTCGTAGGGCAGATTCGGGAATTCGCAGTTCGGCCCAAGGCGCCCAATACTGACCCACACATGAGACTTAAAGGAATCGGCTTTCGTCGCCACGCAAATCTGCTTAGCTTCGAGTGTACAAGCCTGCTCTATCACTTGTTCAGTTGGTGTGACAGCAAATCCAGGAGCGGACATTAAGCCCAAGGCAAATACCATAGATTGTAGAATCAATTTCACAAGAATCTCCTTCATGCATGGTTATTCAGTGACCAAGTCAATACCCGGCCAGTGATTATTAGCATCATGCATTTTGGTGATTCAAGTTGGAAGAAACGCATTTTCTCATCAACGCTCAAAGCTCTGGATGATAAGCCTTTGAGGATTATCTGAGCTTAGAAATAGCCGCGAAACGCAAAAAAGCCCTTCAGAAATAAATCTGAAGGGCCTTTTTACACACAACTTAATGAAAAGTTATGGTGGGGATACACAGACTCGAACTGTGGACCTCTACGATGTCAACGTAGCGCTCTAACCAACTGAGCTATATCCCCGAAGGTGGACTTGTTTTATAAGTCCGCCCGTCCTTTGTCAATTTTTTTTGCCGCAAAATTGAGTCTCGATCGGGCTTTGTGACCTTGGGTCAATGCTCACCGCCAAGGATGCGTTTCAGAACGGCATCAGGAACCTGTTCATACGATGCAAAGCGCATGGTGTAGGTCGCACGGCCCTGCGAAATGCTGCGAAGATCGGTCGTATAACCGAACATTCCCGAGAGCGGAGCCACAGCATCCACTTCCTGCAGATGGCCTCTCAGACCCACATTATTCACTCGTGCACGGCGACTGTTGAGATCCTTGATAATATTCGAGAGGAAATCATCTGGCACCAAAACCTCGACCGACATCGTCGGCTCGAGCAGAATAGGCGACGCGATACGGAATGCCTCACGTGCCGCCATACTTGCCGCGATTTTGAACGACATAGCATCCGATCGCTCGGGATCGACAGTCACGTCGAGCACAGTGATCTTAACGCCGGTCATCGCGTAGGCAGCGATCACGCCGACCTGCATTGCCTCTTCAGCGCCGGCTTTGACCGCGCGAAGCATTTCATCATTGAGCTTATCTTTGGGAAGTTTCGATTCGAACTGAAGGCCGCTGACATCCGGCGCTGGCGCGACTTCGAGGAGCACGCGGGCAAACTGCCGGTTCTTCTCGGTCTCGCGCTCGAAGGTCTTATCCATCTTCGCTGTAGCAGAAATCGTCTCGCGATAATTCACCTGAGGCTTACCGATGTTGGCGCCCACTTTAAATTCGCGCAGCATGCGGTCGACGATAATCTCCAGATGAAGCTCACCCATACCCGAGATCAAAGTTTGACCCGTCTCAGCATTGTAGGCGACATGGAAGGTCGGATCTTCCGCTTCAAA
>JAZKGL010000191.1:0-4412 GCA_040385935.1 Bdellovibrionota bacterium
GGAGCCTCTCCTCTTATGCCGCCGGAGGCACCAGCGAAGCGCTATCCCGAGAGAAAGCGCACCGTATAAAGCCCCCCAGTCTTAAACGAACAACATTGAGACCACGCCGCCTGCTACATTTTGTGTTCTCACACGAAAAATCTAGTAACGGATGACTCCTGCCGCCCATGTGAAGCCAGCCCCGAAAGCGGCTAGGAGCATGGTGTCACCACGTTTTATACGACCTGATTTAACCGTTTCGTCGAGTAGCATAGGAATCGAAGCAGCCGAACAGTTGCCATACTTTTGGATATTACTTGGACATTTTTCGAGAGGAATTTTCATGAGTTCCGCAACTTTTTCATTGATGCGGATGTTCGCTTGATGGAAGAGGAAGTGATCGATTTGATCAAGAGTGAGATTTTCTTTCTCTAGTATTTCTTTGATAACTTCCTGAAGCCGTTCGACCGCATGTTTGTATACGTAGCGGCCTTCCATATACGGGTATTGTTTGCCCGTTTCTAAATGCTCTTCGGTCAGCCAGGTGCCGCCGCGCGTGCCGGGGCGCTCGATCCAAAGACGATCTGCATACTGACCCTGACTATGAAGGATGATGTCGCCGACATAGGACGCGGTGTCGTTTGCTGGAGCGGCCTCAACGATGACAGCACCTGATCCATCACCAAAGAGAACGGCGACGTCGCGTCCGCGTGTAGTGATATCGATGACTGGCGAATGAGTCTCTGAACCGACTACTAAAATTCTTTTGTAGGTGCCTGATTCGATAAAGGCTTTCGCGACGTTCATCGAGTAGAGAAAGCCCGAGCATTGGGCTCTTAGATCCATACTGGGTGTGGTCTCAAGACCAAGCCTATGCTGAAGGATCGCGGAGCTACCGGGGAACATATGGTCCGGTGAAAGAGTCGCGAGGATAATGAGTTCAATATCCTTAGCTTCACATTTGGCAGCGGCCAGAGCCTTGAGAGTGGCTTCATACGCTAGATCTGCCGTGCCTTGTCCATCGACATGGTGACGAGATTCTATGCCCGAACGTTGACGAATCCACTCGTCGGTCGTGTCCATGACTTTTTCGAGGTCTTTATTTGTTACGACTCGGGGAGGGACGTACATTCCAGTGCCGGCAATACGGGCTTTGAATTTGGTCTGGCTCACGAATCAATCCTCCGAAGTGGACGTAAAAAAGAGAAGGAGAGTAATATACTCTCCTTCTGGCTTAGTTTCAAAAGAAATGAAATTACCGCTTTTAATCGACATTTTCCCACATCGAGATGCCTGCTTCATAATACTGGGCTGACGCATCTTCGATAAAAGCTTTGCCTGTCATGATGTCCAGCGCGTCAAGCAAACGGTTGCGATAGAGTTCAAAACGTAGAGTTTTGCCCTCTGTCTCACTAGCCGGCAAGTCCATGAAGAACGAAGGTGTTTCATCGGCTGACTTGCGCGCCACCGGTCCAAAACCAATCGCTTCGACCTGAGTGAGAGGAAGAGAGAGTTCGATCTTTCCGCCATCTTCAGCCCAGTTCAGCGTTGCGGGTAAGTAAGTCAATTCAGAGCGCAACTGAAAGCCTTGCGGACATGGAATGTTCTGCTTGGTGTTAAGGTCCAGACAAGCGCGGAAGGCATAGAGGTCTTGGTCCTCGAATGCGAGTTCGGCACTGAGGATATTATTTACCTGCTGATAGATCATCTCATACTGCACAAATCCTTTGGCAAAACCAGGGCGGTTGGCCGAGGCCGCGCCGCGCTCTGAGCCCGCGCCTGCGGCCTCCAGGTAGCGACGATATTCTGTGTTGACGAAATCCATTTGCGCTTCTTGATTTTGAATCGCAGAGACCTTCGCTACGCGGGCGATGCGATCCTCGGGACTAAACGTACCGTAGAATTCAGCGCCGAGGCCTGAGCGAATCTCTGGGACAAGGTTCGCAAACGATTCACCGAACTTCGAGAACGTCGGCGAGTTGAGAGTCACACCCGATAAATCGAGGAACAATCGATCGCTTTCGCTGTTCTCAATACCTGGGCGTTTGTTCACGTACTGCAGAAGCTGTTGAAGCGAATAGCTGCGACCAGCTGGAGTGGGTAAATCGGTGACGGCTGTAGCTAAAGGGACTACGGCTTCCATCGCGTCGATCACTTGTTTAGGACTGATCTTCTCGGGCGAAAGACTAAAGAGCGAACAGTAGTCCTGACTGCCGACGTTGACGATGGCCCTAACACAAACCGTATCTTTGGTTTGACGAACCGCGATGTTGATAATCTTTTCTTTGTTGTTGAGATAAGTCTTACCAATCGCAGTATCAACGAACGCTGTCGTTGAAAGGGCCAGAACGCTTTTGGTCGCTTGGTAGTTACTCTCGCTGAAGAGTCCGACCAGCTTAGCGCGTTTTTCGGTTTTTACGCGGGCGACTTCGGCGTCGGTCGGTTCCTGAGGGGACGTAAACCAACGGGTTTTCGATACCCCATCCAGCCAGATGCAGCGAAGATAATCGCCATTTTCCGCTGTGCAGTCCGGACTTGTCATGAACGCATTTGCTGCGTAATACGCCTCGCAAAGCGGAGCCGGAGAGGGCTTCGATTTGAAAGCGTTTTGGGCCAGAAGAGGATGAGCTGCGAACTCAATAATTTTGGCTTCGCAGTAGTGACCCCAGTCGGCATCAAACGTAGCGCGTTGCTCGGCAGGCAACTGAAGCAGGTCAAGCTCACGGCTCACCAAAGTCTGAGCGTTCGCTAGGCGAGCCTCTGGATTGATGGGGGTCTTGCTCAAAGCGTCCAGATCGAACTTTTGAAGTCCGTCCTTCATAAGCTTCAGCTGGTTAATGGCCGTGGCATTAGCGTCGCCATAGACTGCGTTATAGTTGGTGTCATCCTGGAATTTCTTCGACTCAGCCCAGCGCATGCGCGAATCAACTGAGGCATCAATGAGTTCAGCCGTATCAATGGGCGTCGCAGTCTTGTCAAAGATCACCATCGTGCCTTTGTAACTGATATACGACTTTGGCGAATTCAATGAAAACACATCGTTTGAAACGCTTGGATAAGTAGGGCGCTGCATAGTCTGAACAGCTTCAGGACTGGCCTTCGCCCATTTTCCGCACGAAGTGTTCAGAAGCGAGGCTAAAAGGCCCGCGCTTAAAAAAGCAAAGGAGAGACGCATTGTTTTCTCCGTTAAAAGAAGAGATTAAGATCGATTTGGGTAAAGTCGGTCACCGCTAGGTTTTGACTTTCATACTGTTTACGGTATTCAATGGTCGCGCTCATAGGCAAAGCAAACTCTTTACGGCGGTAAGCTTCGACGGTCGAATAACCGAGGCGCGCTTGCCAGTAGAGAGCGTTTTGATCAGTCGCGCGTTTTAGCTCGTTCTTTACGTCGACGATATCGACATCATATCGATCGCCAAACTTGCGATAGTAGAGTCCGCCAAGCCCAGCGTTGAGACCGCTGTCTTGCTCGTATTGAAATGAGATACCCGCATCCACTTTATCACCGAGTTTAAAGTCGGTTTGATGACGCGTAGCCTCAACGGTTTCGTCGAAAGTCTTCCAGCGCATCTCTTTGCGATCAGGCAGTTGGTTGGTGTATTTTACGAACTGGTTGATGAAAAAATTCTTGCTGATGATCTGATCAAGAGTGAGCTGAGCGAAAAGATCCCATTGCCCATCGCCATAAGGCAAATCGGAGAGGATATTGGGGTTATCGGTTCGGCCAGTCGGTGCATTAAATCCGAAAGTCGTCGATGTTCTAAGGACCGGGCCCTCTTGAACCAAGGCCTTGGCCGCTAAAGTGAAATCGCCCCAGCCTGACTGATTCCACGAATCAAGTGGTTCATAACCATTCTTTTCTAGACGTTCATTCAGACGTCCGACCGCGTTAGCAAACTTATCGGACGCTTCAACGGCAGCATAATAATAGTTTACGGCCGGATCTTCGAATGCACGAAGGAGTGCGTCGCCGCCTTCATTGGATCGAAAGCCGACGTTGATGTCAGTTGACGTACTGTAGTAAGGCATCGCCCCGGCCAAAGTAATTTTATCTGTGATACCCCAGGCTAAAACGGGCGCCCACACGTTGATCTGTGCGTTAAGACTTGCACGGAAATTACCGACCGTATCGGTTTCTTTAAAGCCACGAGCTATCATAAATGCATTGAGCTGAGTGCGCTTGAGACCTTCTTCACCCTGCAGGATATTGCTAAATTTCAGGGGTTTATAAAGATCGACAGCAAGGGAAACCTCGTCACCATGCAAATCCGTTTTTTTACTCGTCTGCGTATAGAGCGAGCGGATGTCGAGGTTGCGAACGCCTTTGGGAAGGACTTTTGTCGATTCGAAGGCATAGGCGGTGTTACAGGCGAGGAGCGCCAGTCCGAGAATCTTAACGTTCATGATCAGGGGGTCCTTATGAAAAAGGAGCC
>JAZKGL010000192.1:0-1968 GCA_040385935.1 Bdellovibrionota bacterium
CTACCGCATCGATCCCGATAAGATCGAATCCCTTACCAAACATATTTGCGCGGGCCTGGGTGTTAGCACCTTTGAGCTATCTTGGGATTTTGCGTCCGATGAGGAGATGCAGGCGCTCAACCGTCAGTATCGCGAGAAAGACCGGTCCACCGATGTTTTGTCTTTCCCTCAGCAGGAGTGGGAAGAGCCTTTGGCATTTGAAACGCCCACGGGCGAGGACTTCGATTCCGAGCATGACGGTCCACCCGAAATGCTCGGCGATGTCGTGATCAGTCCAAACGTAGCCCATGAGAATGCGAAAAACATTGGCCACGCGCTCGATCGCGAGATAGCATTTTTGCTGGTACACGGAATTCTTCACCTCTGTGGGCATGATCATATGAATCCCGCCGAGGAAGAACGCATGACGAAAGAGCAACAGACGATTATGAAGTATCTGGAATCGCTTCCGGAAGGTCCGCTTTGGATTGATTGCGCACGTATGGTTGAGGTTTAAGCCATGGACAGCGCGCTTTCGTCCGACGCACTCTCGGTTCTCTACATTATCATCTGCATACTCGCGACCGGCTTCTTCTCGGCGGCAGAGACGGCTGTGACTTCGGTCTCAGCCCTGCGTGGGAAGATTCAATCGGGCGATAAAGACAACCCCTCGATGCAGCTTTTGCTACAGCATCCATCGCGGGTTTTCACCACTATCCTCTTGTTCTCCAACTTCTTTCGCATAACGGCTGCTCTGCTGGTTGTGGATTTGGTGTATCAGCGTTTTGCGATACTCAATCTTCCGCTGAGCGTGTTTCTCATTGGGTTTGTGATCTTGATCCTTTGTGATTTGGTTCCCAAAGCGATCGCGCGTGCTCACCTTCCGAAGGTTGCCCACTATGCGATGATCATCGTGTATGTCCTCTATAAGATTCTTCAGCCGCTCATCGCGATGCTCTCGAACTTTGCTAACTGGATTATTCGCACGTTAGGGAGTGATCAAAGTCTTCAGCCAACGATTACCGAGGCGGAACTTGAATTTCTCTTGGAAGTCGGTGAGCGATCGGGTGTGCTCGAGGATGTGAAGAAGGATATGATTTCGGGCGTATTTGAGTTCGATGAGACGAAGGTCCGTGAGATCATGACCCCGCGAACTGATATTATCGCTGTTGAAAAAGGTGTCACGCTTGAGGAGACGGTTCGTCTCATTATGCAGTCGGGGCATTCGCGTTTGCCTGTTTATGATGAGCAGATTGATAAGGTCATGGGCATCTTGTTTGCCAAAGACGTGCTGAAGCTCCTCGCTGATCCTAAGCGTGGCAATAAGCCTTTTGCTGTGACGCAGATTATGCGTGAGCCGCAGTTTGTTCCTGAAAGCAAGCATCTGATCGAAATTTTCAAAGAGCTAAAGCAGTCCAAGAACCACATGGCTGTCATCATCGATGAATACGGCGGAACCGCTGGTCTTGTGACGATGGA
The DNA here is from genome assembly GCA_040385935.1 of Bdellovibrionota bacterium. GTDB lineage: Bacteria > Bdellovibrionota_B > Oligoflexia > Oligoflexales > Oligoflexaceae > Oligoflexus. The sequence goes on from JAZKGL010000192.1 coordinate 1,459, forward strand.
AGATATTCTCGAAGAGATCGTCGGTGATATCCAGGATGAATTTGATAGTGAAGAGGAACCGATTACTTTGATATCCGAGAACGTCTATGACGTCGCGGGTTATGTGAATATCTCGGAGTTTGCCGAGCAATTTGAAATCGATGAATCGTTTGCTGAAGATGTCGAAGGTGAAGTGGATACGATCGCAGGTTGGATGACTCAGCTCTTGGGCCATTTGCCAGAGATTGGTCAGAAGGTGAGCTACGGGAATCTTACTCTCGAAGTAACCGAAGTTGATCGGCATCGAATTGAGAGATTACGCGTGATTCGGGAGATCCCGCCGCCGAAGTCTTCGACTGAAAAAGAGCTTTAACGCCGAAGCGGCTTAGGGGATTTTACAGTAAGTTTGAAGAGATGCTTGAGAGCTAAGTTTTTACAATTTTTAAAGAAGTCGTCTCGCATATGCTGGCGATGGTATTCGTTTAAGACTGGGTTGCTTTATATGGTGCGTATTCCCTCGGGATAGCGCTT
>JAZKGL010000193.1:0-13949 GCA_040385935.1 Bdellovibrionota bacterium
AAGAATTCTTGCCAAAGACTCTGAAGCGATCGGCCGGTGAAAGCCTCCAAAGTAAATCCAAGCAGGATAAACCCAAGGTCTGAGTAAACGTCGGCCTTATCACTTGAGGGATTGATGCGAGCGAAGGTTTTTTGAATCAGAGGATTTAGAAATTTAGGGGAGTCGAGTGGGCCTTCGCGAAGATGAGTGATCCACAAATTTCGCCAGCCTGAAAGACCAGAGCGATGAGCGAGTAATTCGTTCGGTGTAAGGGCTAAAACGGCTTTGGAGTATCCTTGCGTATGCAAGGCAGGAATTAATTCGTTCAAAGGAGTGTTCAAATGCCCCTTTAAAAAGTGATACACAAGTGGACCAGTCGCAAGCCCTTTGGTCAAACTTGCAAGATCGAAAAATGACTCACGATTGCCAAACTGAAACCTCGGCGAACTTTCATCAAGGCGCCCGGCCTCAACAAAAAACTCGGTATAGAAACCGAGTTTTTGTTCATCCAGAAGTTTTGACTTTAATGCGGATTCAGACTTCGGCATCCAAAGCTTCTTTCAAAGATTGATTAACCAGCGCCGGATTAAAACGCCCTTGAGAAACCTTCAAAACCTGACCCACTAAAAAACCAAACACCTTAGGTTTGCCACTTCGGTGTTGGGCGACCTGATCAGGAAATTGCGCGATAATATCGGCGACGACTGTATTGATCTCGCCCGTGTCGGAAATCTGCACGAGGCCTTTGGCTTCAATAATAGCCTTAGCCGACTCATTCTTCTCAAGCATTTCTTCAAAGACGGTTTTGGCAATCTTACCAGAAATTGTTCCATCCCCAAGAAATCTAAGAAGTTCGGCCAGCGAATCCGTAGTGAGCAGGGGCTTGGCCCAGGATCCGCCGCGATTGTTTAGCTCGCGCAGATACTCGGTGTTGATCCAGTTGGAAACGATCTTCGGCGCAACCTTGCCCTGAACTTTGGCGACAACTTCTTCAAAATAAGTAGAAAGCTCGATCTCTTCGGTGAGCTGAGCGGCATCGGCCTGAGGAATCTGAAATTCATCCATAAACCGTTTTTGCTTCATTTGCGGAAGCTCAGGGATTTTGGATCGCGTCTCATTCACTCGCTCGGATGAAATATACAGAGGCCCAAGATCGGGCTCAGGGAAATAGCGATAGTCGTGTGCATCTTCCTTGCTTCGCATCTCTTGCGTGCGACCGGTAGCGGCATCAAAAAGCAAGGTCGCCTGACGAATCTTCTCACCCGAGTCAAGCATATCGGCTTGCCGCATGATCTCGTAAGCGATGGCTTTTTCCACGTTTCTAAAGCTATTCACATTCTTGATTTCAGTTCGAGTTCCAAGTTTCTCGGTTCCACGCGGACGAAGGGATATGTTCACATCGCAGCGAAACGAACCCTCTTCCATGTTTCCATCCGAGATCCCAAGGTAGCGAACGATCGCCCGCAGCTTACGCAAATAATCCACAGCTTCTTCCGCGCTGTGAAACTCAGGCGCTGTGACGATCTCAAGCAGGGGAGTCCCTGCACGGTTCAAATCCACATAAGACGCGCTGTCGCCGTGAATATTTTTGCCCGCATCCTCTTCCATATGAATGCGCTCAATCCGAATGCGGCGGCCGTTATCGAGATCGATGTAGCCGTTCTCACAGTAAGGAAGATCGTATTGGGTAAGCTGAAAGCCTTTGGGAAGGTCGGGATAAAAATACTGTTTTCGCGCAAATACGCTTTTTTCCCGAATCTGACCGTTGATCGCCAGGGCCATGCGAATCGCATAGTCCACAGCCGTGTGATTGATAGTCGGCAGAACACCCGGAAGACCAAGACACACAGGGCATGTGTTCTGATTGGGTGAAGCACCAAAATCAGTTTTGCACGAACAAAAAAGTTTGCTCGCCGTATTGAGCTGACAATGCACTTCGAGCCCTAGAACAGGCTCATAACGTGCCAGTAGACCTTTAAAACTTTGGCCGCTCGGACCATCGCTTAGACTGTTCATATTGATGTGCGCTCCTGAGCAGCTCGCCTTCGTGATGGACTTTGCCCATTAGCTGGAGCCCGATGGGCAAGCCTTTGCGGTCAAGACCGATAGGCTGCGATAGGGCAGGTATTCCAGCGAGGTTGGCTGCGATCGTGTAAATGTCCATAAGATACATGGACAGAGAGTCATTCGTCTTTTGGCCCAAAGCAAAAGCCGTTGTCGGCGCTGTTGGGGTCGCGATCATATCCACACCGCTATCAAAGGCGGCTTGGAAATCGCGGCGGATAAGTTCCCGAACGCGGTTGGCTTTCGCATAATACGCATCGTAGTAACCCGACGATAAAACGTAAGTGCCAAGCATGATGCGCTGTTTCACTTCGCGCCCGAAACCTTCGCTGCGCGAGGTCATATAAAGTTCTTTGAGACTGGCGCCTGGCTTAGGTGTACGAACACCGAAACGAATGCCATCAAAGCGCGCAAGGTTCGAAGAGGCCTCGGCCGTAGCAAGAATATAATAGGCCGGGATACTGTGTTTGAGGTTTGGCAGCGTGATGGTTTTCACGGTGACGCCTAGAGTCTTATAGTGCTCAAGACTTTCCATAAACGCTTTGCGCACATCCTCGTCGATGCCTTCAGCGAGCAGCTCATCGGCGATGCCGATCGTCAAACCTTCCAATGGTTTTTCGAGCTGAGCCTCGGTTGATCCCATGTGCTGGGTATCGACTGAGGTCGAGTCCAAAGGATCGTGCTTACGAATGACATCAAAGGTTCGCGCGAGGTCCTTCGCTGTTCGGCCAATGGGACCAATCTGATCGAAGGAAGAGGCGTAGGCAACAAGACCATAACGGCTTACAGCGCCATAGCTGGGCTTAAGTCCGAGCACTCCGCAAAAACTTGCAGGCTGACGAACCGATCCACCAGTGTCAGAGCCCAAGGCCAAAGGAGCCATGCCGGCGGCAACAGCCGCGGCCGATCCACCTGAGGATCCGCCCGAGACGTGGCTCCGATTCCAAGGATTGCGAACAGGACCCCAAGCCGAATTTTCATTCGAAGAGCCCATACCGAATTCATCCATATTGGTTCGACCCAAAAGGATGGCTCCGGCCTGCTTGAGTTGACGGACGGCGGTCGCATCGTAGGCCGCTCGGTGGTTCTGAAGGAACCTCGAGCCGCAGCTTACGATATGACCTTCGGCCATGATGTTGTCTTTGATGGCTATGGGAACGCCGGCTAGCGGCAGGGACTTGTGAGCGTGACGAGCCGCTTCGATATAATCGAGCTGCTTTTCCATTTCGTTAAAAACGGCTTCTTTGTCCCAAAATACATGGGAATTAAGCTCACGATTCAGATCGTCGGTTCGATCAAGAAAAGCTTGGGCGATGTCTCGCGCCTTGAGACTTCCCTCATTCACAGCACTTGCGATCTCGCATGCGCTCAATTGGACCTGATCTAAACTCATCGCAAATTCCCCAGTAGAGTCCTACTCAATGATCCTTGGTACCTGAAACGCTGTACCAACAACCTTGGGAGCGCTTTGGAGGACCTTCTCAATAATCTGAGAGGGTTTTGCCTCATCTAAACGCTCAGGACAAGAGGTCCCTGCGATGTCCGCTCGCCATTCCGCTGGAAGTTGATCAGCAGCCGATTGAATCTGCTGCATATAGTCGAGAACACTTCCGAGTTGCCCCTGATAATATTCAATTTCTTCTTCAGAAAGGTGAATATGAGCTAAGCGGGCTACCTTTTCGACGGTCTGGCGATCGATCTGCATCTTATCTTATTCCGTTTCTCCGCCCTCCGAGTCGTCGGACTCATCGAGGTCAGTATCGTTTTCTATGTCTTGGTCAAAACTGCCTTCGTCGTCCTCAGGCGCAGGATTGGCAATTTTACCTTCTTCACCAATTTCCTGAATATCTTCGCCACCGATTCTTTGAATCTTAGCCAAGCTTATAATCTTCTCGCCGGGATCGACGTTCATAAGTCGAACACCCTGCGTCAGACGGCCGATAATCCCAACCTCAGCGACGGTAAAGCGCATAACTTTGCCGCTCGAGGTCATTACCATCAAGTGATCATCTGGCGCAACCTGAAGAATACCAACGACTGGCCCATTACGATCAGTCACTTTGATAGTGTAGATGCCTTTACCCGCACGGGTTTGCACGCGATACTCTTCGATCGGTGTGCGTTTTCCGTAACCGTTCTCACAGACCGAAAGGATAGAGTCGGTGTTATTCACAACCGCCACGCCTATCACTTCATCGCCTTTTTCCGAGAACTTGATACCGGTCACGCCGCGCGAGGTTCGGCCCATAGGCCTTGCCTGCGTTTCATCAAAACGAATCGCTTTACCAAACTTGGTGGCGATCAAAATATGCTCGCTGCCTGAAGTGATCTTACAGTCAATCAAGCGATCGCCATCTTCGAGCTTAAGCCCGATGATCCCTGTCTGGCGAAGGCTGGAGTAGGCCATCAGATCGGTTTTCTTCACATAGCCTTGGGCTGTGACCGACATGATGTATTTCCCGGCAACAAACTCTTTGACCGGAAGGACGGAGACAACCTTCTCGTCGGCGGTGAGTTTGATGAGGTTAGCAAAGTGAGCCCCACGGCCGGCTAGAGCGACTTCTGGGAGGCGATAGACTTTAAGTTCGTAGACGCGCCCCTGATCGGTAAAGCACATGAGCGATTGATGGTTGGACGTGATGAAAAGATCGCGCACAACATCGTCAGCCTTGGTCTTCATACCCGAACGGCCTTTGCCGCCGCGTTTTTGCGCTTGAATATCGTCGATAGGCGTTCGTTTAACGTAACCGGCATGCGTGATCGCAACAGCGACCTCTTCATCGGCTACGAGACTTTCCATCGAGAAATCATCGGCATCGGAGGCCACGATTTCTGTGCGGCGCTCATCACCGAAGGTCTCGCGAAGCTCGCTGACTTCGGTGCGAATGATTTCGATGACGCGCGAAGGCGTTGCCAAAATATTTTTGAGATCCTCGATCACTTTCATGAGTTCGGCATACTCGCTCACGATCTTGTCACGCTCAAGGCCTGTCAAACGCGAAAGGCGCATGTCCAAAATCGCTTTGGCCTGAATGTCAGAAAGCTCAAAGTTTGCAATGAGTTCGAGCTGAGCGGCGTCACTGTCAATCGAGGCCCGAATGATGCGAACCACCTCATCAAGATTCTCAACCGCAACCTTCAAACCGAGGAGGATATGAGCGCGTTCTTCGGCTTTTCTCAGCTCGAAAGCTGTCCGGCGAATAACGACTTCTTTACGGTGATAAAAGAACTGCTCAAGGATTTCCTTGAGGTTCAAAATCTTTGGAATACCGTTGACGAGAGCCACGGTATTCACACCAAAGCTAGTCTGCATCGGCGTGAGCTTAAAGAGGTTATTGAGAAGGATTTCGCCCATCTCACCTTTCTTCAACTCGATCACGATACGAATTTCTTCCTGCGCCGACTCGTCGCGAAGATCTGAGATGCCTTCGATTCGCTTCTCGTTGACGAGGTCAGCGATCTTTTCGATCAACGCAGCTTTATTCACCTGATACGGAAGCTCAGTGACGATGATGCGCTGGCGACCGTTGGCAAGATCTTCGACATGGGCGCGAGCGCGCATGTTGATCGATCCACGACCGGTGAGGTAGGCCTGCTGGATCCCGCTGCGGCCATAGATCAGAGCGGCTGTCGGAAAGTCAGGGCCATGCACGTACTGCATGAGCTGCTCGATCGTAATGCTCTGATCGTCGATCAACGCAAGGAGAGCATCAAGAATTTCGCCGAGGTTGTGGGGCGGAATGTTCGTCGCCATACCAACGGCAATACCGCTCGCTCCGTTGACGATCAACGCGGGGAAACGAGTGGGAAGAACAAGGGGTTCTTCTTCCTTGTTATCGTAGTTGGGTCCGAAGTCGACCGTGTCTTTTTCAATGTCGGCAATCATCTGATCGGCAAGCTTTTCAAGGCGAACCTCGGTATAACGCATCGCGGCCGGCATATCACCATCGATCGAACCAAAGTTGCCTTGGCCGTCGACGAGGGGATAACGCAGCGAAAAGCTTTGCGCCATACGAACGAGAGCAAAATAAACCGAGGAATCGCCGTGCGGGTGAAGGCGACCGATAACGTCACCGACGATACGCGCCGACTTCAAATAAGGGCGGTTATAATAGTTTCGCATCTGATGCATCGCAAAGAGAATACGGCGATGGACAGGCTTTAGACCATCACGAACGTCCGGCAAAGCACGCGAGACGATAACGGACATCGAGTAGTCGAGAAACGACGCCCGAAGTTCGTCTTCAATATGGATAGGAACGATATTTGCGTTTTCCATGGTCTTCCCTTAAGCGTCCAAGTTCTTGACGTTCAATGCATTCGACTGAATGAATTCACGCCGTGGCTCAACGTCATCACCCATGAGACAGCTGAACAAGAGATCGGTTTCGATCGCATCTTGGATTTCGATTTTAAGAAGTGTGCGTTTGGTGGCTTCCATTGTGGTTTCCGCCAACTGATCGGGGTTCATCTCACCCAAACCTTTATAACGCTGTACGTAGGCGCCTTTGCGGCCCTCGGCTACGATGAAGTCTCGGAGTTCTTCGAGGCTCGCAAGGCGACCATTGCGCGAGTTGAGGGTCACTGGACCTGGCGCGGCGTCATCTTCCACTTCCGCTTTTTCTTTCGGCGTGGCTTTGCCTTGACGTTCGAAGGTAAACGGAGCGACCGCGATTTCTTCAATTTGCTTACGAATACGGCGAAGCTCAGTCATCTCACCACTTTGAAAGTAGGGAGCATCGACCGTCGTGACACGCGGAACGTCTTTGATAACAGTCTCAATCAAGATTTTATAGCGGCTGTACTCTTGATCGAAGACGACACTGCCCTGCGCGTGAAAGCGTGAGCCCTGGCTGTCGATGTGTTTGGTGATCTCTTGCATGAGAGCCTGAGCGGAGTCTTCGGTAACCATCGAAGCCGCATCGATATCGCTGTGATCGAGAAGATACTGGACCACACCCCGCGCCCGGCGCTTGGTTGCAAGGTCCAACAGATCGCTGTAGCGAGCGTATTTGGAGATCAAACCTTTGACCACAGTGCGATCGAGCACGCGGCCGAGCGAGTCTTTGATCTCGATGTTGTTCATACCGGTGTCCGATAGAAACTCAAGGAGTTCGCGATTGTCTTTGAGGTAACGCTCAACTTTGCCTTTTTTGTATTTATAGAGCGGAGGCTGAGCGATGTAGAGATAGCCGCGTTCGATGATTTCCGGCATTTGCCGAAAGAAGAACGTAAGAAGAAGAGTCCGAATGTGGGCGCCGTCGACGTCCGCATCGGTCATGATCACGATTTTGTGATAACGAATCTTTGAGATATCAAAGTCTTCTTTACCGATGCCTGTGCCGATCGCTTTGATCAAAAGCTTGATCTCAGTCGATGACAGCATCTTATCGTAGCGGGCTTTCTCGACGTTGAGAATCTTACCGCGTAGAGGAAGCACAGCCTGCACTCTACGGTCACGAGCCTGCTTAGCCGAACCACCGGCTGAATCACCCTCGACGAGGAAAAGTTCGCATTCGCTGGGTTCGCGCGACTGACAGTCGGCCATCTTTCCTGGAAGACCAGCAAAGTCCAAAGCCCCTTTGCGGCGGGTGAGTTCGCGAGCCTTCTTTGCTGCGATACGGGCGCGAGCGGCATCGATGATTTTTTGAATGATGCGGCGAACGACGTTGGGATTTTCGTTGAAGTAGTCGGTAAGCTTCTCGCCTACGGTGTTCTCAACCCAGGCCCGAACCTCGGTGCTGCCGAGCTTGGTCTTGGTTTGACCTTGAAATTCAGGGTTTTTCACGCGTACCGAACAGATACCGACGAGACCCTCGCGGATATCCTCGCCCGTAATGCCGTCTTTGAACGTCTTGAGCATGCCTGAGGATTCAGCAAACTGATTCACAACGCGGGTAAGAGCGGCCTTAAGCCCTGTTAAATGCGTTCCGCCATCGGCCGTATGGATGTTGTTTACGAAAGAAAAGATGCTTTCGTTATAGGCGTCAGTCCATTGCAAAACGACTTCGACTTGGCCTTGAATAGCGCCTTTGTCGTTGAGCGTTTGACCGAAAATATAGAGCGGCTTGTCTTGCAAAGGGTTTTTGCCCTTGGCGAGAAATTCGCAGTAGGAGACGAGGCCACCTTCGAATTTGAGATCGGCTGTCTGATCGGTGCGCTCGTCGGTGAGAACGATGTGCAGACCGCGGTTAAGGAACGCTAGTTCTTTAAGACGGCGCATCAAAGTTTCAAACACGAAGTTTGTATCGGGGAAAATTGTAGGATCGGGCTTGAACGTAGTGAACGTTCCGTGTTCCTCGGTAGTGCCTGTGACCGATAGAGGGCTATCAGGAGTTCCGCGTTGATAGCGCTGAAGGTGAACCTTCCCATCGCGACGAACTTCGACCTGACACCACTCTGAGAGGGCGTTAACAACCGATGCGCCAACGCCGTGGAGACCACCGGAGAAGGCAAAGGCTTTATCATCAAATTTACCGCCGGCATGAAGTACGGTCATGACGACTTCAAGTGCACTGCGGTTTTCTTTCGGGTGAATGGAGACGGGAATTCCACGTCCATTATCACGCACAGAGGCTGAACCATCGATGTGCAAAATCACTTCGATGAGGTCGCAGTGTCCGCCCATGGCTTCATCGATGGAGTTATCCACAATCTCATACACAAGGTGGTGGAGACCATCGATCGAGGTGGAACCGATATACATACCAGGGCGTTTTCGAACCGCTTCGAGCCCTTCCAAAACTTGAATATTATCAGCCGTATAACCCTGATTGTCAGGCGTAGCATTCACGGGACGAGATACATCACCTGTCGATTCTGGATTTGCGCTCATATCCATCCTTTTAGCTTTCTTTAATGGGCACCAAGACATGCATCGAGTGGCAACTGGCGGGTTCTGTGAACGGAACTAAGACCACGGGATCTTCATCCGATCCGAAGTTGATCGTTACCTCTTCGCTCGACATAGTGGAGAAAACGTCGGTGAGGAATTTGCCGTTAATAGCAAGCTCGCGGCCGCCTTCACAGTAATCCGCCAAAGCGATGCTTTCTTGTCCTTCCGAGCTGCCTAGAGTCCGCGACCTAAGGGTAAGCGAGTAATCTGAAAAGCACAACTGCAAAGCACGTGTCTTGTCGGAGGCTAGCAGTACGCGTTTCGCGACGTTTTGAAGGTAGGGTCTTTGCACCTTCACAGCGCTTCCAATTTGCTTCGGAAGCACTCCGAAATAGTTGGGATAACGCACGGCAGAAAGCCTTACGAAAAGTTGATAACCAGGAAGTCGCGCTTCGAGTGTTGTTTGGTCTGGCGCGATGGCGAGAGAAATCGTCTCAAAGCCTTCGCCGCACATCTTTTGGAGTTCTTGCAAAGCGCGCTTCGATAGACAGACGCCGCTTTTCAAAAACTCGACAGGAAGGTCCAAATCGACTTCGGCATAGGAGAGGCGATAACCATCGGTTCCGACGAGGCGAAGAGCCTGGTTGTTTGGACGATGCAGATAACCGACCGATCCATAGTTACGAGGCGAATCTGTGACAACACAAAATTGGACCTGCTCAATGACGTATGCAAGCTTATCGCAGGGTAGGGCGACTTCCAGAGCGCCATCGAAATGCAGGGGCTCCTGCCAAGCTCGGTCCTCGATCTTCGGGAGCTTCATTGTGAACTCCCTCTTCTCGCCAGCGATAAGGACCACCTGAGACGGTTCTTCGTAGAATTCGACCTGACCCTCAGGTAGCTCACGAACGACGTCTGAGAACAGCTTAGCGGGAACGAAAACGGTACCTTCTTCAAGGACCTCGCAGTCGAAGCTCGAATAGATGGCGATCACACGGTCAGCAGCTGTGAGTTCGAGTTGACCGTTGGCAGCACGGAAACCTATCTGCGCCAAGTTACGCTCGGTCATTGCGCCTTGAGATCTTGATGTTGCGGTACTGAGCTGGGCCTTATCGACTTTCACTCTCATGTTGAAATCTCCCGAGTGACTACTTCTTTTGAAAGAAGTTATTTATATCCTCTTTGATAGTAGAAGTAGTAGTTGTGAGCCCTAAAAGGGGGATAACTCGTCAAGTACTTAAGACTACTCGAAAATTCGGAAAAATTGCCTGTGGAAAAGCTGTGGAAAACTTGTGGATAAGGTTGTGGATTAAATTGTGGATAACTTTTCTTTGAAATCTATCCACAGGTTATCCACAGCTTTTCCACAGGGTTATGCACAGGGTAAACGGTCTGCCTATTATGTGATCTGGTCCAATTTGCGCTCGAGAACTTCGAGCTGAGACCTGAGTTCTAAGTCCTTCTTTCTATCCTTTTCGATCTTCTTCACGGCATGCATCACTGTCGTATGATCCTTGCCGCCGAAGATTCCACCGATGTCAGGATAAGAGGACTGGGTACGAACACGGGCCAAATACATAGCGATTTGTCTTGGAACGGACAAAGCGCGATGCCGCTTCTTACTCTTAAGGTCGGCAACCTTGAGTTTAAAGTGATCGGCCACGATCTTTTGGATCGATTCGACTGAGATCGACGAGTCCTGCTTATCGACGAGGATGTCTTGGAGGATCTCGGACGCCAGCTGAGTGTTGATAGGACGGCCCTGCAGGGCTGCAAAGGCGATGACGCGGCGAAGAGCGCCCTCGAGCACGCGGATGTTGCCTTTCGCATGCGTGGCGATGTATTCGGCGACTTCGGTTTTAAGCAAGATGCCTTGTTTTTGCGCCTTGTTCATAAGGATCGCGACGCGATGCTCGATATCGGGCGCTTGAATGTCGGCGATAAGGCCCCATTGAAAGCGGTTACGCAGCCGATCCTCGATATCGGGAATATCCTGCGGGAAGATATCCGAGGTCACGATAATCTGCTTTTTCGCTTCATAAAGAGCGTTAAAGGTATGAAAGAATTCCTCCTGCGTGCGCTCCTTGCCTGAGACGAACTGAATGTCATCGACCAGCAAAACATCGCAGTTTCTATACTTACGTCTAAAGTCCCACATCTTATTGAAGCGAAGACAGTAGATCATCTCGTTCATAAAACGTTCGGAGGTAATGTAGGTGATCACCGCGCCTGGCTTGGCTTTGAGGACTCGGTTACCCACGGCGTGCAAGAGGTGGGTCTTACCGAGACCGGTGCCGCCGTAGAGAAAAAGCGGGTTATAAATCTGGCCCGGTGCATCGGCAACCGCAAGGCAGGAGGCGTGTGCAAACTGATTGCTTGGACCGTTGACGTAGGTTTCAAAGATGTATTCGACGTTAAGCTGCGACTGCAGGGTGAGCGCGCGGGCGATCGTATTGGAATTTTCTTTGACGTCTATGCTTTGCGGCACAGGGCTTGGAAAGCTTTCAGGGGAAGGCGTAAGGTCGGGATAAAAATCCATGTGCTCAAGCGTTTCCGAGTCGCGGGTCTCGGTGCCTTCGATTTCATAACGAACAAGAGCGGAGATTCCGAGCGTGGCCTTGCAGTAGTCGATGTTATCCATATAGGATCCAAAAACTTTCTGGTAAGCAGCCATGTCGGGAAAACTAATGATGATCTCGCTACTGCCAACGACCTTTGAACGCAGGGGCTCTATCCAACGGGCGAACTCATCAGGGGCGATTAGCTCGCGCAGAGAATCCTTCATACGCGTCCAGATGTCCTGAGGTGCTTCAGGAGTGGACGGGGTTATCGCCATAGGAGTAGGACCTGATGGAGGAAGACTCGTTTGCATCGCTTTAGGATCCTGCAGCCAAACAGTTACTTTTGTCAGTCGAACTTGACAGAGAGAACTCAAGAAACTACCACAGTGCTTGCCTGCAGCACAAGGCCATTTAGACTCTTTATTTGGTATTTAATTCTAGTGGGTTACGGGTGATTTTTGCTTGTGGATAAAGTGTCGCTGACGGCTTTTGCGCTGTCAAAAAAGTTGCTATGACGAAACGTTCTTTCACTCTTCGAAAGGGACAGAAAATCCATGAAGGATCTGAATAAATTTGGCTTGGTGATGGGCGCCAACTTTGAAACTGTAGCTGCCGTAGTTGTCGCCTACTATGCGGCAGAATATCTGAACGAGAAGTATCCCAAGGATTTTAACTGGTCTTCTGTCACCTACGTTTTGGCCTTGCTTCTGATCTTCCGCTCTTGGTATGTCATGCTTCGCGTCCTGGTCCGCGACCAAAAAGCGAATGAAGCTTCAGCCAAAGTGAGTGAGCCTAAAGATGACAAAAGGTCCTGATAAAAAAATGTTTTTGGTCTTGGCGGCTGGCCTTCTAGCTCTTCTTTTATGCGCCGCTCGACTTGAGTCAAAGGAAGGACTGGGGCTGATTTCAGGTTATATTCTGTTCGCTCTCAACTTTCTTTTTCTTATGAAGATCTACGGCGGCCTTGTGACTGTGATGCAAACAGGAAAGTCGAGTGCGCGTTTAAAAACAGGACTTTTAGTCGGTAGCGCCATTAAGTTTCTTGGCTTGATTGCAGCGCTGTACGCTCTCATTGTTTTGTATCAACTTCCGGGACTTTTTATTGCTATCGGATCTCTCGTATCCCTCTTTCTTTTAACGACTCTTTTGGTGCTTTCGTATTTGAAAACTTACTCCTCATCTTCGGCGTCCTGAGACCTAAAATGCTTGCATTTTGGACTGTTCATTCGCGTGGAATTGCGATAGTAAAGAAATCCATTTTATTAATAGTGGTCGAGCAAAAAAGGGATTGTCCTCATATGACAAACAAGTCGCTCAAAATCCTCGCCTCGCTTTCAGCACTCCCTGTGAGTTCTGCCGCATTCGCTGCAGGTACAGGAGCGCCGATCATCAGTTACTACGAGTTTTTGCTTCATGGATTTGGTCTTGACCATCATCAGATGGAAGACTGGAAACCTGTGGTGGGCTCGCTTTTGACGCTTTTGCTGACAGTGATCATCGGTCTTGTTTACAAGGCTAGAGTCGCAGCTGCCGGCGTGGACGTTGTTCCAAGCGGTACTTTCAGTCTTCGTAGCATCGTTGAGACCGTGATGGAATTCGTTCACGATCTTGCAAATAACGTGATCGGCCCCGATCGCGCAGGCCCTTTCTTGTCTTCAATGTTTGGCGTTTTTCTCTTTATTTTTGTGAGCAACCTCACGGGCTTGGTCCCGGGCTTCACGCCTGCCACCGAGAGCTTCAGTACAAACCTCGTACTAGGCTTGTTCATCTTTCTCGTCTTCAACGCCGCGGGTATCAAGGAACACGGGTTTCTTGGCTACCTGAAGATTTACGCAGGTCCGATACTGCTCATGATGCCTTTGATCTTCGGAATCGAGATTATCGGCATGATGGTTCGTCCAGTATCGCTCGCTCTGCGTCTCTACGGGAACATCTTTGGTGATCACTTGGTCCTCTCGGTCTTTACGAGTTTGACTAAGCTGGTGCTGCCGTCGATGCTTCTGTTCTTCGGCCTGCTCGTAGCCTGTCTGCAAAGCTTTGTGTTTACACTGCTGAGCGGCATTTATATTTCGATGGCGATATCGCACGATCACTGATTTTTCTAATGTTTGATGGGGTATTTATGAAACGTTCTATGGCTCTTTCTTCGGCTGCTGTTGCAGTTCTCACGTCTTCTGTTGCTTTCGCTCAAGACGCAGCGGTTGCTGGCCAAGGTAACCAAGCTGTTGGCGGTGGTCTCGTGGCTATCGGTGCAGCACTCGCGATCGGCCTCGCGGCTCTCGGCGGAACACTTGGTCAAGGCCGTGCAGCTGATGCAGCACTTTCGGGTATCGCTCGTAACCCAACTGCTGCTGACAAGGTCTTCACACCGATGATCATTGCTTTGGCTCTTATCGAATTCCAAGCGATCATGGGCTTCATCATCGCTTACTTGATCTCTGCTCGCGCATAATCTTCTGCCAATTTGGCGTGATAGATACTAAGGCCGATGTTTCACGTGAAACATCGGC
>JAZKGL010000194.1:0-3872 GCA_040385935.1 Bdellovibrionota bacterium
CGCCTGCTCAAGAGAAATATTATAGGACATGAATGGAAGATCGGCGACGAGCATGGCCCGCTTCACAACGCGGGAAACCGCTTTGGTATGATGGACCATATCGTCCATAGTTACAGGAATCGTGTCTTTATAACCTAGAACCACATTTCCCATCGAATCACCGACGAGAACCATATCGATGCCCGAGCGTTCGATGATGGCACCAAACGCGGCATCGTAACAGGTAACCATCGAGATCTTTTGTTTGTCGAGTTTCCGCTTGAGCAAGGTTTTCACAGTGACGTGATTAATCGTATCGGAATGCTTGCTCAAGATTCACCTCATATCGGTCATTCGAGAAAGGGGGCTGTGCGCGAATCCTTCGCCGTCAGTATCCCCGCGGCAGGTCCTTGATAGACCATGGTCCCACCCGCAGCGGCCGCTTCCGGCCCGACTTCGAGTAACCAATCCGCAGCGGAAATCAGCCCCAAATGATGCTCAACGACGATGACTGTATGCCCAGCATCACGTAAGCGCAAGAGTTGGAGCAAAAGTTGCTGAACATCACGGTCACTCAGGCCTGTCGACGGCTCATCAAAGATAAGACAGCAAGGCTTTCGGTCAACTGCGTCTAAAAGTAAGCGAAGCAATTTGAGTCGCTGCGCCTCGCCGCCCGAGAACGAAGACGTGTTTTGCCCAAGGCGCACATACCCAAGACCCATGCCGATGATTTGATCGAGAGCTTTAGAAAGTTTAGGCGTTTCAAAAAAGAATTCTCGCGCTTCATCAATAGTGAGCTGCAGAATATCGTGAAGGTTTCGATTGCGATACGTGATCGCCAACGCATCATCGTTAAACTGCATTCCGCGACAAGTGCTGCAGGTCACGGGCATTTCGCCGAGGAAAGATAAATCCTCAACGACATACCCAAGACCTTTACACGTTTCGCAGCGACCACCTGGAACATTGAAACTAAAGAATCCAGGTGTGAGCCCCAAAGCTTTTGCACTCGGCGTCGTCGAAAGCAGCTTTCGAATATCATCGTAAAAGCCAAGATAAGTCGCGATAGTCGAACGAGTTGAGCGGCCTATACTTTCCTGACTCACAAAGTGAACCGAGGATATCGTCTTCACCACATCAGCCGGACCGAGGATCCCTGTCTTCTCATCGCCTTCGCTGGCCTCATCATCAAGGTCTTGCCCCAGGGCAAGAGCCAGCAAAGGATAAAGGGTGTGACGAATTAAACTTGTCTTCCCGCTACCCGAAACACCACAGACAACGTTGAGTCCACCCACCAGAATCTTAGCATCCAAGTTTTTAAGGTTATGCGTCGTGACATTCTTCAAAACCAAATACTTTTCTTTCGCCGACAGCGGACGACCTTTCGGCCATTCTTTCTCTTCGAACTTATATTTCTTGGGATCACCGGAATAAACGAGATTTCCTCCGCGATGACCAGCGCCGGGTCCGATTTCGACCAGATATTCCGCGCCGCGAATAATCGTCTTTTCATGCTCAACGATAACGATCGTATTGCCTTGATCACGCAGTTCTAAAATCACGCCTAAAAGATTACGACTATCCCGTGCATGAAGCCCGACCGATGGTTCGTCAAGACAAAAAAGAGTTCCCGTCAAGGCACTCCCAAGGCTTCGGGCCATATTAATCCGCTGAACTTCACCGCCCGACAAGGTCCGCGCACTGCGATGCAAACTCAAATACCCAAGTCCCATCTTGATTAAATAGGACAGCCGCAGGCTACCCTCCGTCGTCGCCTCTTCCACAGCCGCGCCGCGCGCATCTTTCTTCTCGGCAAGAGTTTGAAACCAGCCCTGCAGTTCCGCAATGGAATATTTCACAACATCGACGAAGTTTTCGCCATCAATTTGACAAGCTCGCGCCTTTTGATTCAAACGAAAACCATGACATTCATCACAAAGCACATAGGTGGTAAATCGCGCGGCATGAATCCGATAATGCGCCTTATACCGTTTGGTATCCAGATAAGCGAAGTATCCATTCACCCCATCAAATTCCCCACCATCCCCTTCATAAAGCCATTTCCATTCGGTGGCGGTAAAATTCTTAAATGGTTTGGTCACATCGATGCCACGCGTCTTCGCGCTCTTCTTTGCAATGCGATAATAAACTTTGTGCTCGCCGAAGTTCCAAGGCGAGACACTTTCCGTAGACACCGATCCTTCCAGATCAGGCGTGATCTTCGCACGATCCTTGATCGGCATACGACCAAAACCCTGGCACTTCTCGCAGGCGCCCTGGGGATGGTTATGATTGAAAAGAGTCGGTGAGGGATCGACGTAAACCGTTCCGCACGACGGACAAGCAAGCTGCTTATTATAGGCTCGCTCAAGTTTATCGCCCCGAACCACACCCTTGCCGCGACCAAGTCTCAGAGTTAGTTCCGAGGCTTCGATCATGCGCGAGGCGTTATCCTCAGTGGCCGTCAACCGATCCACCACGATCATCGATCGTTTTAAATCCGTGGCCTTCACATCACTGATTTTTTTCACTTCGCCATCGACAAAGCAACGCGTAAAACCTTGCGCCTCAAGTTGAGGTTTCAGATCAGCGGCCTTCAACTTACCCCAGGCATCCAGCGGCGCGAGAAACAGTAACTTCTGGCCTGAAAAATGACTCATCGCATCCTGGGCCATATAAGGTCCTGTGGCTTTGACGAGTTCTTGCCCGCAGCAATAGACTTTAGAAAGGTGGCCAAACAATATCCGCAAAACATCGGTAAGCTCGGTCATCGTTCCAACTGTCGAACGCTGATTAAGCCCCGATCGCGCCTGCTTAACCGCAATGGCTGGAGGAAGATTTTCCACTCCGTCCAAATCGGGTTTTGACATCTGTTTTAGATATTGACGGGCATAGCTCGATAGACTTTCCACATAGCGGCGATAAGCTTCGCCATAGAGCGTATCGAAAACAAGCGAGCTTTTCCCTGACCCTGACATTCCGGTAACAACCGAGACTTTGCCAAGAGGAAACTTGATCGAAAAGTTTTTGAGATTATGAGTGCGGATGCCGCTGAGTTCGATAGATTCGCCCTGATCCATTGATTCACTCCACTCGGTCGTGCTCCCATTGTATAGGGGGAGCATACTGGGGAAGAATCATCTCACAGAGATAAGTGAAGGCAAACGAAGTCTTTAGTGAGTCGGAAGCTTGATGTCTTTATCGCCCGCGAATTTATAGCTCGTGCGAATCACTTCACCCTTTTTATCCAGGTATTCGATCATGTCGATAAACCCGTCATGATCCATATCAAAACCGCGATAAGCGAGTCGTCGCTCGAGCAAGAGTTCGCCTGCATACATTTTGACGTAAATTGGGTGCTGATTTGGATAGGGTTTGCTTGCTACAATCACGGGGGCTTCTTCCAAAACATAATGCGTCGGTTTTGGAGGTTCAACGGTTTTTTCGCTTGTTGCGCATGAGGCCGCTAATATAGATATTAGGAACCACAGAGCATAGGGCTGCTTTATAAGGCGCATTGTTGTTAAAGCACGCATCTTGAACTCCTCCGATTCTTACCTGCCCATCGGCATTTCCCCGGCGGAGTTAACGAAAACCCTATGCGAGACCTTCAGGATAGTCATGCAAGACCCTAATTTGATACGCAACTTTTGTATTATTGCCCATATTGACCACGGTAAGTCCACGATCGCGGACCGCCTGATCGAGTTCACAGGAGCCTTGAGTCTTCGTGAAATGAGCGCTCAGGTTCTGGACAACATGGACATCGAGAAAGAGCGTGGTATCACCATCAAAGCGCAGACCGCTGCGATGCAATACAAGGCCAAGGATGGCAAAGTCTATCTTTTGAACCTTATCGACACCCCTGGCCACGTCGACTTTTCTTATGAAGT
>JAZKGL010000195.1:0-3343 GCA_040385935.1 Bdellovibrionota bacterium
TTTGTTTTAAAGAGCACTATGAACTCCTCTCTCTATAGCGGAACTGATTACGAAAAAAAAGCCCTTAACGACTTTTGCGAACGATGGCTTAAGGATACGTTCTGGCCATTCAAAGAATTTGAACTGTCGCTTAAGATTCCCGGCACCTTTTTGATCTTCGCGGAAACATCTGTAGGCTCAATCAAGGATCTCACTGGCCTGGCTTTGGGGCGGGTTATGGGGGGCGTTTCTGAGCTGTTTTTTATTTACACGCGACCAGATCTTCGCGGGAAAGGTCTCGGCCTCCAACAGCTGATGGATTTTGAAGCACATTCACTTATGAGCATGCAGGCGCAAAGTGTTATGCTCGAAGTTAGGCCGAGCAATGATTCAGCGATTCGTTTATATGAAAAATCCGGATATAAAAAAGTGGGTCAGAGAAAACGTTACTACAAAGATGGCGAAGACGCATTGATCTTTGAAAAGGTGCTAGGGTCCTGATGGTCGCTCTCAATGAAAAAGAAATCCGATTTGATACTCTCGTTTGGCTTCAAACGGGATTTTTAGGCGATATCGTTATCACGACGGCCGCTTTTCGCTTCGTGCGTGAGTATTATCCCGACGTAAAGCAAATCGTTATCACAACGCCGATCGGTGCCGCCGCTCTTAAGGATCATCCTGATCTTGATGGGGTGATGATCTTCGATAAGCGCAATAAAAGCCTATTTTCTGAGGCGAGGCGCTTAAAATCGGAGTTATTCGGGATGGGCCTTGGGCGCGTTTGGATGCTACAGACGCATCGCAGCTTTCGCTCAAGTTTTCTTTGTCGTCTCATCGGTCTCCCCACTGTTACTTATTTTGAAACGCAGTTTGGTTTTCTCGCGCAGAGACGCGTTCATCGCGTAGCGGTTTTGCATGAGGTCCAACGCATCTTGCTCCTTCTTGAAGCGCTAGGCGTTGAACGGGCACTCTTTGCCAAAGCGCTGCCTTTTCTTTCCCCCGTGCGAAGAGGGGATGTTCTAGAGACGCTCAAAAGGTTCGCAAAAAATCGGCCTCTTATTGCAATGGCTCCTGGCAGCGTATGGGGCACCAAACGTTGGCCTTCAGAAAATTACGGCGAACTCTCTCGCTTGATACTTCAGCGCAGTGAAGCGGCAATCGTGATTATTGGTAGTCGTGATGAAATTCCAGCAGCTGACGACGTCGAGAAAAGAGCGGCCGATTCAACGAGGGTCCTAAATCTTGCAGGTATGACGAATTTAGATGATCTACGAGCGATTTTTCCAGAATTTCGGCTACTGGTGAGTAACGATAGCTCGCCCTTGCACTACGCCTCGGCTTTTCGAACTCCGACTCTTGCGATCTTTGGGGCAACAGTTCCTGCACTCGGTTTTGGGCCGCTTTCGCCCCGAAGATTTGTAGCTAATGTGGAGCTATCCTGTCGGCCTTGTGGAGCGCATGGGCCTATGAGCTGTCCTCTCGGACATTTTCGATGCATGAAGGATCAGTTGCCCGAGCAGGTGATGGGACAACTTATCAATCACTTCGGGGATTTACTCCGTATACCCTGATCTTAAAGTCAAAATGACCGATCTCAAAAATCCGGGACTTTCCACGCCGAAAGCTGTAAGAGCTTAATGTCGGCTTTGGCCGCGTTTTTTATTTATAAGGACGAGAAAAATATGGGCGAACAAGAAGCTTTGGCGACGATCAAAAATGATGTCGAGCAAAATCCGGTATTTCTCTACATGAAAGGCACTCCTGAGTCGCCTATGTGCGGTTTCTCCGCTCAAGTCATTCAGATGCTTAAGAGCCACAACGTGACCTTTGCCTCACGCAATGTTCTCGAAGACTGGGATATTCGTGAAGGCGTGAAAAAGTTCACGAACTGGCCGACGATTCCTCAGCTTTACGTAAAAGGCAAATTCGTGGGCGGCAGCGATATCCTCGCCGACATGAATCGCAAAGGCGAATTGAAAACTGTTTTTGAAGGCCTTTAATTTTCCTTTTCTCTCTTGGGTGATTTGATGAGTATTCGTAGCGAAGACTTCACCAAGGTCGTACACGCGGGGGTCGAACCCGATCCTCGCACCGGCGCGATCATGACTCCTATCTTTCAGACCTCGACTTATGTCCAGCAAGCACCGAACGAGCATAAAGGCTGGGATTATTCACGCGCAGGAAATCCGACGCGTGATGCTCTCGAAGCTTCGTTCGCTGCGCTTGAAGGCGCCAAATACGGTCTGGCATTTTCCTCCGGTCTTGCGGCTGAGCAAGCGATTATTCAGATACTTAATCCGGGTGATCACGTTCTGGTCTGTGATGACGTCTATGGTGGAACGGGACGACTCTTTCGACGCTTGTTTGCCAAGTATGGTCTTGAGTTTGAATTCATCGATATGACTCGTCAGGAAAATATCGCGAAAGCGATCAAACCTTCGACGAAGATGATCTGGGTCGAAACACCGACCAATCCCTTGCTTAAAGTCATCGATATCGAGGCGACGGCTAAGCTCGCAAAACAAGCCAAAGCCTTGTTCGTCGTGGATAACACGTTTGCCTCGCCGATCTATCAGTCGCCTTTTGAGCTTGGTGCCGATATCGTGATGCATTCCACCACCAAGTATATTGGTGGGCACTCCGATATTATCGGCGGTGCGGTCATGATCAATGACGACAAGCTTTATGAAGACATTAAGTTTGTACAGTTCGCGGCAGGTGCGGTCCCCGGACCTTTCGAGAGCTTTTTGCTTCTTCGCTCGATCAAGACTCTCGCGGTTCGTATGCAAAAGCATTCCGAGAACGCGGTCGAAGTCGCGAAGTTTTTGAGTCAGCATAAAAAAGTGGAGTCGGTGTTCTTCCCCGGTTTGCCTTCGCATCCTCAGCATGAGCTTGCGAAAAAGCAGATGCGTGGATTCTCAGGTATGGTGTCGTTCAATTTGAAGGGCAGCTATGAGAACGTGGTGACGACGCTTCAGAAGATGAAGGTCTTCTCGCTGGCTGAGAGTTTGGGTGGAGTGGAATCGCTCGTGAATCATCCCGAAAAGATGACTCACGCTTCGGTTCCTGAAGCGATGCGTAAGCATCTGGGTATCGGGCCGAATTTGATTCGTCTCTCGTGCGGTATCGAAGGCATCAAAGATATAATTGCGGATCTTGAGCAGGCGCTCGGATCGTAACAAAGAAGGGAAAGGGACTTTATGCAAGACGTTGGTCAAATGCTGAAAGATATGAACTTGGATGTGACGAAGATCCAGGAGATCGCTGCGGCTGCGCAAGGCAATCCCTTTGCGGCTTTGTCGAAGATGCAGGAACTCGGTATCAGTATGGAGACTCTGCAAAAGTTGATGGGCGCTGTGATGGC
>JAZKGL010000196.1:0-7577 GCA_040385935.1 Bdellovibrionota bacterium
ACAACGAAAAAATGTTCATTCCGCAGATACTCGGCAACGAAGAATCGTTCATACAAAAAAGCATTCAAAAGCTTATGCCTTTGAATCCCTGGGGCTTCGACATCAACATGGGATGCCCTGCGAGGCAGCATTTAAAGCACAACTGGGGCGTTCGCCTGCTCGGCGATCGGGATTATGCGGCGCGCGTCGTAGAGATGACCAAGCGTCATTCGCCGGTTCCTGTGAGCGTGAAAATGCGCTGCGGAACGGAAGTTGCCGATCCCGAATTTCTCGATAGTTTTACCGAAGCGCTGGAAAATGCGGGAGCCGATTGGATCACGATCCATGCGCGCCTTCAATCGCAGAAGCACAAGGGTGATGCGAATTACGATTTGGTGGCTGATCTACGCCGCAAACGTAAAATTCCAGTGGTTGTAAACGGCGATATTCAAACGGCTGATGATGCCTTGAAGATTTATAATTCGGGCGGTGCCGATGGGATTATGATCGGTCGTGCCGCTCTCGCGAGGCCCTGGATACTTTGGCAAATCGCTCATGCTTTGGGTCACACCGAGAGTCCCGAAGCCTTTGCCGGCATGGCTCCCCCATCGACGCCTGAGGATGAGGGTCGGTTCTTTTTAATGTCGATGGTTCACTTCATGGACAGTCTTGAAAAGTATTTTGATAATGATGAGAAGAATATGCGTAGACTGCGGTTCTACGTGATCAATGCCAACCGCTGGTTTCTCTTCGGTCACTCTTATTACTCGCGCTGTATGAAGGCGCAGAACGTGACAGAAGCCAAGCGTGTGACCAAGGAAATGATCGATACCGTGAATTTTCCTATGACCTCGCGCATCGATTTTCTATGAAATACACTTAGTTTGCAGGAAGTATTTGGATCTTGGCTACGTTGCTGCGGGGAATCGAGATTTCCCGTTTTTCCACGCGAAGTTTGCCTTGGGCATTGATAAAGGCCGCTTCGATCGTCACGCGATCGGAGCCTATTGAAGTTGCCCCCATCTTGCTCTCTGCGCAGATGGCTGCACCGATTACGGTCGATGCTGCACTGGTCTTCGCCTTCAAGTTCGGAAACAAAGCTCTTGTGCCTTCGAGTCGAGGATAATTCGGTAAGTTGGCGCCTCCGGGTGCTACCAAATCCACTTGGACTTGCGGATAAGTATCGCCTTTGCAACCTGACATTTGGAGACAGGCTCCGGGTGCGGAGACATCAGTGCTATTGCTGGCCGCGGCCGTGAAGTTAAAATTGTTCGTAGTCATTGGATCTTTGAATTTCGTCGACATGTTTGATGGAATAGATGCGCAGATAGTATTGTATCGGACAGTCATCTTACTTTCCCCGGCTCCGACTCTCACATTTCGTTCGATCGAAAACGCCTTGCATCTTGATGAGCAAATGGGATCTTTGGTAGTTTGAGCATCGATATCACGCAATTTGAAATCGCGTTCTATACTGTTAAGAACCAGTGAAATTTCACTGATCGTAGCTGTCTTTGCCCGCGCTTCGTAGTCGCTGCTTTCCATACGCTTGAAGAAAGTTGCTGCCCCAAGTGCAATGATTCCCATAATACCTACGGCAATTATGAGTTCCATCAAGCTGGTTCCGCTTTCGCGTTCCCCAAACACCTTTTTCATGCCTACTCCCAAGTCGAGTCTTTCTCTCTCTATAAGAATCGGTAATTCGGCTGTAAACTTTACAAAGTTTTTCAGTCCCTTAACCCTTAATCATTATTTCATTTAAAAAATAAAAATCTGGTTATGGTAAGTGAATTAAGACTTACGGCATTAAGACAAACGTATTATGGACTTATCTGGGAGCCTCGTTTAGACAGAGACATTCTATGCAAAGTCGTTTGCTCATAGACAAAATCATCGAAAAAGGCGATTTTGAACGTTCCCTAAGAGCTACCCTGAGAGGATATGGGCTAAATGGTACCTCGTTCACTCTCGCGAAAGGTTCTCGCGATCATACTCGCGGCCTCGACGCTTATTACAACGGCGTTAACGGCAATAACCTTTTATATCGATTATCGCTCCGAACTCGGCCTATTAGACCGAAGCTTCGGCCAGCTCGAACGCCTCACGCTCGGTCCACTCAGCGCCGCCGTCTGGAGTTTCGACGACGAACAAATTATCAAGTTCCTTGAGGGCATCGTCGCGACGGGAGACTTCGTTGAGGCTGACCTCTTCGATCTGGATGGCACGAAACTCCAGACTTTTCATCGTCCCCACAACAGCGAACGCCAAAGCTTTCCATTTCAGCTGCTGCTCGAAAGCCCTTCGGTCGATAAGAACTTCAAATTGGTTTTAAATCAGGGCTCCAACCAAACGCGTGAAGTTGGAACACTCAGAGTCAAAGCCTCACGTATCGCTATCCTGCAACGCTTGATGCAAAAACTCCTCTTGACCTTCGGCCTCCAGGCGATCAAGACCCTTATTATCAGCCTTGTCATCCTCGCTATCGTGCAAAACCTCCTCACACGCCATATCCTTTACGTCGCCCGTTTCCTCGAGAATCTAAGGCTTAATTCGCTCAAATCGTCTCAGCTTCTCAGCCTGAATCGCAACAACCGATACCCCGATGAATTCGACTCTCTCGTCACGACTGTGAACGCGATGGTTACCGAACTCAGCATTTATCAAAAGCAAAACGAAGATCGACTGAAGGAAAAGGAACGCGAGATCGAAGTTCAAAAGATGAACGCGATCAATTCCGCTCGCCTAGCAAGTCTGGGAGAGATGGCGGGAGGAATCGCCCACGAAATCAACAATCCCCTAGCGATCATCGTCGGCAGTGCGCAAAGGCTCGAACGGGAACTTGAACACAACAACTACTCGCAAGTTCGCAAATGCTCGACTCAAATCAGACAAACCTGCGAACGCATTTCTAAAGTCGTGACCAGTTTAAGAAAGCTTGCAAGAGATGGCGAAAACAGCCCCCGCACACGTTTCTCAATGGCAAAACTCGTGCAGGAAGTCCTGAGTCTTTGCGAAGAGAAGATTCGCCAGGACAGCATTACGATTGAAGTGGATATTCAGGAAGATATCGATTTGGTGGGTAACGAGGTCGAGGTCTCCCAGGTCCTTTTCAACCTTATCAATAATGCGGCTGACGCGGTTCGCGAACTCGATCGCAAATGGATTCATATCGTCGGCACGAGGCGCAATGGTTCGTATATCGTATCTGTGATCGATAGTGGAAAAGGCATACCGCCTGCGATTGCGGGGAGAATTATGGAGCCGTTTTACACGACTAAAGAAGTCGGTAAGGGCACCGGCCTCGGTTTATCGATTTCCCTGTCCATCGCCAAGCGGCATGGTGGTGATCTAAAGCTCGATAACAACTCTCTGCATACTAAGTTCGATCTTTATATTCCTGAAGATGGCACCGTGGGATCTGCTTTGGTTCAAGGCTTGGATCGACCCGGCACCATCGGTTAATCAAGCCAACTTAAATTGACTCAAATAATCCAGCGCGGACCCGCCTCCACGAATCACACAGCTGTGGGGATTTTGTGCAATTCTCACGGGTATTCCGGTGTGCGACTCGATGAGAGTATCAAAATCCTTCAGTAAGGCTGTTCCTCCTGTCAAAACAATTCCATTTTCAATCAGATCAGCTGATAACATCGGAGGTGTATTCTCTAGTGTCTTTTTAATCGTTCGGACGATTGAGGCCAACGGCGTTTGGATCACGCCTCTCAGTTCCTCAAGCTTGAAATGACGAAGCATGGGTAGACGAGACGCGACATCCATTCCCCTAACGCTCATCTCGTTTTCAAAGTCGCAATCAAAATCACTGAGAACCCGCATGATAGAGGCCGCTGTACGCTCACCTATTTGCAGAGCATAAGCCTTCTTAAAATACTCGATGATAGAGTGGACTATCACCTCTCCGCCGACACGCTCGGACTCGCAGTGAACGATTCCGCCGAGTGAGATCACGGCGGCCTCGGTAATGCCCCAACCGGCATCCACCACCATGAGGGCCTGGCTCCCACCAATATCAAGATCGCAACCTATCGCGGCAGCAATAGGCTCTTCGATGACACCTATTGACCGCGAGCTAATCGAAGCGGCCACATCACGTACGGCCCGTCTTTCAATATTCGAAATAGCAAACGGAGCACTAATCAAAACATTAGGTTTACGAAGCCGACCCAGCAACTTGGCTTTTCGAGCGAAGGATTTTATTAACAGCTTTGTCGCTTCAAGGTGCTCGACAACTCCACCGCGAAGAGGCTTCACAGTAATTACATTTTCCGGCTCTTTACCGTAAATGCTTCGCGCTTCGTCACCGATTGCGATGACGGAACCTTGTACATATTCGTTGTTACGAAGACAGATTAGGGTTGGCTCTTCGAGCACTATTCCTTCGCCTCTTACGAAGATTGAAGTTTTATAGGTCCCTAAGTCGATGGCTATGTCGAAAGACGACAATTGACTGATGATTGACGCGTTCATGCGACCTCGAATGATTGAGAGGATAAAGGATAGAGATTTAAATTCTTGCGGGATGTGGGAACTGCGCCTCAGGTCTTGCCATTCGCTATGCGAAAAGACCTGAGGTTAAGAGCGTGCGGGCTTCACGACCTGCGAGCAGAATGAGGATAAATTGTTGGAAGAAATTGTCACTTTACGCCTCAGATCTAGGATACCCTGGGCGTAATGTTGTCTTTTTGAATCAAACTTGTCAACACTGAGATCACTTGCACGATTTGCTTGGGGCTGACGATTAGCGACCAGCATTGATCTGAGCCAGACGCTGACTTTTGCAATCCGGCATTCCTTCGCTGCCCGCATCGAGCGAACACAGCGTGGTGTTGAGATAATAGTAGCCAAGGATTTGTTTATAATCCCAAGACTTCTGACCGGCAAGGGCCGCAGCACCTTGCTGACTCATGCCAACGCCATGACCAAAGCCAACGCCGCGAATCAGTATCATACGATTGTTTTTTGGATCTTTATCCATCGTAAACAAAGGTGAAGGCAATTGACCCGCAACCTTTCTAAATAGAGAGAGGGGAAACGCCTTGTGCTGACCTGTGTTATCCACAAGGGCCATCGACTTCACGCGACCCGAGGGCGAACGGCCAACGACAGGCACGACAACATTCTTAAGAGTTCGCCCCTTTTCCAGATAGCCGCCTTCCCGCAGCTCATTTTCAAGCAGAGCAAGAGTAAAGGATTTCTCCCAGATATTTTTAGTGACTTCGACATCGGGAGCCTCTGGCCGTGAGACTGTAAACGGTATCGCCTGACTCCACACCGAAAGCGCATCTTCCGTCTGGCCGCCGCTATCGGCGTGATAGAAGGCCTGAATCACGTTCCCTCGGAAGGTAATGATCTGACCATCCGTTGAATCGATCGCATGATCGGTCGGTTCTGAAATCAACGAAGTACCGGTGTACGCTTGATAATTAATCGTATCGTCTACATCCCATGCACGTTCACTATTGAAGCGACGAGCATAAACAAGATGATAGACCGCATAGGTTCGCGCAGCGACCGCTTGGGTCTTGAGAGTTTCCATCGGCCAGTTCTTATAGACTTCCGATGGTACAACGCCGCGCAGATAATTCTTCAAATCAATGATATTCACGGCTTCAAGCTCTGGGCCAAGACTGCGGATATAAAGCGATCCATTGTAAGTAAACGAAAAACCTGATGAACGAGTGAGCTTGAAGGGTTTCGCACAGCGCATAAGAAATGATCCCGGAGTTGCTGAGGTAAACTCATGCTCTGAGAACTTCCTGACGACATCACCAGTTGCGACAGCACGATCCGAAGCCGCAGGCGAAAGAGTGCACTCGCCTTCCGAGCTTACGGAAAAACGATCTTTAACCAAGTCAATGCCTTGGGGCTTATAGTCTTTGTCATGAGGGAATATTTTGATCCGCACTTGGGAGCGCGATGTGATAGGCGCGGCGGCCATATCAAGCATATACTTATCTGTTTCAAAGCTGTCCGACGCGAGTGCCGTCGCTCCAAAGAGAGCGAAAAACACTGTGATAACTTTGCTGTTCAAGCCCTGCATAGACTCTCCCTACGCTGCATCAAAGTGGCCGTCTTCTAACATGGCCGGACTAGCGATGGCAAGGCAGAACGTCTAAGTCATTTGAACGGGTCAGCCCCGTTTGAATACTAGATCGGTATCCCCTCAGATACCTAAAGTATTATTCCCTATTGCACCGCAACTATGAGCAATCGTTACGTTTAAATAATTATTTTAAATTTTGGTAAAATCCTTATTGACACGCCATTACGGGTAGGTTAGGTTCACGTTGCGTCCAAGAGGCGCACACACAAAGGAGACGCCAAATGTTGTTTATCGAAAAACTCGCACAATCTCAATCTGTTGAAGCTCCCCTGGCACCTGTGTCCCTGGCGCCTATGCATGCGTACATCATCAAAAACATCTCAGAAGACATCAGCTTAGACGACCTAGCTCTCACGGTTGGCATCTCTAAGTTTGCTTTGACCCGTCTGTTCCATAAGAACTACGGCATCGCTCCTATGCGCTGGCTCTGGGCATTCCGCGCTCACCTCGCACGTGACATCATCTCTAAAGGTCTTGGCCTTGCTTTGATGGACGTTCTGACTCTTTGTGGATTCAACAGTCCTCAACATTTCTCACGCTTCTTCCGTAAGACCTTCCGTCAGGCTCCCTCTAGCCTTATGAAAACTATGATCGCGTTGGAAGACTCGGCCGAGATCGCTAAGGCGAAGCAAGAGCTTTATGAAAGCTTCGAAGTGACTGTGAGCAAATCGCTTGAAGCGTATGCTGAGACTTGCAAGCTGGTTCCTATGAAGGACGAAGCGGCAAAGTCTTCGAACTCTATGTCTACAGTCATGGCGTAATTTTTAGTTTTCTTAGAGAAACTTTTTTAAATCTCCCCATCTACGCTTTTGAGCTGTAGATGGGGATTTCTTTTAATCCACTGGCGTATCTTAGATTCAAAAAAAGAACTCTAGCTCAAAGGAAATATTTTGCATGGGGAAGTCCTATAACTTACTGGATCTTATTAATAAGGAATGGGTTCAACGAACGATAATTTCTTGGTTATGTCTTTTTTCTGTAACCGCTTGCGATCGTAAATCGGGCACGCACGGCGAAACCATTGGGACTACCAACAAAATTCAAATCCCGGTAGTGTTCCATGTCGTATATAATGGCAATAACCCTGAATCGAATATAACCGATCAAAAAATTCAATCGCAAATTGATGTTTTGAACGAAACGTTTCAGGCGCGCAACTCCGACTTGACTAAAGTCCCAGCTCCTTACAGAGATTTGATTGCTGATGTGGGTCTGCATTTTTATCTGGCGAAATTTGATCCTCTCGGACGGCCTAGTATTGGTGTGGAAAGAAAAGAAGAGGATCTAATCGCGAAAAAAAACACATCTAGCGAGAGAAACACTCCACTTACTTCGATGAAAAAAGCATCGTGGGGAGGACTTGATACGTGGGCAAGTGCTCGTTATCTAAATGTTTGGGTGGTAGATCTAAGCGATGAAGAGGGTGAACCATTTGTGTTAGGTAAAGCGACCCTCCCTGGGGAGGATCCCACATTCG
>JAZKGL010000197.1:0-10666 GCA_040385935.1 Bdellovibrionota bacterium
AGGGGCAAAAGTCGACTCATGATAAGCTGTTCGGCTTCGTTTACCGGAATCACAGGGCCCTCTTGAATGAGCAACTTTCATCGACGCCCTCAGAATGCCTGGACTGTCGATGAAGAACTATCATTTTTTCTCGCATTGAACCCCCGGGAGGCTTTAAGATCCAGCGATCGAGCAAAGGAGTCCTATTATCAAAACGGAAACAATAGCGTCTCTGGAACCTTACGGCAAAGCTGAGGAGAAACTTTTTGGTTCCGCTCTGCGCCGAAATATTATTCGCCTAAATCAAGGCGAGCCGCAAATCTGCAGCGATCTCATTGCCGTGGAAGAGCCGCTTGAAATTCGGCTCGACTATAAGGGACCTGATGGTCGCCAGCAAAAAAGCATCTCTATCACCATGCGGACACCAGGGCACGACTATGAACTGGCAGCGGGATTTTTGTTCACAGAAGGCCTGATTCAGTCGGTAAATCAGATCGAAAAAATCAGTCATTGTGGACCCGCGCAAGCTCATCTCGGTCATAGCAATATCGTGAAGGTCACGCTCGCCGACGAAGTAACCCTCGATCTCGATCGGCTTCAGCGGCATTTCTACACAAGTTCAAGCTGCGGGGTTTGTGGTAAATCTTCGATCGAAGCCCTGCGCAGTCAAAGCGTATTTCCGAAATCTGTTTCTACTATCCAAGTCAAACCTACTTTGATTCAAAGCCTTCCTTATAAACTTCGTGAGGCTCAGGCTGTCTTTGATTCAACCGGTGGTCTTCATGCGTCCGCGCTCTTCGATTCATCGGGCAATCTTGTGACTTTACGCGAGGACGTGGGGCGACACAACGCGCTTGATAAAGTGCTCGGTTTTTCCCTTTCTGAAATGCCTCTGACGGAAACCATCCTTATGCTCAGTGGCCGCATCAGTTTTGAACTCGTGCAGAAAGCGGTGATGGCGCGTATTCCCATCATAGCCGCCGTGGGTGCGCCGTCGTCTCTGGCAGTTGATCTTGCGGAAAGCGAAGATGTGACTTTAATCGGGTTTTTGCGAGGCGAACGTTTCAACATATATACCGGCTCACAGCGTATCCTCACAGGGAGTCACACACTATGAAATCACCTGAACTCAATCCGCTTGAGAAGAATCGCCCGCAGATCAAAGACGCCAAACGAATTGCAGGCGGCTTACCAGCCATCACGCAAAGTATGAGACACGTGGCTGCCGATTCGGGCCTACTGCGAGGAACGAATGAACTTCTGCGTATCAATCAGATGAATGGTTACGACTGCCCTGGTTGCGCCTGGCCAGATCCTGACGATCGGAGAACGCCCACAGAGTTCTGCGAAAATGGTGCCAAGGCCATCGCCGAAGAGGCAACCACGCGAATCGTTGACCCCGAGTTCTTTCGCAAGAATTCGGTTCTCGCTCTGAGTGAACTTTCCGACTACGAAATTGGCAAGAGTGGTCGAATCGCTCATCCGATGTATTTAAAAGAAGGCGGTACACATTATGAGGCGATCGAATGGGATCAAGCTTTTTCCCTGATCGCCCAAGAACTCAACGCTTTGGAGTCGCCCGACGAGGCGGTGTTTTATACCTCGGGTCGAACCTCTAACGAAGCGGCATTTCTTTATCAACTCTTCGTTCGCATGTTTGGCACCAACAATTTACCTGACTGCTCGAATATGTGCCACGAATCGAGTGGTGTGGCCTTATCGGAGGCGATCGGCGTGGGCAAAGGTAGTGTGACACTCAAAGATTTTGACAAAGCCGACTGCATACTCGTGATTGGTCAAAATCCTGGCACAAACCATCCACGTATGCTCACCACGCTCGAAGAGGCTTCTAATCGCGGCGCTAAGATAATCAGCATCAATCCGCTCTTCGAAACAGGCATGAACCGCTTTATCCATCCTCAGCATTTTTGGAGATGGTTCGGCCGCGGGACTAAGATCTCATGCCTACATATCCCTGTGCAAGTGAACGGCGATATCGCTTTGTTCAAAGGTATTATGAAGGAGTTGCTCGCCAAGGAAGAGATCTTGCCTGGTTCGATTTTCGATCGAACTTTTATCGAAGATTTCACATCGGGTTATGACGAGTTTCTCACGGAACTCAAATCGACCTCATGGGAGGATATCCTAACCCAAAGTGGTGTCGGTCGCGAACACATTCAAGCCGCAGCCGAGATTATATCGCATTCGAAGAGTATCATCGCCTGTTATGCGATGGGCATCACGCAGCAAAAGAATGGAGTCGAAGCGATTCAAGAAATACTGAATATGCTTTTGCTCGGCGGCAATCTCGGGCGAGAAGGCGCTGGAATTTGTCCGGTTCGTGGCCATTCCAATGTTCAGGGCGATCGCACTATGGGTATCTACGAGAAGCCTGCGGCCCCATTTTTGGATGCACTCGATAAGGAATTTCAAATCCAATCGCCACGCGAACACGGACTCGACACGGTTGAATCGATTGAAGCGATGATGCACGGTCGAGCAAAAGTCTTCTTTGCCATGGGCGGGAATTTTCTCTCCGCAACTCCGGATACGCATTATGTCGCCAAAGCTATGCAAAAGCTCAGACTTACAGTGCAGGTATCGACCAAGCTTAATCGCTCGCATTTGATTCATGGGCGTCGCGCACTTATTTTGCCCGCGCTCGCTCGAACCGATATTGATCAGCAAGCGTCCGGTAAGCAGTTCGTCAGTGTCGAAGATTCGATGGGTGTGGTTCATAAGTCGGAAGGCAATTTAAAGCCTTTGTCTTCCATGCAAAAGAGTGAGGTTGCGATAGTCGCAGGTCTTGCACGGGCGACGTTCAAAGATCAAAAGGACAAAAGTGAGAAGGTTGATTGGCAGTCTCTCGAAGAGAATTACGATCGCATTCGCGATCACATCGAAAAGGTGATTCCTGGTTTTCAGCAATTCAACGATCGCGTTCGCCAGATGGGAGGATTCTATCTTCCGCATAATGTCCGAGACAATCGTCAATTTGCGACGAAATCGAAGAAGGCTCAGTTCAGCACCTTTGCGCTTCCTATTCTGACCATCCCAGATGGCCATCTTCGGTTGATGACGCTTCGAAGTCACGATCAGTTTAATACAACTATTTACGGTCTTCATGACCGCTACCGCGGCGTTCATAACGGGCGGCGTGTGATCTTTATGAATATCGAAGATATCCGTAGCCAAGGCTTCGCGCCTGGGCAATGGGTCGATATTACGAGTCACTTCAAAAGTCAAACACGTTCTGCGGAGAGATGGATGATCGTTGCTTACGATATCCCTAGAAAGAATGCTGCTGCGTATTTTCCAGAGGCAAATGTCCTCGTGCCGATCGACAGCACGGTCGACAAAAGTAATACTCCAACGTATAAGTGCATTGATATCACCTTGAAGGCGTCGGCGATCGATTTGGAAGGCTAGGTTTAGCCTAAAATCGAATAATTATATGGAGTTAAAATAAGTGAGCCGGCACGCTCTCGCAGAATTTTCCGAATGAATTCTTACTTTTCATCTTAAGCATCAGGAAAGATGTGGGAATAACCGAAAAGGGGAACTCATTCGCAAATATTTGGAGAGTTGCCGATGGGTGCGTTAAAAAATGATCCTCAAATTCCGGAAACTCTTGAGGGTCTCGAAGAGGAAATAGACGCTTGGCAACGTGAAGCCCGAGCGCATGTTGCCCTTCAGCCATCCATCGCAAAACTCGCTCCCAATTTGGACGACTTGGCTAATCGGCACGTATCGAATCAAGATGGACAAATTGCGAGTCGTTTTCAGGCCCAACGGACCCAAGTTCAAACCGCTTTGGCGATTGAGCTGCAGAAAATTCAAGCGACAGCTAAAGAACAGAAACGATCGTTAATTCCTTTTCTGATCGCGGCGCCTTTTTTCGCGTCTTTAATCGGTGGGTTTATATGGTTTTTAGTTTGTTACATAGCCTTGCCGAATTTCGCAAAGAGTGCGGATGTCGAGAGCACTTCATGGAAGATAGTCCAATACTTTAGTTTACAAAGTCTGTCGCTCGCCGATGCAATCACGGGAAGTCCTTATCAAATTCCTATGGATTCAAAAAATCTTTCGGCAAACGACGGAAGATATTGGAATGAAGCCTGGGAGGAATTGAAAAAATTTGGTTTCACAGATCAATCGAGTGAAGAAGAAATCATTAAGTTCACCAGCCAAAAGTATGCTGAAGGACTTATGGCATCTTTGTTCTGGCGTGAAGTACCGATCGACACGAGCCTTGCAGGCAAATTCAAGGATATCTACATTCAAAAAGATTTTTTTACATCGGAAGAGAAGCAAATTATATTGAAAGCTAAAGACGAATTTGCACAACTCCTTGAGAAGGAACTTATTCGTCCTAATCTCTACCTTAAAGGTCTGATGCAAAAAGAAAGACCAGGCAGCGTAGCTCCCGAATACTTCCTATTAGCCCACACGTCAGCCGCTCCAGCAGTTTCAAGGCTCGCAATCGGCGAGATCGACAAATACAAAAAGGGCTTCAATTACAGCGCATACAGTAAAAAGAGGGCTGATAAAGATTTTCAAGGAGATTTCACAGTAATTCGCTTGAGAGCCGAAAGCTTTAATCGCATGGAATGGGTCTTTTGGGCTCTTTCAAGTCTTTTGGTCAGTGGATTGTTTGTGGCGTATGCGGTCAATGATTATAGAAAACAGGCTAATAAACTTGCCGCTAAAAAAGCTGACTTCGAAAATGAATCAAACAAAGCACTTGAAAGGATTAAGGCCGAGGAAGCTGACGAGTCGTCCGCCAATTCCAAAACCTACGCGCAAAATCGAATTCATCAGCAGTTGACGACCAACTGGCAAAATAAGACGAATAGCACAGTGCAGGCATTTCAAAATTCTGCGATTGCGATGGCTGAATCCACACTACAGCTCGTCAAATCGCTTCAAGACCTCGATTACCATCATTCCCGAACGGCCTATCTGCACTCCTATAATCTCCTCTCAAGCGTTTTTGAGCATCTGAATGTCTCGGTCGATCTAGCCAAAGACGTGCTAACTCATCAACAAAATTTAGCTCCACTCCTTCGATCAGCTGGCAGTCACAACTTCTCGATCTCAGCTCTACTCCCGGATCGATTCCCAAAGATCTTAATGAAGATACAGCAACTGGCCGAGGATCGAGAGTACAGGGGGCTGGCCGGTAATAGCCTCTTGGTTTGGCAGGCTCAGAAGAATCATTCCGAGCACATGCATATGTTATCTGGAATGCAAAATGAAATCAGACGAGGTTTCTCTGTACTAGACGAAAGAACCAGACAGCTCGAAAGTGCAGTAGGAGACTTAAGCTACAGCTTGGAGAGTGGGCTTTCGGATATGAAGTCTTCCAATGAGAGTATTGAGAGGCAAATGAAATCCAATCACTCCAATGCCGAAAAAGAATCGAAAACTCAAAATGATTCAATTAAGGATTTAAAGAAATCCTCGGAGAAGATCAAAAAGAAATTAGGAATCGACGATTAAAGCGTAGGCGATTTGTATCAATAGGCGTACAGACGGTCCCGGGAGAGCTTAAAAGCCGAAGCCCGGGGGCCTGGCCGCCTTATCGAATAAGGCGAATTTTTCCAGCGACTCGTGTGCTGGAAAAGCTCTAGCATCAAACTCGCAATTTCCTCCCCCAAGATTTGTCCAATCGATCGATTTGAAGGTCCTAACAAGAACGGGTGAAAATCCTTCGCGTCGGTCGCGATGCGGTTTCTGGAGCACGGGGCCGTGACAGCCCCTTTACTTTTACACGCAAGGGTTTAGGGTAATGACGTAAGCCCGATGATCGAGCTTTTTTCAAAGGGGGATCTTATGAAAAGCCGTTCCAAAAACCGTCGTCACCAAACTGCGTATGAAGCTCCCGAAGTCGAAGGCGAGTTCCTCAACGAAAGCGCTGACACTATGTTGTCAGTCAGTGATTCTCTAGGAAACCTCACCAGCCACACGGCAAACGAAATCGATCCAATGCTGCTCGAAGAATTCAATGAAGATCAGGGATCACGTCTAGCCACACCCGTTGAAACTCCGACACGCGCCACCAAACGAATCGGCGCAAGCAAAAGCTCGGGCGCTTATCGCAGCGCAAGGGCAAATCTCGATGAAAAGAAATCGCAAGCGTTGAAGGCCGATGGCGATCGCTCCGAGAGCGATCTTCAGGCGCGGGTAGGCGCTGCGGCTCAGGTTGTTAAAAATAGCGTGACGGCAGCTAAAGAGAAGGTGAGCACGGCGGCCGTTAAAGTTCAGACCTTGGTCGAGCCTCTGGCTAAAGACCTCGCGCCTCGCGTGCAAGTGATCTATCAAGGCGCCAAGGTTCAAGGCGAGAAACTCAATCAGACACTGAAATCAAAGCCGTATCTCCTCGCCTTGGGTGGTGTCGTCGCAGGCTTCGCTTTTGCCAAGCTCATCTCGTCGGCTTCTGAGCGTCGCAAAGGTTACAACTGAGTGCAAGAGACGGAAGCCTTGTGAGGTGAACAGGGTTCGGATGTTTTATTTCGCGCAAAAATTCCCAATTAATGCTCATGACGGGCGGTTGCGGGGCGGCTGCCCTGTCTTCGCACTTTCTTTTTGATATGGCCTATACCCTTACGTGAATGATCGAGTGCCCCCACAATGATCGCGTAAGGGAAATAGGTCATGTGTCTAAGACCGGCGATATTCGCCACGGAACGTAGTGCATGCCGTGTTTCCTGATAGAGTTCGGTGATAACGATTCTCTCGGTGACGTCGCCTTGTTCTGTGACGGCCAAAAGCCTGTGAATCGCGTAAAGTCCCACGATAAAAGCAAAGACAAAGAGAAAGTCGGTGCCTTGAAAGTCGAGCGCGGAGAAGTTGAAGAGATCGTTACCGGTCGTGGCCGAATGCCAAGTTAAATTCATTTTGAGCTGCTCGTTTTGGAGATAGTCGCTTGCAAAACCAGCCAGGATTGGAGCGATACAAGCAGCGATGCCGTTGACGAGCGAGTTGGTCGCGAGAAAGACGGTCGCTTGGCCTTTAGGGGCTGCTTTCAAAGCGATATTACTGGAGCACAAAGTCACGCCGGCTGTCGAGATTCCCGATAGCACATGAATCAAAATTAAGAGCGGCATAGTCAAAACATGTTTGTCAGGCAAAGTCAAAAACGGCCAAATACCGATTCCAATAATAAACAAAGGACCGGCTACGGTTAGGCAAGATTTGTTACTGAAGCGGTCGGCGAGTTTGCCCCAGATGTTAAAGAACACAACGTTTATAGCCTGGCTGAGAACAGACAAACCAATGATCCAACCGAGAGGAATGGATAGTTGTTTGATCATATAAACAGTGTAAAAGGGAGCTGCCAGGTTTACGGCGAAGTTCCACACGGCAAGAAAAATAATAAGCCGCCGGTAGTTATTATCTCGAAAAGGTTTGGCAAGCATCGGAATCAGCCGCTCGACATGATGAGTGGTAATGTGCGGCTCAGGAATTCGGGAGAGAAAGTAACTACTCACAAGCCCGCAAAAGGCACCGAATGCAAAGAATATCGAGTACGTGAAAGTCCCGCCATCAGGTCCCAGACTATAATCGATCCACACCCCGGCACCGAGCGAGAGAAAGGCTGCAAAGGCTGTCGATACTGCTAAGCGTTTGCCGAAAAACCGTCCCATGATCGATTGGGGAATCAAATCGTGCATCCACGAATTCCAAGCGCAGGCTGATATAGACCCGAGGGCATTATAAAGAAAGAGCGCCAAGACAAAGATATGAACGCGATACTGAGGGTAGTTGATAAAAGGCAGTAGAGCACAGACCAGAAGAAAGCTTCGCCCCGCCGCCGAGAACAAAACCACGATGCGCTTACGCAGCCTAAGTTTTTCTATCATGAAGATGGCAGGAATCTGCATCACCTGAGAAAGAGGCGCTGCGGCCGCGATTAAACCAATGGCAAGGTTGCTGGCTCCGAGTAGGAGCGCATAGGTGACGAGGAAGGCTCCGCCCGTCAACGATCCCATGATCGTCGAAGCGGTGCCATCTATCATGAGTGATCTGAGACCTTTGGCCAGATCCTTGTCATCAATCTGGTCTTGAGGCTTAAGCATGAAAATATCTCCGAGGATCGTGTGCCTTAACACTCTGGCAAAAACTGCAGGCCGGTTCAATGTCTCAACGCGAAGACGCCTCAGAAATACCTTCCGAGGCGTCATGCGAAATACTTGTCGGATTGTAACGAACGTTTAGAAAGGGAGCAGATCGGTGAGGTCTTTCCACTTCTCCAATAATTCGGCTTTCGTTGGGAATTCTAGATCGATGCCCCGAAATGGTTTCACTCGGTTCTTGATCTCTTTGCCTTCAGCATCGAGGACCTTGGCAAAGAAAATTGTCGAATCAATAACCTTTTTAATTTTTGTCACATCTTTTGCTTTAGCCGTATAACGAACATCATAAGCTTGGTTTGGCTTCGCCTCATGCACTGTGACGAAAACGTCATCGTCTTTATCGGTGGCTTCCTGACCATAAACAACATCAGAACCTAGACTTGCAGGATCGACACGAACACCAGCTTTGTCTTTTAACAAACAGTCAATGTTCAGCGCTTTATCTGCGATCCCTGGCTTACCACAGCTCAGGAGTATGCCCGTGATGGCTTCCGGTGGGGTCACGACTTCGCTCACTTCGCCCGCGCTACTCCCCGGAGACGAATTATTGGAATTCTGATTTTTCGTATCCGTGGTGCTAGTCGTCGTCGGTTTTTTTGTTTGAGCAGCCGAGTTCTCGGCATTCTTGCACGACAAGAGAAGCAGAGGCCCAACCAGAATGAATATTTTAAGTTGCATCATGCCTTGTTCCCCATCTCATCGTTAAAAATCTTCGCACTGTACCTTCAAGGCGTCCTGTTTCTTATCGGCCTGCAGTCATAATATCTGGAGAACTTTGAAAATTAAATCTCATGTGAATGTAAGTACCCGATAATTAATAAGTAATCGGGTATGTTGGGGAATTGTTCTTTGCTTTTTTGCTAAGCCTCGTGCTTCGATCAGGTGTGACTTTTCAGGAAAAGATCAAAGCCGAGGTAGAAATATGAAACGAGAAATCAAGCATGCAACGGTCGTGATCACCGGAGCTTCGAGCGGGATAGGTCGGGCGATTGCCTTGGAGTTTGCACGCGAGCAGGCTCATCTTATTTTGGCTGCACGCAACGAAGAAAATCTTATGGAGATCACTCAGGAATGTCAGAGGCTCGGTGCCAAGGCCATCGCAGTGCCCACCGACACGACTGATCTTTCAGCGATGCAAAAACTTGCACAGACCGCCTTTGAACAATTTGATAATAAGATCGATGTCTGGGTAAACAACGCAGGGATAGGAACCGTCGGTGCCTTTACCGAGACTCCTCTTGAATCTCATGTTCAGGTCGTTCGAACCAACCTCTTGGGTTATATGAATGGGTGTTATGCTGTGCTTCCCTTCTTCAAAGACCAAGGGCACGGCGTAGTT
The DNA here is from genome assembly GCA_040385935.1 of Bdellovibrionota bacterium. Lineage (GTDB taxonomy): Bacteria > Bdellovibrionota_B > Oligoflexia > Oligoflexales > Oligoflexaceae > Oligoflexus. Next base: position 9,457 of record JAZKGL010000197.1, read on the forward strand.
ATTAACCTTAATTCGTTAGGTGCGTGGATTCCGCTGCCTTATGCTTCGGGATACAGTGCGAGTAAATTCGGGCTTCTTGGATTTATGGAAGCTCTTCGCGGCGAACTGGCAAATCAAGCCGACATTCACATTTGTGATCTATACCCTGTTTCAGTGGACACACCGGGCTTTCAACATGCAGGCAATTACACGGGTAGCACTCTAAAACCCGTGCCTCCTCTCATCGCGCCGGAAGTCGTAGCAAAACATGCCGTTGCCCTTGCGCGTTCGCCCAAAGCGCAGACCACCTTAGGTTGGCCAACTTATTTCGCACGTGTGGGTTACACATTATTTCCAAAGCTCTCGCGCAATCTAGTGGGACAGATGTTCCGCGAATACTTTCAAATCGGATCACCTTCGCCTGTCACCGAAGGCCACATTTTTGAATCGCATCGCGAGCGAGGCCGCGTATCGGATGGCCATTTGAAAACTCAGGATCGTCTTTCATCGAGCGGCCTCGGCCTCAAACCGGCTGTCACTGCGGGAGGAGCTGCACTGCTCGCTTTAGCTTTTGGAACCGGGATTTATTTTGCCACGCGTAAACCCAAAGCGGCTTCACTCGAAAATCCAGCAGCAGGTGATGGTCCTCGCGAAGAACTGAACGCTCTTCGTCGTAAGTTAGGCTAGGCTTTTCGCGATAACAGTATGTCGTGGCAGGACTCTTGCAAAGGAATGAGTAGCCAATCAAAAGAAAAGGGAGGCTAGCGTTATGGCCAATGCAACACACGAACATGAAGAAACGGGCTCAGACAAATCCAAACACAAGTCCGGCAAACAGAATGCGGGCGGTGAACCGAGTAAACATGCTCAGGCCCTCCATGAGGACGAACTTTTAGATCGTCAGGCGAAAATCGATGTCGAGGAAGGCCACGATCACAAAAAGGGCAATATTGGACCTTCGGGACAAGGCTCCCACCGTGGCCGAGAACGCGCGACTCATCAGACCAACGCCTCGGGTGGGCGTCCTCATTGACGCGGTATGGACCGAACAAAAAAATGCCGAGGCCCTTTATTTGGTCCTCGGCCTTTTTTTATACGCCGATCTGTCCTGAATGGGCACTTTGCGATAGACCTTCCTGCTTCATTCAGTACACTTTGCACCCTGAGATACTTAACTGTTCTTTCCTTCGAAAGGGGTAGACACCATGGCAAAGCTAAGCTGGAACAACCT
>JAZKGL010000198.1:0-16628 GCA_040385935.1 Bdellovibrionota bacterium
AGGAATGACCCCTTGGATATCAAACTTCTCCAGTCATCCATTGAAGCGATTGAGCAAGGCCTGAAAGAGGGTAAGAGCGAAATCTTGAAAGATAAGTCGGATGCGGTTCATGCTCTGATGAAGCATCTCGACGAAGGCACTCTGCGCGTTTGCACGCGTGACGGCGATAGCTGGATCACTCACGCCTGGATCAAGCAAGGCATCCTTCATTTCTTTCGCATGATGGAAATGAAGGCTTTCGAAGTCGGGCCGTTTCACTACTACGATAAGATTCCATTGAAGACCAACTACGAGAGGCTGAAGGTTCGCGTGGTTCCCCCCGCAACTGCACGCTACGGAAGTTTCATGGAACCCGGTGTGGTGCTCATGCCGTCTTACGTCAACATCGGAGCCTACGTTGGCAAAAACACGATGGTTGACACTTGGGCTACGGTCGGAAGCTGCGCGCAGATCGGTGCGAACGTTCACCTCTCAGGCGGCGTTGGTATCGGAGGTGTTTTAGAACCGGCACACGCTACCCCGGTTATTATCGGCGATGGGGCATTTATCGGATCTCGTGCTATAGTCGTCGAAGGCGTGGAGATTGGTGCCGAAGCTGTCCTCGCCGCCAACGTTACGATTACGGCCTCAACGCCGATTATTGATGTACGCGGTGGTGAGTTCAAAGAAACGCGCGGCCGTATTCCTGAGCGTGCTGTGGTCCTACCCGGCACGAAAGAGAAGAAAGTTGCCGGCGGAACGATTCACACCTCTTGTGTCTATATTATAGGCGAACGCAAAGCCTCAACCGATCTCAAGACTTCGCTCAATGATACTCTGCGCGAGTTTGCTATTTCCGTCTGAAAATGAGGATGTATGCCGCGAATCGAATTTGTTCCTGATCAAAAGACGGTCGAGGTCGATGAGAAAACGAAAATTCTTCTCGGAGCTAGACGCCTCGGAATTCCCATTCGATTCGCGTGCGCATCCTGCCGATGCGGGACCTGCGCTGTTCGTATTCTCGAAGGACAGGAGAACCTGTCCGCGATGAAAGACGATGAGAAAAAGCTGCTCACACGCCTTGAACTTTCCTTGGACGGCAATGTTCGGCTCTCGTGCCAGGCCCGAATCTCGGGCAGCGGCTGTAAAGTCGATCTTTCCTTTCAAGATGAGTATGACTCCGACATCGGGCTCGATGATGGCGAGGATGAGGCCTGACTCACAAGAATTTGTTTTTGATCTCATCGAAGAGATTTTTGATACGCACTGTGTTGAAATCCTCGATGGCCTCGAAGATACTTAGGGCCGTTGCTTCGAGCATGGTATGGCGTTCTTCTTGAGCGATTTCGTAAATGCGACGAGCATAACCCTCGATTTTATCCAGATCCATCCCGCCATGAAGCTGGACTTCTACCTCGCTGAGTACTTCCCGAATTACGCTCATTTTGCTCTGAATAATAGGCTGCCATCCACTGGCGATCTCCGCTGGTTCTTCGAGCTTTTCCATACGAAAATCAAGAAACTTACGAAGCTCGCGGAACAACTCGCGCCCTCTAAGTGGCTTGCGAATGATGGCGTTCGCATACTGCTCCCAGGTCGATCCTTTTTCATAGGGCGTAGCGGCGGTGAGAACGACGATGGAAAGATCCTTGTACTCGGGGTCCTCGCGAAACATTTTGAGTATGTCTTTGCCATCAAGTACGGGTAACTGTAGATCGAGTAGCAACAAATCAGGTTTATGCTTTTTGACGAGATCGACCGTTGTCTGACCATCCGCAGCCGAATATATGGTGAACGGGTGAGGCTCTAGATAAGCTTTGACGAGCTGAAGGTTCGACTCCACATCCTCGCCGATCACGATAGTCGCCGGTTTGAAGATCAGCTTCTCTTTAGGTTCAAGCAGTTCGGGTTCGTGGGCGACTTGGCTTTCAACTGCGATGGATGGGAAGACTACAGTGAAACAGCTTCCCTGACCTTTGATACTCTCCACATCGATTTGTCCGCCCATCAGCTCCACGAGACGTTTGGATATTGTAAGCCCCAGACCGGTGCCGCCGAAATTTTTGATCTTGATATCTTGAGCCTGGGAGAAGGCTTCGAAGATTCTATCAAACTCGCTTTTGTCTATCCCTATCCCAGTATCCTGCACCTTAATCGTAAGGCTAACTCGGCCTGACTGCTCCTTATCCACCAAACGAAAATCGACATGAACGAATCCTTGGCCCGTAAATTTCAAAGCATTGCCGATGAGATTGATGAGAACCTGGCGAAGGCGCGCCTCGTCTAGTGCGATGAGTATCGTTGGATCAGCAATCTTCGAGAAGCCAAGGCTAATGCCCTTTTGCTTGGCCTCTTCATTAAACATCTGGAGGAGGTCCCGCTGAAGTGTCGATAAGCGAAAAGGTGTGTGTTTGACTTCCAGATAACCGCTTTCGATCTTCGACAGATCCAAGATATCATTGATGAGCTGCAGGAGGTTTTTACTGCCGACCCGAATGCCCTCGGTGTAGTTGCGAAGGATCGGATCTTTCACGCGTGCGACGAGCAGCTCGGAAAAGCCGATGATGGCGTTCATCGGAGTTCGTATCTCGTGGGTCATATTCGCAAGAAATTCCGACTTTGCGCGGTCGGCAGACGCGGCTTGTTCATGCGATTTTCTTAGATCTAGTGCGACCTCGGCGATGAGGTTGCCGCTTTCTTTCATATGATTGAGCATCCCGTTGTGAATCACGACGAGATTGCCGATTTCATCTTCGCCTGGAAAGTAGATGGGCAGAGTCGTTGCCGAATACTTGGCGTCCAAAGACCCTGAGGCGATCGAACGGGTAACCTGAACCAAGCGATCGAAATCCTTTTCAAGCGAATTGGTTTGTTGTTTGAGATAAGCGATGGGAACGATCACGCGCGCGACGATCACGCGATACGCGACGAGAACGTTGAGACATAGAAATAAAATGATGCCTAGGATTCCATAGAGGTAGTACCAATTGCTGGCTTCGGTTGCCATCATTTCGGCCTCGGCACGCTCGTTGATCAAGGCGAATAACCGGGCAAAGTGTTGTTTAAATCCAAGCTGCAGAGCGAGGTAATCATTGCCTGTGAGTTCTGAGGCCAATGCAAAACTTTGTTTGGTCTGATTCTCCTGCGTCTCGGCCCGCGACTCTCGAAAGGTGTTGAGAACCTCTTGTTCGATCTGTGTCATCGCTCGACCAGTTTCTAAAATCTTGGAAATGAGGTCACTTTCCTCGGCCGTAAATCCCGCTTCTTTTGCCAAGGTCTCAAACGATACGGCTGGGCGCATTCGTACTTTGTTCATACCGCTATCGGCCAGCGTGTCCCAGTAACTCTCGTCTAAATAAACCGGTCGTGCTTTTCGTCCTTCGATGATGTCGAGGAGCGATTGATAGAGCTGATAGAAGCGTTCGTTCCCACGAAACACATACACGCGTGAGAACTGAGTCAGATAGTCTCGCGAGTCCTGCATCTCTTGCAAGAGTCGCAAAGCCTCGTCCTTTCTGATTTGTGAGCCTTGGAGCTGTTGCTGGCTGAAGGATAAACCAACAGCTAAAATCGCCAGCAGAAGAAGAAAGATGAGAAAGGTGCCGAAGACGGCGCGGAAAATGCCCTTAATTGTCATTCGTTATCTCTAGCGCGCTGACTCGCGAGGGCATCTTTATGAAGGTTTCGAGTTCCTTCACGAACGGCATAAGTGTGCCGTCTGACGATTGGCTCGCCAGTGCCATCTGATGTGCTCGCCTAATAAGGTCCTCCGCCGTGTGAAGCCTGTCACGCATGAGTTTGATCTCTAAATGAGTCTCGACTCGAACGCGCAGTTCCCTGGCGTGAAACGGTTTGAGCACATAATCGGCTCCACCCGCTTCATACGCAAGGGAAATGTCTTTAGGATCAGCGTTTGCGGTTAGGAAAATGATGGGAATAAATCGAAAGCTTTCGAACTCTTTCAAATATCGACACACACTGATTCCATCAATATCAGGCACCATCACATCGAGAAGGAGAACGTCTGGGATATTGCTAAGAGCAAGTTGTATCGCCTGCTGGCCACTGCTTGCGAGCAGTAGGGAATATTTATCGCGACCAAGCAGAGATCCGAGCACCCGAACATTTTCGACAACATCGTCCAAAATCAATACCACGGGTTTGCGACGGTCCATAACGACTCTCTCTAGCTGACGTTAAGTTTGGGGCGAAACGTCCATCATAAGGTCAATCCGTTCGCTTAGCCAGTCATTCTCAACAGTCGCTCATAGGACCTTTTTGAGTGCATTTTTCCGATCGAATTCGTTTTGCAAAGCCGAGACCTCGATCTGCACGTCTGATTTCAAATCGGTTATCATAGAGATAATTTCGACAGGAATCGTCTCAAGATAAAACGTTCGACTCCGCGCCGACTCTTCGATGCTCTTGAGTTCAAGAAGAAGTAGAGTTGGACCATAAGGGGACAGCAATCCTCTGAGTGCGTGAGAGGATTGTTCGATAAGTTTCTGATCTTTAGCGTCTATCGATGCTGAAAGTTTATACGTTCGAACATCAATCGCCGACAAAAGATCGGTGGCTAGCTCCAGCGCAAGAGCCTGATTGTGTTCAAGTCGTTCTAGAAAACCCGTCCAGTTTAGCAAGGTCATGGCTTTCGAGATCTCCATACGTAAAAATTTTTTGATATTAAAACGGCAAATACGCTGCACTGGCAGTTTGCTTTGCCGACTTTCGTAAGTCGTAATCTCGGGATACACTTTTTATACAGCGACTGAATGTGGAAAGACAAGGAGCCTCTCTGTGACGACAGAAAAACCTCTGATCCTCGTGGTCGATGATGAAGCTATGGCGAGAACCATGGCGAGTAAACTTTTGGAAAAAGCGGGCTACAGCACAGTCGCGGTCGAGAGTGGAGACGAATGTCTGAGATTCGTTTCCACGCAAAAGCCGGACGCGATCCTCCTCGATATGCTTATGCCGGGGATGAGCGGTCTGGAAGTCTTGGAAAAGCTGAGGAGTGATATAACGTCGCGAGGAATTCCGGTATTTCTTGTCACAGCTAAAGGACAGGCGGAAATCGTGCGTCAGGCGGCAGCCTTAGGGGTTTCCGATTTTATCGTGAAACCCTTTCACTCGCTTGATCTGATCGCTCGGGTAAAGAAGAAAGTTTCGTTGCCTCACGGCTGATCAAAGAGGATCTTTGAGCCGACAGGGACTTTCGGACGGCCGCTTTTCGACAAAGAGACCTTGGCGAGCGCGTAGTCATCCGAATCGTAGACGATGCGAAGCAAAGCACCGACATCCTTTTCGGAATCCGCAACGATCGAAGACGACGACTTCTTTAGTATCAGGCCTTGGGCCCCACGTTTTAAAGGCTTGAGTTTCGCGAGGATCAAATAATCCCCTTCGATTCCAACGACCATTGCATCGTAGCTCAATTGCGCGACGAGCCAAGCGGCAGGAACGTCGTTACGGAAACTATCGGGGCCTTTGATAAAGTTGACGACCGGAGTATCCATTTTTTTCGTGTGGCGATAGAGAGCCCACGAAGAATTCTCGCCTGCTGTCTTAAGCAAGATGCCGTCAGCATTTGAGAGTTCTGCATAGCGTTTTAAGCGAGCCGGAAGCTCTTCGGGTTTTATCGAATCCTTCTTCTGCTCGGGATTGAACTGGACGAAGAGGCGAATCGATTCCGCCTCAGCCAGTTGAAACCATCCGTAACCATCAAACGAGATCTTGTCCACGTTGAGTGGCGACGGGGCTCCGTAGACGCCAGCCTGCTCTTGCAAAAAGAGCCAGCGGCGAGGAAGTGAGTTCTTCACAGAACCTTGGTTCTTCTCCCAAGCACTGAGTATCTGTGCCATGTCTACTGCAGGATCGACAGTGGGCTTAGCTTGAGTGACTTCGGCGGCGGCTGGTAGCGAAGGGTCGGCATCCGCTCCTTCCTCATCCTCTTGCGCATGCGCAAGTGAGCTTAGGCCAAGAGCGAAAGTCATGATCCATTTTAGAGTCTTCATGCAGCCTCCTCCATATCCGAAGAGATCACAACTAGGGTTGCATCATCGGGTAGTGGTGTATTCGCACGGAATTCTTCCATATCCGACATGATGCGATCGCGGAAGAGGACCGGTGAGAGAGTCATGTTTTTTTGCAAAGACTTTTCGAGCGCGCGCGTTCCCCATTGTTTTTGCTCGGGGTTGAAACACTCGACGATACCATCGGTGTACATCAGCATGCGATCGCCCGGCATAAACTCGACTTCGGAGTTCTGATAGACCGAATGGGGATCAAAACCCAGCGGTTGGCCGTTCTTTTTGATATCGCTCAGAGTGATAAAAGGCTTGGTTTTTCGTTTGCCGGTTTTCAAGCGAGGATCTTCCGGATTGCGTGGAATCACAAACGGGAAGGGATGACCCCCGTTCGAGTAGGTCATCGTATTGTCTTTCGTGTTGATGATGCAGGCAAAGAAGGTCATGCAAAGCTTGCCCTTCAAGCTGTCATAGAGCGCGCGATTCAAAAGACTAAGAACCGTCGAGGGCGTTATAAACTGACCTGAGTTTTGCGGTAAGCTACTGCACAAGTGTCCCGTCGCATAGGCAATCGCGGTCACAAGAGCAGCTGGTAAACCATGGCCCGTCGCATCTCCGACAAGGAGCATATGGGTGTTGGGCGCGATAACGTAGTGGCCCCAAAAGTCACCTCCACATTCCGAAGCACTGCGATAACTTGAAGCTAGGACCATGGCGCCTTCTTGCGAAAGCTCTTGCGGAATAAAACTACCTTGGACTTCGTTCGCAACGTTTAGTTCGTTTTCAAGGCGAACCAAATCCTTCTCGTGGTCGAGCAAATGAACGAGTTGTCCAGCCATGGTGTTGACCGAATCGCCCAGTTGCTTGATTTCATCGTTACCGGCAACTTCGATGCGTGTGGAGAACTGTCCCCGGGCGATCGCTTGAGTCGCTAAGGTCACTTTTTCCAAGCGGTTAATCAGGGCTTCCGCACTACCAAAGCTGATGAGAGCTGCAAGCAGGAGTATGAGAGCCGCCCACTTCGCTGTCTCTTTCACTTGATATTTAAGCGGTGCGAAGAGAGCGTCTTCACGCTGCTGGAGTATCAGGGTAAGGCCCGAGGACGGGAGACGATAATAGGACCCTTGCCAAGCGATGTTCTTTGAGTCCTTATAACTCCCGAAGAAACCCGAGCCCAAATCTAGTTTGATCAACTGATCGATACGTCTTGCTTTGAGTAGTTTTTGCAAATCGGCGGGAGGTGCTTTCCCGGCGAGAAAGTCTTGCATCGACTCAGTCAGGACAAAAGTCTTCATCCCTTCCTGAAGATTAAGAAGAGCGAGTATCGATTTTTTTGAGGCCTCGACAATAATCCAAAAGATTTTGCCTTCCGTAACGCTAACAGGGATACCGCGCGCCATGCGAAGGGTGTCGGGACGGGTTCCGATATCGACGAAGAAGAGTCGGTCGGTATATTTCTTTCGAAGTTTTTCCAACCAGGCTTTTGATAGTTCCGATCTTTGCACGTTTTCCTTCTTATCATCGATTGCGTAGCTACTCTTTAAAGTTAGGATCTGACTCTCTTCGAGATAGACATCGCCTGCCGTAAAATCCTTTTGAATATCGATCAGCCGCTGAAGCTCTTCTTTCGCTTGTTCCTCAGGCAAAGGGTAAATGCCCTGAAGGAGATAGACGGTGGAGAGAGCCCAGCGCTGAATCAATCCATCTATCTCATCACCAATTTTTTCGCTGGTTTCAATGGAGGTCGTGCGAAAGCTTGATTCAAGAAGTTGAGTCAAGACTCTTGATTGCAATAGGCCCATGGTGACGATGGTCGCAAATGCGATCACAAACGTCATCATGAAAAACTTTGCTCGCAGGGACGCGGTCAACCACTTCATAATTCATTCCCTATTACCATGTGACAGACAAACCTGCACCGATATACGTTACGTTATAGGAAGCACCACTTGCGGTGGTACTCGTCGCGAGATTCAACCCGAGTTCGGGCGATGTATCCTGCTGCACAGTGACCCAATCGATATAACCAAAGCCCATAACACCCACGCGAAATCCACCGGCTGATCGGTAAAGATCGTAAGAGATGTCACCACCGGCCCTTTGGTTAGAGATCTTCGTTGCATTGGACCCACCTAAGACATAACCCGAAAGGTGAGCCGTCGCCCAAAGCTTCACACGATAGTTTAGGGATTCGAGTTCCCAGGACAGCTCGCCGCCCATATCGAACTGGCTTTTCACCTTGAATGCCGCAACCGTCGCGAACTCAAGGTTCTCCGATGCGTTAAGGGGGAAGTAGGCATCCATGTTCAAAATACCGATTTTCGGCGTGAGCTTGAACCGCGTCGCGAAACGTTCGATCGTTTGCGGAGCACCCAGTTGGAACGACCAACCGGCTTCCATACGCGACCATGTGAATGAATAGGTGTCTTCTTCTTCGACCTGAGTCTGACGCGGAGAAAACTCGTACTGGAAAGTGAGACCATCGAGTATACCCTTACCCACCGAACCAATAAGTTCAATTTTCGAGGCCTGACTGACGACCGTGGAACCTTTTGGAATCGGTGTTCCGTAACGAACCGACCATGTTGTCGATTTCAAACCTTCAAGTGCATAGCCTTCGAGAAGTGAACCCGAGTTTTTCGATTCATCGCGCACAGTAAGAAAGCTAGGATCAACTTCTTTTTCCAGTGGGCTATAGATTTCCTGTGCCCATAGACGAATCTTTGCCTGCTTAGGTGTGATGATCCAGCGAAGTTCGAGAGGCTCACCGCCTTCGCGGTCAAATTGTTTCTTGTCATCACCAACGAGTGGTTGAGCGACTGCATAGAGAGTGGGAATCCAAGATTTTTGCTCGACATCAAAACGGAGGGCGTAGAGCCCAACCTTTCGTGCAGGAGACATGACGCCCATACTTCGAGCGTCCAGTGGAGTCAGTTGCCACTGAATGTCGGTCTTGTTGAAAACGCCGCTCCAAGCAGCCGGGAGTCGACGATAGATACGGCTGAGGACGTAGGTCGTGGCCTCAGGCGAGGTGAAAAGGAGATCCGGTGTAAATTGCTTAGGAAACTCGATTTTGCCTATGAGGAGGGAATCTTTCTTCCCTTTACCACTAAAGAAGATAGAAAGGGTGAGACCCGCATTTTTCCAACCGAATTGAAAAGTCCAAGTATCGCTCGCCGAAAGTTCATCAACATCTTTAACAAAGTGTATAGGCATGCAGCTGGCTTTACTCAGGATCCCTCGACCTTGTGGGCCCTTACCAACCAAAAGGTTTTGACTAAACTTCTCACAAAATCCTTCCCAGTCATCGCCGAGGCGTTCGCGGAAGGCTTTAGGCACAAAGCTTTCTTCGGCTTGAAAGCTGAACGTTGCCGAGCTTACCTTGAGAGGTATATCCTTGGCCCAGGCTATAGGCATCGAAAGAAGCATAAGGAGGTTGAAAAAAATCAACCCTATGCTCCATCTCGTCAACCTGATGTGTGTTTCGATGCCGTTCATTCGAAGCTTTCCTCCGATTTCATCGTCTCTGCCGGTGGTCGGCCACCGAAAAGAGCTAGCCGTAATAGCAAGCGTTTCTGTGGTTTTTCCGATTTTTGCCCAATCCATTGGCAGACTCACGAAAATTTCACTTTGTTTATCGGCACCTTAAAACTTTGACTGAGTTATCCCTTAATTATTTCAACTAGCGACCGAGACGTTGAGAAGTGAATAGTCCCTTTAGGTACAAGGTATGTTCCTATGTCGAGAAGATGGAAAATATTTTGGTTGATCTGGATCACATGCTTTCTACCAGTGGCGTGGAGTTTGCGATCGAGTGAAGGTGGACAATTGGATGGCAGAAAGCCTATTGCCCGCGTTGAGAAGATCGAAGGAAACGTTACGGTTCGCACGGACTCGCAGATGACTTGGCAAAAGGTCAAGACGAGCCAGGATCTCTATAATAATGATTTGATCTCGACCGAAGAGAAGAGTCGCGTAAGCATCACGTTCGTCAACGGGCGTAAACTTCAGCTGACTCCAGGCTCGGTCGTGAAACTCGGTCTGCCTTCGCCTCTATCCAATGACACTGAGGTCTCAGTTCTAAAAGGGCGACTAGTCGTGAAAGCGGAAGACTCATCAGGCAAATCCTCCGATGACGCACGTATGATCTTTAAAACGCAAAACGAAAAAATTGTCGCGAGTAACAAATCCTTTGACGTCAACACCAGTAAGGACGATTCAGCTAGAGCCCTACCCGTAGCAACAACCGTAGGCGCGGCCGCAGCTCAGCTCTCGGCTACAAATTCTATCAACTCGGCCGCAAAAACTTCGGTGTCACTCGATGCGCTGAGCGCAGTCAAACTCTCTGCTATGGCGCCTCCACCGGTTATCATCAAAGAAAAGTGCGAGCCGCCTCCTGAGCCTGAAGTCATTGAGCCCAAGGTAGAAGACGAAGAAGCCAATGCAGAGAAGGCAGCTATTCCATCGTTTCAAGTCAATCTCTTGCCTCAGATTCAGCCCACGAGCGGTGAGTTTTGGACGGCTGAACCTTTAAAACAGGTCACTGACAAAGCTCTTCGTCTTGAAATCGATATGCCGACTAACCTTCCACGCGATATCAAAGACAGTTGGAAGGGCATTGTAAATATCTCGGGCCCGAACGGCCATATTCGTGTCGATGGAAAAGCTCAGACAGGAAAGAAGAACCTTAGTATTACTCTGAAAGACCTGTTGGCAGCTAAGGTTATCAAAGATCTAAATCAGGCCTCCTTTGCTATCAACGCCGGGTATTCGGTCGAGTCCGAAGCTTTCACCGATGCCATCGAACATAGTTCACCGACCACAGGTGTCTATAGTCTTCGCAGTCTGGCTGAGGGTGAAGGGATCATGATTGGATTCAATAAACTGCAGGTCGAAAGCTCAACGGTTCCTTGGCTCCTCGTCAATCCAAAGGCGAGCAATCGAATCTGGATCGGCGTAACAGAACCCGAAGATCGCAAAAAATTATTTGAAATAGTCCAAGGAAACGCAGGTCAAGTCTCGCGTGCCGATTGGCCTGGCATCCCCGCTCGCGGCGCCTTTATCGTTCGTAAAGACAAGATAGTGGGTATCGTAAATGGGCAGGATATTTCTGCTGCAGAATGGGACAAGATTCGTCGACTGTTTAATGCGGATTTGATCTTCCGTGGTTCAGGTCATGCTTATCTGAGTCGCAAGACCTTTGATGTCGCTAAGACCAATGAACGAACTCTCTACGTCTTGAATCGCGGCGAGTTTGTTGAAGTCGATGTCTCTCTTCTTCGTAGTCGTCCACGCTCGATGAGCTTTGTTCAAGGCGTCTCAAGCTATCTCTTCCGAGAGCAGCCCGAGATCCTGAGTCTTGCCCACTGATCAACATGAAAGAGGAAAGTTCATCTCGACTCGAAAGGGAATGAACTTTCTTAACTCCACTTCGAACTCCCTTTCACTCACCAACTTCAATCGACCTTTCAAATTTTCCACTTCGAGTTTCACCGCGTCCATCCCGATGCCGCGGCCGGATATGGGACTCAAAGCGTTTGCCGTCGATAAACCCGAACTCAGTATTAGATCTAGGATTTGACTAGTCGAAAGTATAATGTCAGGGCTTAAGGCGGCCATATCGCGAACCTGATCAACATCCAGCCCAGGACCATCATCCGATACGGTGGCCACAAGCGAACCTGCCTCACGTTTGAGAGTAAAGAAAATCGAACCCGCCTCTTTTTTGCCGGCGGCACTTCGCAGAGCAGCTGTCTCTATCCCGTGATCTATGGAATTTCGAAAGAGATGACCTAACGCATTGAGCAAACCATTCTGAAAGGATGCGGTGAGTTGAAGCGAATCATCAAGCTGAAGAATGACCGCTGGCGTGGGTTTATTCAACTCGTCGGCCGTTCGAATTAACCCACGTTCCAACTCGCTCAGCCCGACTCGAAAACTGTCCTCGCTCGCTTTCTCGCGTGATTCGGCATCGCCCCAGTAACGGCGATGCAGGCCATCGATCAATTTCAGCTCGGCTTCGATAATCCTAAGGCCAGCTTCAAGCGCAGGACTGAAGTCGGCCGACTCCTCGCCATGTGTTTCCCGAAGATCGATCAACGTCTGCTCAAAGTCGTGAAGATCACGAGCCAGTTGAATGAATCCGATCTGCCGTGCATTGCCCTTGAGGGTATGGAGCATAGCTAAGATCACGCGAATAAAGGATCGATCGCGCGAGAGCCTATGATTCGTCCAGATCGAATGGATAGAAATGAGTTGAGAGAACGACTGATCCCGAAAGGAATGATAGGAGCGCGACTTAGCCAGAGCGCTGATGAGCACCATCTCTTGCTCGTGATGGAGCGTTCTTTGCCGCAGGTTTCTAAGTTCGGTCGTATCGCGCACGATCACGAGCATTTCATCCACATGGCCGCCTTGGAGAATCGGATGCCACTGAAAGGTCAGGAGTCTTTGATCGTGAGTTTCAAGCTCCGTGAAGAGATGCTCACCGTTAATCTCCCAGGCTATGGCGTCCTCACCGATAATGCTCAAAAGCACCGATATCGTCATATCGAGACTGCTTCGATCGATTCGGGTATTAAAGTTCAAGAGGTCCGGCAGATTATTGAGTCGCGCCTCAGGAAACAGAACCTCGACATAATCCGAGAACTGCCCTTGAATCTTAAGATCTTTGCCAATGGTAAACAAACCTTCGGGAACATTATCCATAATATTTCGAATTTGCCGCGTCTGTCTTTTCACTTCAGAGGACAGATTCTGGCTTAAGTGAGCGACCTGCTCATAGGCCAGCGCAAATCGTTTGGCAAGAATCTGGCTTTGCAAAAAGATAAAAAAAGCGCCACCAAAGTGGGAGACATACGATGTCCCGCCCTGTCTGGATTGAAACACATCGACTGCGGCGGTGATGAGGGGAATGACGGTACTGGCCAGCATATAGCCGGCTCCATCTTCGCGATGTTTCAGAGCGAGGGTCGTAATGTAGATCATGCAAAAAACATGAAGAATTACATTAATTTGATAAATTCCTACCCATTCGGTGAAGAATTCCGTGGGTGTGAAGAGAGCGACGCCCAAAAGCGTGAAGTTTAAAAAGTGGCAGGAGTAGTAAACAGCCCGGTGTAACGCGACAGTCGTAAACGTTCGGCTCAAAAATTCCAGAAAGCTCAAGGTAACCAGAGCCATCGCACCATATTCCATGCGTGTCGAAAGCTCAAATATCCAAATGTTTTCCACATCAGTGAAAAAGATTCCAAATAGGTTTTCTATACCGACGAGACGAAACAGTGTGGCAAGGCAGGTTATGGAAAGACAAAGAGCAGGGATATCACTCGGCCTACGATTAAAAAGCATGTAGGTGTAGAACATGATGATGATCATCGAGCCGGCGACTATAAAGTTCAGCGAATTTTTTAGATTGTTCTCTTGGGAAAGCATAGGGGCCGGAGCAATACGCGGCGCTATCCAAAATCCGCCATAGGTCCGGCGAAAGTTTGAAACATTGGCGGCGAGTATCCACTGATCCTTTTCCAAAACCTGAAAGGTCACGATGTTTCGTTTAAGAAAAGGAATCTCTTCGCTCTTCATTCGGCCGGGCCGACCCGCCGAAGTATGGAGAGCGCGTTCAGGATGGCCTTTAGGCATAAGATAAGCTTCGTAGGCGCTCGTGGCAAAGTCAAAGCTCATCTCATAGACGCCGGGCTCGAGGGAGGGAAGCTCCCGCCAGTAACCGGCATAACCCATGATGCCCGCAAGCTCAGGCGTGTTTTCCTTGCGCCAGGTCGTGACATCATTGATTCGTCCGCCAGAAGGTTTTTCACTCTGAAAAAACATATCGGGAGGAATGAACTTTGAGACGAAGATTTCGGCTTCATCTAAGACGATAGGGTAGCGGTCGCTACCCGGAATGTTACTGGAGTGAGGCCTGGGCCAGGCTATCCAGACGACGGTAACACCCATGAAGAGGAGCGCGAGGGGATAGATCAGATTCAGTAATTTACGGAGCATAAGATCCTACACTCCGCTAAGGAGTCGTTACGTCTCGCCGTAAATAAATCGAGCGAGCTCCACATATTCTTCCGGTCTCAGGGCGTCTGGTCTTCGGTTCAAATCGATTGGGCACTGGTCGATGCGATCATCGTGAATAAACGTCTTAATCGCATTGCGAAGCTTCTTGCGGCGCATCGTAAAGCACACGCGAGTGACCTTCTCGACCTTTCGCAATACATCATCGGCAATCTTATCTACTCTCGGCCTGAGCGTGACGATCGCGCTATCGACCTTCGGCACGGGAGAAAAGCAGGTTCGCTCGACTTTGCAGTCTATTGTAACCTGCGATCGCAGCTGGGTATAGACCGAGAGACTCCCGTAATCTTTAGTTCCTGCTGCCCCTGCAAGGCGCTGCGCAAACTCAAGCTGGACCAAGAGTTTTACGCCTTTGACTTCGCTTATATGGGGGAGTAACCACATGACGATAGGCGAGGAGATCGCATAAGGAATGTTTCCGACCAGAGCGGTGTCCTCATCCGATTGATCAAGCCATTGTTTTAAATCAAACTTTAACACATCCTGGTTAAAGACTTGAATCTGACCTTTGTAATCGCCAGCCATTGTCTTGAAGTAGTCGACCAATTTTTCAGCAAACCTATCATCTTTTTCAACAGCGCTGACTGCCCAAGGTTTCGCCATGAGGGCACGCGTGAGCATTCCACCGCCTGGACCAACTTCGAGGACGCGGCTCACGCCCCATTCCGCTGCTCCATCGGCCACGCGATGAACGGGCCAATCGGTCTTAAGAAAGACCTGACTCAAAGCCTTTTTTTGTCGAATATTGGTATCGCGATCGTAGGTCATGTGAGGACTCGTCTATATAGGCTAGGGGGCCGTGTTTTGTTAAGCGAACTGGTAGCGGGAAAAGGCGTCCCAATCGAGATTTTGAAACTGGGATTTATCGGCAGTGAGCGCATAGTGATGATAACCGAGAGCAGCTATCATCGCTGCGTTATCGGAGCAGTAACTCAGTTGAGGAAAAAACGCAGGAATCGCCAGACGTTCATGGACCAATCCGCGAAACCTTTGGTTAGCGGCAACGCCGCCTGCTACGAGAAGGCAACGAGCCTTGCGCATTTTACTCACGGTCTCGAGCTTACGCACGAGTTGGCCCAAGGCCTCTTCTTGAAAAGCAGCGGCGGCATCATTTAAAGCCTGACCGCTGATTTTTTGGCGATGATTCATGTTCACCATAAAGGTTTTGAGGCCTGAATAGCTGAACTGCAGCTTATCTTTTTGCTCCATCATCTTGGGCATCGGAATCTTCGAAGGGTCGCCATCGCGGGCCAGACGTTCAATCGCTGGACCACCTGGATAACCAAGACCGAAGAGTTTCGCGACCTTGTCGAACGACTCACCGCACGCATCGTCGATGCTATAGGCCATCAGTTCGAACTCAGTAGGGCTATTCATAAAATAAATATTGGAATGACCGCCCGATACAACCAAAGCAAGACAGGGGAAAAGGTCTTCCGTCTTCTCCTTGAGACCAAGCAGCGCCCCATGCACATGCGCTTCCACATGGTTTACAGGCACGAGAGGAATGCCAGAGGCCAAGGCTAAACCTTTGGCGTAAGCGATTCCTACCAAAAGAGCACCGATGAGACCTGGCCCTTGCGTGACCGCAATGGCATCGACATCGGCGAGCGTGCAGCTAGCTTTTTGCAGCGCTTCCTCAACGATGGCATCGATCACTTTGAGGTGAGCGCGCGCGGCGACCTCGGGTACGACGCCACCAAATTTCTGGTGGATATCGATTTGTGACAAGATGATGGATGAACGCACAACGCGACCGTCTTCTACGATCGCGGCGGCGGTTTCATCACAGCTGGTTTCAATGCCCAGAATGCGGGTCATGTGGCAAAGCTTTCATTGAGAGGGTCATGGACAAGAAGGAAAAATCTTAGAGCTTGGCGAGTTTTTCTTTCGCTTGTTTCGCTTCTTCAGACTTGCTGTATTTTTGGATCAGCTCTTGATAATAAATTCTTGCGGTATCGACATCGCCGAGTTGTTTGAAGCAGTCGCCCATGCGAAGCAGCGAGAAGGATAGGTTATCGCTCGGCTTGGATTCGAGATAGTCGTTGTAGCGAAGAGCGGCATCGCGGATCTTGCCGCTCTTATAGTGGCTTTCGGCCAGCATAAACAAAGCTTCTTGCCGAGTCTTTTTCTGTTTAAAAGAGTCGACGACTTTGTCGCCGTTATCCGAAATAGCTTTGAAATTCTTACCGTCAAAAGCCGTCTTCAGGTCTTTAAAGGTTTTGATTTTCTCAGCGCCTTCTTTTTTGTCTGCGTCGTCATTTGCTCTTTTTTTTTCTGGCTTTTTCGTCTCAATCGCTTTGTCGATCGCTGCGATGATCTTGTTTTGGTTCTCCTCGATGGCATCGATGCGCGAGAGAACATCAGCCATATTCTTTTGGGCTGCGGTTTCTTGAGTCCCATCAGCGCCGGGGAGAACGCCGGTCTGAATTCCGACGCGCAAGGCATCGATATCGCCTTTGACTCGTTGAATTTCGATCGCAATCTTATCCAGCCTGGTCGCCATCGAGGCTTCGGTGCGGCCTGACTGAGCGGTGATTT
>JAZKGL010000199.1:0-9243 GCA_040385935.1 Bdellovibrionota bacterium
TTCCTGTTTCGCCTGCGGTGTTGTTTCGCCAGCCGCCTAACATCAGTCGGTTGTCTGCTGTGGCGATTGCGTATTCATAGCCGTGATCGAAGCTGTGGGGATAGGTCACGGGAAGTTTGGTTTTTAGTGGTTTGGAACAGAGGATCTGGCCTCGGAAGGGTTCGACCAGACGGTGTTTTTGGAAGAAGCTGGAGAGGAGTGGAGAGTAGGCGTTGGCGGCGATGACGGCGGCTTCGTATTTGAGTTCACCGGTTGTTGTTTTTATGATGACTTTGTCGTTTTGTTCTTCTACGGATTTTACTTGGATGTGGCTGTGATATTTTAGCCCACGTGTGATGCAGAGATTTAGGAGTTCGTTGCGGAATTTTGTTGGGTGCGCTTGGGCGGAACCGGCTTCGTAGCGTGCGCCGGTTGTATTGCGGAAGCCTAGTTTTTCTAGTTTTTCTTTTGGGATGTAGTCGCTTTGAAAGTTGTGTTTGTTTAGGAGTTCTATTGACTTTAGGATTTCTGAGTGTTCGCTTTCGTCAATGCCTATGACTAGATAGCCGTCTTGTTTGTAGTCGACGTTTAGATTTTCGGTTTTTACTGTTTGTTTGACTTCGTGGCAGATGCTGATTGAGAGGTTCCATAGGTCTTTGGCTATGGCTTCGCCGTGCAGGCTGGTTAGCGCTAGCATGGATTCTACGGTTCCGTAGAGGATGTGGCCGCAGTTTCTGAAGCTTGCGGCTTCTTCGGGCTTGTGGTCGATTAGGGTCAGGTCGGTGAAGCCTTTTTTTTGCAGCCAGTAGGCTGCTGAGATGCCGGATAGGCCGCTGCCGATGATTACGATTTCGCCTTCGGCGGCTGGAGATGTTTTTTTACCTTCAATCAGTGGGATGTCTAGCCAGTAAGGGTGGGTCATCGCTTGTCGCTTTCTCTGGCCTTCGGCGCCGACTTTTCCGGGTTTAGTTACTTTCGCCTTCAGCGATCACTCACTTCCGTTTTCAACTCATCTTACGATACAACGAAGGAATTATTATTCCTCGACACCATCAACCGGCGTAGCCGGCTCAGCCGATTGAATCTCATTCGGCGCCTCACTAGGTGTATTCGTCTCCATAGGAGACACACCCTCCGCAGGAGTATCCGTACCACCATCCGCCGCAGGCGAAACACCATCGGCATCCGCCGCAGGCGAAACACTTTCACCACCCGCCGCAGGCGAACCCCCCATCGCAGAATCAGGACTAACCGCAGCCGAACCACTCTCACCCTCAACCGCCGCAGGCGAATCCCCATCATCCAAAGAACCCTGCGAATCCGCCATCACCTCACGGAGCTTTTCCGCCAACTCAGCACTAGTGGGAAGGGCGGAGGTCGCGCCCGTAGCCTTTTTTCCTAACGCATACTGATCAACCATCCGAATAGCCGCCGAAACTCGACGGTTCCGCTGCTGAAACGCCCGCGTAAGCGACTTCGGATTATGCTTCTTCGGACTCGGCAAAGTAGCCGCAAGCTGAGCCGCCTGCAGCTGACTCAATCCCGAAGCCGACCTCTTAAAATAAGCCTGCGCCGCCGCCTCAATTCCATAAATCCCAGTACCAAACTCAGCCACATTCAAATAAGCATGAAGAATCTGCGGCTTCGTCAATTTCGCTTCCAACATATAAGTCAGCAAAACTTCGTGCCACTTACGCAGAGGATTTCTCGACAAACTCAAAAACAAATTCTTAGCGGTCTGCTGAGAAATCGTCGAAGCCCCACGCACGATCTTCTTTTTCTTCCAATTATAATCCATAGCTTTCGAGATCGCTTCGTAATCAAAGCCATCGTGCTCATAAAACCGACTATCCTCAGCCAAAATAAAAACCTTGCTCACACTCTTCGGAACGGCTTTAACAATCGGCTTCCACTTCAGTGGCGGAAGCTTCGTATCCCCATCCGCAAGCTGACTCTGATAATCCTCTATCAAAGCCGACGCCGGAATCTTCCCCTCACGCATCTCACCCCAAGGCGGCACGAACCAATACCAAGCTAAAAACAAAACCTCAAAAACAACACAAGCCAAAATCAAAGCCAAAGGAATCTTAAGCCAAAGGAAACGTCCACGTTTCCTCGGCACAACTGCAGTCTCGATGTCAGTCAACGAATCGGGCATAAACTCGTAGCTACCTCAAAGGAGTTAAACAACGCCCTTTCGCAAAGTTTCGAAGAGTGAATTAAACGGAGCACCCGTCGCTCCATTCGGAACACCCGGATAATCTCCACTCCAATTCCAGCAAGCCGCGAAAATATCGAAATGGATCATCGGGCCCGTTGCAAACTCTCTGAGGAAGTGGGCCGCAACATTTGAGCCTCCTCCCATACTAGCATGTGAAGGCAGCCGCCCCAAATTGGTCAAATCCCCAAACTTCGACTTATTCCCATTCGTGAAGGGTAAGAAGTCCTCCCAACAGGAGAAGCGTTCACCCCAGTTTTTCCCCGCCGCATGCAAGGCCTTCTGAAAGCCCTCAGACGCAAAGTGAACCGCAGTAAAATAATTCGTAAATTGCCGCAAAGAAGCCGTCGTCAAAGTCGCAGCACAAATCGTGAGCGCCGGCTTAAAAGTATCCTCACCGTACGACAGCGCATCCGCAAGAATCAGCCTGCCCTCAGCATCCGTATGCTCGAGAAAAACCTTAGGCCCCCGGCGGCTCTGAATCAGTGAACCCGGCTTCATCGAATTCGCATCAATCGCATTCTCACACGACGGTATCGCCAAAACCAAGGGCTCCGAATACCCCGACTTCACAAGCGCCATAAAAAGATTCGACATGAGGGACGCGCCGCCCATATCGTTTTTCATCGTATTCACAAAGCTCTCAAAGGCCTTAACATTGATCCCGCCCGTATCAAAGGTAATCCCCTTGCCTAGCAGCATCAAAGGCTTCTTCCCCGGCTTAAGATTATGAGTCAGATAATATGCTCGCGCAGGCGATCTCTGCGACCCCTGCCCTACCGCAAGCAAAAGATTCATCTTCTCTTTTTTAAGCTCCTCAAGACCTAGTTCGATAAAACCACAGTGATGCGCTTCTGCAAAGGCTTTAAGCCGACGACCGATCTCAATCGAAGTCAGCTCATCGGGATTCTCATTGATCCATCGCCGATAACTCTGCAGGCCCTCAAAGCGTATAGCCGCATGCGGATCTTCAGCCTCGACCGAGCGCGTAGTAAGGAGCTGAACTGAGGTCCAATCATTCCCCTCATCATTGGCCCGCATGCCGACTAAAAACGCATCCTCAGCAAACGCAATCTCCTCCGCTTTTGGCTCGGAGAGAAAAACGGAAAGCTTGGAGACCTTCCACTGCTGCCTTAAACTTCTAAAAAAATGAGAGAGCACCCAACGCTTTTCGAGCGGATGGCGATCCTGATTCTTGATATGTACAACCGCATAGGGACGCTTGCCATCCTTTAAACCAACACTAAACTGCACGTAATGAATATCGCGCGATAGAGCTGGAATCGCTTCGTCACGGAGGGCTTTAATCCAAGGCTTCTGACTTTCGCTGCGATCGATCACCAGTAGAAAGGTATCATCGCCATGATGATGCTTAGGATATTCGTCCGACACCAATTTGCGATCCATTGAACCAACTCCCCACGCAGCAAGATTAGTAGTCTAACTCTGCAAGGAGACTGGATTTTTCGCAAGATCTTTTTGGCCTCTTGGCTATGACCTCAATGCAGCGAGTTTAAATTAAGCTGGAGTGCCCTTAGATGACGCCCTTTCATCTTCCCAGTTCTCGACCAACGGCAAAGGGCATCAAGACTAAGGATCTTGAGTTCACTTTCATCCTGCATAGCCTGCAGTTCTTTAGCGAAAATCGTCTCGCGCGAAGCATACGCCACGCGCATGAGATAAAGCCCCGCATTTCGGCCGGCAAGTTCTATCACTCGCACAGCCTGCACCAAACAACGAAGACTACAACCAGGGTCGGTAAACACCGAGACGATACCAAGTTGAGCGATCGCCGATAGCTCACGACTCGGCACGAGACTCTGTGCGCTGCCGCCCGCGGCCTCAATCGTATTGACCAAACGATCGAGCTGCCGACGTTTGGTCACGACGATCTCCTGGAATTCGAACTGGCCAACTTCAGCCGTTTTGATCGTCCCTTTATCGTTGCCTTTGCCCCACCGCTTTTCCAAATAGGCTTCGTAAAGCCGCAGAAAAGCCCGATCGTAGGCGAGCTTTTCTCCGAGTTTGCTTAGAAACAATGCCCGGGCATCGGAAGGAAACCCTTCGCGCAAACCCTCGTCCTGCCTCTGATCCATAAGCTTTTCTCCTCATGTTCCAGGTTCAGGCTGAGTGTAGTTCACACAAATGAGCTATGTAAGAAAAAAGCTGGGGATTATTTCTAGGTGAAAACAGAAAACCCTTGGCTGATCAGCATTTGAAGCCGTTGGCCAAGGGAATTAAGGAAAAAACGGAAGATTCCTTAGAAAGATGAGCAAAGTTTCCCAATTAGAGAGTGGAGGCGGCGCGTAGCGCACCACTCGCGGTCGGAAGTGAGAGCGACACAAGTCCGCCGTACACCGTTCTGAGCGCCATGCTTGATTCGAGTTCGCGAAAGGCCTTGCGCAAGGTCGTGAGCTTCTTATCGATAGCATTGTCACAAACCTTGGTTTTGCCCCAAAGTTTCAGACGAAGATTGTCTTTTGAGAACGAAAGACCCTGACCGTTCGCTAAATAAAGCAGTATCTCCGCTTCAAGCCTCGGCAGATAGACGACACGATCGCCTTTGCTCAAGGTCCCAAGACGCGGATTAAAACGCGCATCGGCTAAAAGTATTTCGTCAAAGCCCCGCTTTTCTCGCATTTCGCAGATACGAATCTGCATGCGCGCCATGAGTTCCGACGGATTGATCGGCTTCTTTAGAAAATCGTTGCCGCCAGACGCTAATGAACGACCGATTAAATTGCTGTCTCGATCACCAGTCATGACGATGATCGGAACCATAGGCCAAATCTCACGGAGGCTCGGTACGAAATCGAGTCCCGAAACATTCTCTTGAAGATTAACATCCAGAAAAACCGCGATCGGCGAAAGAGTGGTAGCCTTTTTCAAAAGCTTGTCCGGACACGAATAGTGGAGAGAGGGCATCCCGGTTGCTTGCGCGATGATCTTATGGATCAAAGCGTCGTCGTCGAGGGTAATCGTATAATGCTCTTTTTGCTCCGACATGAACGTGGGACCCCTTCTCATAGGAAAACTTCGCGGATTTTTCTTAACGGATTCCATAGCGCAAAAGCTTGGTCTAGGTTGTATCGTTATCCAATTCGTGCCATTCAATCTTAGCCAATTAATTAGGTGGAAGTCACGCATGTTTGAATTTGTAAAACCGATGTTTGACACGTCGGGGTTTATGCCGCATGGGCAATCTTATCTGTGGAACCCCGCTTTGGTATCCATCAACGTGATTTCGGATTCTATAATATTCGCGTCGTACTTTGCTATCTCGCTTATGCTCGTTTACATCGGACTTAAAGTAAAAGAGAACCCCTTCCAAGCTATTCAGCTTGCCTTCGGAACCTTCATAGTCGCCTGCGGCTTCACACATTTTATGGAGATCATAAATGTATGGTCTCCTACCTATTGGCTGACTGGTAGCATCAAATTAGTCACTGCAGTGGCTTCTTTCGGAACGGCCGCTGCCTTGCCTTTTTTTATTCCCAGGATGCGTGATCTTGCTCGTGGGGCCGATCTCCTCAAAACACAAAATGCCCTAAGAGAATCTGAGCTTTTGTATCGACAAATCGTCGACACGGCGAACGAAGGCATTTGGCTGCTTGATCTTGAAGGAAAGACAAAGTTTGTCAATAAGCGCATGGCCGACATGTTAGGCTACGACGTAGACGAGATGAAAGGTAGGCCAATCTACGCGTATCTCGATCACGTCTCGCAAGAGGCTTATGTCCGGCATCGATCGCGGCCCATCGATCGTATCACCGACCCGCTCGAAATTCGTCTGTCGGTAAAAGACGGCAGTTCCATTTACGCCCGAGTCTTATGCAACGACATTCATGACAAAGACGGAAGCATAGTCGGCGCGCTGGGGATGGTAACTGACATCACCCGAAAGAGGGAGGCAGAAGAGAAGCTCATTGCAAGCGAACTTCATTTTCGCTCGCTCATCGAAGCTTTGCCTCAATTTGTCTGGTCATCGACGACACTCGGAAATGCTGACTACATAAATGAAAATTTACATCGCGAACTCGGCGACACCCTCGGCAATAAATTTCAGCAAATATTAACGGCCATTCATCCCGACGATCGCGACTTTCTGCGAGAGACTTGGTTTTCCGCAAACGAACAATTCGAACCCGGCGAGTGCGAGTACCGACTTCGCATGCGCGATGGAAGCTATCGCTGGCAGCTCGGACGTGTGACGCCCATTCGAAACCCGGATGGAACCCTTGCAAAATGGGTAGGCATTTCAACCGATATTCATGAGCAAAAAGAAGCTCAAAGAGTGATCATCGAATCGCAACTCAAATTGAAGGCCGCGCTGCACAACATGAATGCGTTTCTCTGGGCGGTGGATAAAAATTTGATACTGACAACCTGCGAAGGAAATTATCCTTGGGATCCAGTACGCCGCAATCAAATGGCGGTCGGTCGGTCAGTGGTCGAATTCTTACCGGAGTACGCTGAGCGCCTCGAAGCCGTTCACGCGGCGTTTCAAGGTCATTCGGTCGTCTATGAACGTCAGGTCGAGGGCGGCTTTCGAGAAAATCGCATCAACCCGCTTCGCGAAGAAACCGGAGAGATAGTCGGTGTCGTGGGTGTGTCGCTCGATATCACCGAACGCAAACGAGCTGCAGTGCGTGAAGAAGCGGCGATCGAAGCCTCACGCATGAAATCAGAATTTTTGGCGAATGTAAGCCACGAGATCCGGACACCATTAAACGGCATTTTGGGAATGACGACTTTGCTGCGCGAAACGACCCTGAGTGACGAGCAACTCGATATGGTGGATAACGCAAAACGATCAGGTGAAGCCTTGCTCACCGTTTTAAATGACATTCTTGATTTCTCGAAGATTGAAGCCGGAAAGCTAGAGTTTGAAACACTCGACTTCGATTTGCATGCCTTGATCACCGACGCCGAGAAGATGCTTACATACGCTGTTCGAGAAAAAAATGTGGATGTTAAAGTCGAACGTGATCCAAGCCTTCCACGATTCGTCAAAGGTGATCCTGGCCGACTCCGCCAAGTTCTTTGGAATCTTCTATCAAACGCCAACAAATTTACGATCAATGGATCTATTATTCTTCGTGCCTGCCGTCAGGACAAGGAAGCGGGTTTTGAACATCTTCGTTTCGAAGTGGAAGATACTGGGATCGGAATTTCCGACGTTAGTTTGAAAAATCTCTTCAACGCGTTTATTCAAGCCGATAGTTCGACGACTAGACGCTATGGTGGCACAGGGCTTGGGCTTGCGATCGCAAAAAATCTTGTGGGCCGAATGCAGGGAGAAATGGGTGTGAAAAGTCGTGAGGGCGATGGCTCCACCTTTTGGTTCACCATTAAACTTGAGCCGGGTGCAGCCACTCAGGAGAGTGATAGCGATGTCGATCTAAGCACGTCCTTTGCCGATGCGCGGATTTTGGTCGCCGACGATAATGTCATCAACCGCATGGTGGTACTGCAGTTCCTGCAGATCATGGGGTATTCGGCAGAGGCGGTGACCAATGGTCAGGAGGTGCTCGCGTCCCTTCGGGTCCAAAGATACGATTTAATTCTCATGGATTGTCATATGCCTGTATTAGACGGTTATGACTGCACCAAAATTATAAGAAAGAGCTTTCCAGAGTTAGCTCAACTGCCGATTGTAGCGTTGACAGCCAGTGCCATGAAGCGCGATCATGAGCGATGTCTATCGGTCGGAATGAATGCATTTATCGCCAAACCTATTCGAAAAAAGCAACTTTTTGAGACGATTGAAAGCTGGTTGTCGGGGCGTATGGTATCGCCAGGGTCGAAAGCTCAATTCGTCGTCACAAGGCGGTGCGAAACATCTTTTGAAGTGCGCGATAAAGACGATGTAATCTGATAAATAGGGAAGGTATAGGTCTTCTCGATTACACGTCGGGTATAATTCTATTTATACTTCGTCGCATTCCGATCTCACAATCCACCGAAACTTTATTGACTATGATGAGCCGCTAGTGATTTTCAATGAGACGACTCATACTCAGGCCAGGATCGATTTTCAAAGATTTGATCGAATGGTCCCGCTCGACCACGAGCATCTCCGCGTTTTGAAGGGCCTTGAGAAACCCGGAGATCTCGTTTCTTTTCTCAGCGATCTGATCCAAACCTTTACGCGCGAATCTCCCCTTTCGGTTCGTGCGTTGCATGACGCTCTTCAAGCTCACAATTCTTCGGCAGCCAAGTATGCCGCGCATCAGCTCAAAGGTCTTGCGAGCAACATGGGTGCGATAAAACTCGCGGAGCTGTCGGAAGCGATTGAAATTGAAATTGAAGACGGTCGGTTGCCTGATCCTCTCAATACCAAAACCGTGCTTGAACGCTATCGCAGCGAAGCAATAGATTTACTCGTCCGTGATTGGAAGGCTTGATACTCCATGACTAACGCAGTTCGACTGGAGGCCGAAGAACAATCGGTCCTCATCGTCTCCTCGCATCTTCACTTGCGAAACCATTACGCCGAGATTATCCGAGACCTACAGGTGCAGGTCTTCGCTGTAGGCGATGGATTCGAAGCTCTGGAATTTGTGAGACATACGCCTGTGCACACAGTGTTTGCCGATTTTTTCCTGCCCGGCATTAACGCTCTGGAACTCTTTCTCTTGATGAAAGAGTTGCACTTCCCTATTCCCTTTGTCATCTGTTCGAGCGAACTGAGCGCCAGAAGTCGGAGTGAAGCTTTGCAGATCGGTGTGTCTAGCATCGTTCGAAAGCCGACCTTTAAACGCACGATTGAGAATTCCGTTCGCGCGGCTATCGAAGCGCGCGAGAGTCAAATGCTCAAGTTTTTCTGCTAGACGACCAAGTTCGAATGTCGTATTGGCGTGATTTTACGCTAATGACTCGCCATTATTATGTAATACATTGAAATAACTGCGCATATAACTATAGATGAAATCTATGACGGTATAACTAATATAGATTTGAGTTATTATGAAAAATTCCCGATGATAGGTCTGTTGGTAGAAACAGGTTTCTCAAAAATCAGCGGAGTTTTACACTATGGCGAC
>JAZKGL010000200.1:0-19935 GCA_040385935.1 Bdellovibrionota bacterium
TTAAACTATTTAACCAATGAACGAACCGCAGCTTTGGAATCCTTAAGCTGAGGCTTGAAGCTGGAGCGAAGCTTCACTAAGTTCGTCAAGCTTTGCTTGTTACGACCTTGGAGGAAGAATCCGCTCGGCGCCTTCATCTTACCGTCTAGCATGGTTGAATCGAAGTCCATCTTGGTTGAATAGACTTCTTTTTCTTCAGCATGAGCTAAGCCTGAAAACAGGGTTAGAGCGAGAAAACCAGTCAAAAATAATTTCATAGCGTCCTCTTACTGAAGCTGTTTTTCGAGATCGTCGATCTCTTCTTCGTCGTTTTTGTAATTCTTCTTCTTAGCGTCTTTTTTCACAGCTGGCTTCACTTCGGCGGCTTCTTTGGGAGGCGTGACCTTGTTGTTTGCCGGGGCTGCTACGGGCGCTGAGGCTTGGGCGCCAGGAGCGGATGCTTTCTGCGCCTGCGCTTCTTCACGAAGACGAGGCTCCGCATCTACAAATTCTTTGTCTTCTGACGTTTGGTTGATTTTGCCCTTTTGCGCTTTAGCCGCTAGGCTCATTATCTCTTTGTCCGATACGCGTTCGCCCGAAGCCTCTTTCTTCGTACGGATCGAATCGATCAGCGCGAAGGCTTCCTGGTTGTTGCGTTTCTTAGCGTAATCGAGGTCCAAATAGACCTTGACGTATTCGAGAGCCTTGTCCCAGTTCTTACGTTTCTCTTCGATGATAGCGAGGTTAAAGATCGCTACGGGATTGGTCTTGGCGTAACTCAAGACCTTCTTGTTGTACTCCTCAGCCTTCTCTAGATTGCCTCGGCTTGATTCGATGATCGCCATGTTAAGGTTGGCGTCGGCGTGATCAGGCATCACTTTGAGTATGCGTTCGAACTCGATGGCGGCAAGACCCAGCTGACGATAGTGAACATAGAGAACCCCGAGGTTCATACGCACAGCGATATCGCTTGGATTGTGCTTGAGAGCTTCCTGAAAGGACAAAAGTGCAAACTCAGGCTTGTCCTGACGAAGCGCGATCATACCCAAAAGGTTGAGCACTTGGCTGTCTTTGCTGCGCGTGGCGTCCAGACCATTCAAGATGATTTGCGCCATCTCAAGGTTGCCACGGCGATAGTAAATCTGAGCCAGTATCTTACGAGCTGGCTCATTTTTCAAATCGACGCGAAGTGCGTCGCGGCAAGCGGCCTCGGCTTTGTCATAACGAGCGGACGCAAGCTGCGCCTGAGCAAGGTTGATCATAGCATCGATATCGCGTGGATTATCTTTGATACGAACTTCAAGTTTTGTGATCAACTTTTTAGTCGTTGAGTCATCGGTCGCGACCATCGCTGATTTCGTATCGTCCTGGCTTTGCAGTTCGAAACGACGTTTTTCTTTATCGACTCGCGCTACGTTGCCGCTTGAAGCACAGGCTCCGAGGAGCCAAAGGCTTGCGAGTCCGGAGAAGAGTTTCACAGTTAGATTTTGCATCGTTTTGGTCCTTCAATTTATTCGGCCAAGTCAGAGACAGTTTTATCCCAGATCATTGCGTGTGACATGTAAGTTGGCGAAGTCGACTTTTCACTAATCACAGGATATTTCTCAGGGTGAAGCTCGACCATCTTCTCGTAGGTTCTACGAGTCCACTCGGTGAAAGTCTGAACTTCTTGCGAGCGTTGGAAAGATGTTTCAAAGAACTTCTTGCTTTCATCACGAAGGGGGAAGGCTACCTTCTCGATGGAGCTGCGATAAGCATCGACCTGGGCTTGCGACTGACCCGCTGGCGCTGGTGCATCGAAAAGCATTTTCGAGAAGTTCTCGTGCATCTCACCTAGGCGAAAGAGCGAAGCCACCGTGTACTCGCCACTCCCGAGATCGATGACCTCTTGATACTTGCCGACCAAATCGACGAGTTTTGCTTGTTTTTGTCCTGCTTCGGCTTCGATCTTCGAGGCATCCGTTATACGGAACGACTGGAAGTTCTTGTAGGGAATCTCAAGCTCGTTAAAGAGTGCACCAGCTGCCACGCGGCGAGCCTCGGTGGCTGCCGGCGCATTCTTGGCCGTCAAATCTTTATGAAGCTTACGAATTTCCTTCTGCGCTTCTTTCTGATTGCCTTGGTTCAACCAGATGCGAGCCATACGTGCTCGGGCCATCAGGTTGCCTTCGGTTCCCACGGGGAAGAGCGTGGCATACATTCCGTAGTAGTTCAAAGACTCCGGATAGTTCTTCTCTTTTTCACTGATCTCAGCGATCTCCAAACGAGCGACTTTCGAAAGTTCGTCCTTTGGATAGCTGTTGATAAAACGTTTGTAGAGGGTAACGGCCTCTGTGTTATTGCTCAAACCCTTGTAAAGCGTTGCGGCGTTAAAGAGAGCTTGGCGAGATTTCGCATCTTTTATGTAGTTCACACCGAATTCGCGGTAGAGTCGAGCTGCGTTCGCAAAGTCGGCCAATGCCTCGCTCGCCTGAGCCATATCCAAAGTTACATCCGAGGCGAGTTCTGACTTCGGATACTCCTTGAGTATCTTGTTGCCCGCTGCTAGAGCTTCGTCAACCTTTGCTACTTTATAGTAGTTGAGTGAGGCGTTGTAGAGCGCTTTGTCAGCCAACTCGTCTTTTGGAAATTGCTGTTGAAAGCTTTCGAAAGTCTTGGCCGCATCAAGAAACTTTTGTTCCTTGTTCTGCTGAACCGCGAGTTGGAACACACCGGTCTTCATCGCCTTGATGATATCCGTTTTCACCGGAGTCGCTGCGATCTTAGCATTGTCCGAATACTTTCTTGAGACTTTGACGAGGTTCTCCCAGTCTTTGCGCTCAGCGTAGAAGGACAAAACAGTTTTCACGGCGAGCTGGCCTTGCGGCGTTTCCGGAATCTCCATGGCGATCGAATCGTAACGGGCCAAAGCGTTTTGGTAGTGGCCATACTCGAAGTAGGTAAGCGCTGCGGTGTAGCGCATCGCAAAACCATCTTTTTCGGCAGGAAGGAGCTTCACATAATTGTCGATCATCGTCACAAGTTTCGCTTTAACGCGAGGAAGTGCGATCGGTTGAGCCACTTGACCAAGAGGCGGAAGCTTCTGATACTGACTGGCCTCATCGATGTTGCGGATCGCCGCAACAGAAAGAAGAGCGGACTGTTTCAGATACTTTCCATCCTTCGGACGCTCTTGAGTGACTTTGTAGTACTCATCGGCTGCATTCTCAAACTGCTCGAAGTAGAAGTAGATATCCGCTAAATAGAAGCGAAGTTCATACGATTCGTCGGCTTTGGGAAAGTTTACGAGGTAGAGGCGATAAAGGTCGGCCGCTGCATCGAAATAAGCTTTCTTCTTCGTTTTTTGACCTTGTTGATGATAGAGAGTACCGAAGCGGTGAATGTTCTTTTGAGTCTTCTCAGCGGCCTCTTTCACAAGAGTCGCGTCTTTAGCATTCGCAACGATCCATTTCGAATTCTGATCCACATAGAGCGCACGCATCTTCTTCAAAGTGTCGACGGCAGCCGGCACTTGCAGAGCGCGATCGTAGATCTTCACGAGCTTTGCGTGAATCTCGGGATTGCGAGGACGGTTAGGCGATTCTGAAAGCAAACGACCATAGACGTCGATGGCTTTGGTGTTCTCACCGTTGTCGTCGTAGATACTACCGAGTTTCTCTAGCATGTCGTAGAACGCTTCTTTTTCGCCTAGGCGTGAGAAGTAGTCCATCGCTTCATCGATTCGCTCGGTCTCCGCAAAGACCATGATGAGATCGTTGATAGCTTCCTGGCGAAGGTTGAAGTTACCAGGGTTTTCCTTATCACGTTCAGCAATCTTGATAGCCAGCTTGAACGCCGCGATCGACTTGTTGACGTTATCTACCGTGTCTTTTTCGTTGCCAACTTTGGAGTTATAGTGCGCCCAGCCCAGTTTATAAACTGAGTAAGGATAGACGCGCGACTCTTTAAAGTTCATTGCCTCTTTGTAGTTGTCCTTCGCTTTTTCCATATCGTGCTTATAGAAGTAGAACTCACCGAGAGCCAGATAGGTGTCAGGCAGTAGCGGCGATTTCTTATGCTCTTTGACGATCTGATCGAAGTAAAGCACAGCATTGTCGTTGTCAAGGAGAAGGAGAGTCTTCGCCAAGGCGTAGAGAGCAGCATCGGTTCGTGGATGCTTAGGGAATTCACGAACGAGGCGACGGAAGGCTTCCGTGCTCTTCATCAATTCGGCTTTGGAATTTTTGGTGCTGACAGCAGGCATCGTTCCTTTTTTGCCAGCTGCTACCCATTTTTCGTAAGCTGTATCGAAATCCTTCATTTCAACGTCACGAAGGTATTCGCTGCGCTCGGCGTAGATTTCGCCTAAGCGAAGGTAGAGTTCAAACTTACGGCCTGGATTCGAAGCCGAATCATTCAAGAGTTTTTGTATCGAGACGATCGTCTGTATGCGAAGACCGTCTGCTTCCCGAAGCTTCTCGGGCGAGATGCCCACGCGGTTCTCCGAGAAGTAGGACGACATGTCCTCCTTCTTAGGCGCTTCGGTTTGTGTCATCGATCCTTTTTTCGGCGCGGCGTACACGTCGAGGCTCAACACTGAAATCAGTGCAGCCGAGATCAATACTTTCTTCATTCCTCTAACTTGCATATCGTCTCCATTCTCATGGCGATTCAGATTAACTTACGAGTGAAAACTCACATTTTACATTCGGGCTTTACATCGATGATCTGGTAGCCAATCTCATCCCACCAGTATTCATTCTTATTGTCCTGCCAGCTCTGAGTCTTCTTACTCCATCCACTAAAAGCGTCTTTATCGGTAACACGCGTAACCTTGGTGTCGGCGTGGAGTTCTCGACCAAGAATCTGCTCTTTCTGGCTCATTAAAAGCTCAAGATAGAGAAACTGGGATTGTTCATAGAGTTCTTCAAAGTGGGTTTTGAGGCCTTGAAGTTCGGCTAAAAAGAGTTTGCCGATTTCATTTCGACGATCATCGGCGCGTTTCAAAACTTGAGCCTTATAGATATCGTAGCCTTGCTTGTTCCCGTAGATGCCGTACGTCTCAAGCTGCTGTAGCTCTTCGATCAAAGCCGCATACTGGTCACGAACAAGTAGCATCGTATCCGAGTTCGCGGCCGTGTGAAGGATTCTAACAGGAATCCCGATCGACTCCGACGACACGCCCGTGATAAGGTTTTCAAACAACTGATAAGACGTTTCGGGTGTCAAACGCTGACGATCGAGCCATACGCCGAGCGAGTCGATCGATTCGCGGTTGCCATCGGCAAATTCGGCAAGCGAAGCGCGCGCATCATCGTAGCGACACATCCAGTAGTAGATCATCGATTCGAGAACCTTGGCTTCCGGATTGAAATGCTCTCTAAAATACGGTGCATTCACCGCATAGAGTGTGCCTAATGCATGCTTTAAACTACCCGACATGAAGAGTGACCAGCTTTGCTCAAAAAGCGCGCTGTAAAACAGGTTGGAACTCTTTCGAACCTGACGGTAGTGCCGAGCGGATTCGGGAAACTTTTGATCTTGATAGTAAAGACGGCCAAGAGCCATGTGCGCGTAATTGATCATTTCGATCAATTCCTGGCGTTTGAGGTCACCAAGGCCCTGCGCCGTTGGATTGAGTATCGCATTGAGATAGGATTCGGCCTCCGAACTCTTATTCGCTTCGATCGCCATCATCGCCAGTTGATACTGGGCATTTAGAAAGTAACGATCCTGCATCACGAGTTTTTCGTAAGCAATTTTCGCTAAATCATTCTTCCCTTGAGCCTGATAAGCATTCCCGACCGCATAGTGCCAGTTGTTACCAAATTCGGGCGGCAGTGGGAGTTTGGAGTTTAGCTTAGGCGCGACTTCATCCAAAATGTACTGAATGGGTTTAACCTTGGACACGGTCCAAAGGATTCGCCATAGCGGTGTGTGATTCTCAGCGAAAGGTTCGCTGGCTAAAACCAACGCGTTCGCCGCAAATTCCGATGCTAGGACCGGAAATCCTGAGAGAAATAGGAGCTGGCTGCGCACCTGAAGGTAGGCCTGCTGATTTTCCGTTGAGAGCTGACCAAAGCTTGCGAGGTAGGGATCAAGGGCATCCCACATCGTTTTCTTTTGAAGCTCACCGCGGCGGTAGCGTTCCATGACAGCCGAGAATTGTTTATCAAGCCCAGCCGATTTTTGAACGGCTGGAGCCACGCTGGTCTGAGTCTTCTTAGCTTTCTCTTTCTTCGGCGCTGACACAGCACCGCTCGCTCCTAAAAGAGCGCATGAAAGGAGTAGAGCTTTCACTTTTATCGTCATCGCGTATAGCCTCTAGTCTCTTAGAAAAGGAAGTAACTCAAACCAAAGTCGACCGAGTATGTAGTCTTGTTATGATCCTTACCGGCTGCTTTCTCCGTGTAACGACGACCTTTGAAGTCGATGCGAAACGAGAGAGCCTTCTGCCAGTAAAAGCGCTGTCCGGCGCCGAAGCTTAGGGCATTCAAATCGCCTTGATCCGTATTCAGAGTGGAGACACCACCTGTTAGATAAAGGTCAGAGTAGATGATGAGCCAGTCCGCAAAGTTCAGCTTTCCGTAGAAAGGAGCCACGACTGCCGAAAGATCCAAGATCTTTTTCACGCGATTGACTTCGGGATCGGGGAAGACTTGAACCGTTGGATCTTCGATTTTCAAGTAACGAAGACGCTTCAAAGATTTAAGATCGTCACTGTCGCTTGTTGTAGCTGTGAACGATTGAAGCTCAAGGCCAAGCCATTCGTTAAAGAACAAGGCGCCGCGAAAGCCTAAGAGCTTAGTGTCTGTGTAGGCTTCGTTGGTCACTGTTCCATAAGAAACACCAAGCTCTGGGCGAAGAGCTTTGAGGAAATAGCGGTTTTGAAGAATAGTCACAGGCGAGGACGCGCCCTTACCTTTAACCTCTTCCGGTTTGAGATCGATAGCTGCTAGGTAGCCTGGGCAACCCAAAAGCATAATCGCGAAAAGCGAGAGACGCAAAAATCCCATTCGATGCCGTGCGAACATTATTCACCTCTAAGCAGGCTCCCTTCGCAGGAAGACCTCATTTGAAAGTCCCTTCGGTTACTTGAGCTTAAGACTTGAAGATCCATAAAATGACTTTGAGGTCTTCTTCTAACCGTCAGTCATCACCGGATAATTCAGTCGAGCGGAGAAGTTTTCCAAATGGGAATTATTAGGAATGGTTTACGAAGAAATCAGCTTCCCCGGCATTTCCCGAAGTCAAAAGATGATGTCTTACTTTTATTTTATCATGGGGGGAGTAGGTAGAGATTGCCGCTAAAAGCAGACAGAAAAAAGTTAAGGAAAGTAGCAGGTTTAGGGCGAAAGATTCGCCCTATAAGTCAAAGTCTTAGCGTTTGAGACCGCGCCTCTTCATCTCCGAAGTCAAAAGGTTAAGCTCACGACTTGTTTGACCTAAGACGCTGCTGTTCTCTTGCGCACGACGGGTAAGGTAGGGCAGGAGTTCGCTCACCTTTCCGTAAGGGACATATTTTGCGACGTTATAACCATTAGCGGCTAGATTAAAGCTTAGATGATCACTCATACCGAGTAGCTGCGCGAGGTGGATTCTTTTATCGCCCGCTGCGATCTGATTGTCCTGCATCAAGGTCGTCAAGAGCTTTGCCGATTCTTCATTGTGAGTTCCCGCACACAAGGCAATGCGATCGATATGCTCGACGCAGAACTTCAATGCTCCATCATAGAGTTTATCCGTTGCTTCCTTACTCGGGTTTATGGGCGAAGGCTGGCCACGTTCGGCTGCGTGTTTGTTTTCTTTTTCTAGGTAAGCTCCGCGCACGAGCTTTATCCCGAGGTGATAGCCATTCTTTTGAGCATGCTCGTAGGATCTCTGGATATAGTCTAGTCGATCGTGGCGATACATCTGCACGGTGTTAAATATCAAAGCTTTGTTTTTGTTATATTTCATCATTTGTTCGGTGACGAGCGCATCGACGGTGTCTTGAAACCAGGACTCCTCGGCGTCGACCATGATGCGAACATCTTTATTCGCTGCGTGCGTACATAGGTTCTCAAAACGCTTCTTCACTCGTGCAAACGCTTGTTCCTCCGCTGCGCTGAGAGGAAGCCTTTGCTCTACGCGCACCAAGAGATCCATGCTACCGATGCCGGTGGGCTTAAACACAGCAAAGGGAATCGATGGATGAGTGGCGGCTTCCTCTATCGTGCGAATGACCTCCATTTCCACGGCATCAAAGTCGCTTTCCTTGCCTTCGCCTTCTTTCGCAACATCGAGAATCGTGCCGACGCCGTAGGTCGCAAGTTCATCGACGCGTTTGAGCGATTCTCGAATCGTCTCACCGCCACAGAAATGGGCAAAGACGGTTTTCTTAATCAAGCCTTCGATAGGTAGATGAAACTTCAAGGCAAAGTCGGTGAGCGAAGGTCCCATTGCGACAACCGTAGGCTTACCGATCACTTTGAAAAGCCAGTACGCTCTCATCAATTCTTTATTGGAAAGTGCCTTGAAGGCGACTTGAGTATCATTGAAATTCAGCGTGTTTTGGGCCATCTTGCCGCTCCCGCGTTCGTAACAAAAGCCTTGAACCAGGGTGGCTCAAGGCTGGCGATTCTTACGAAATTATAAACAGTTTATGGCTTTTTCGCAGCGAAGGATTTGATGGTTTCGAGCAGATCGATCGGGAAAGGGAAGAAAATTGTTTTGGAATTCTGCTCAGTCGACATATCCGACATCGTTTGCAGGTAGCGGAGCTGAAGCGCAGCCGGATTGCCGGCCAAGGTGTCTGCAGCGTCTCTTAGTGTCTGCGCCGCCTGCCGCTCACCTTCGGCCGCGATGACTTTAGCACGGCGTTCACGTTCCGCTTCTGCCTGCCTTGCCATCGCTCTTTGCATGTCGGGTGGAAGATCCACGTGTTTGACTTCAACCGCCGAAACCTTCACGCCCCAAGGATCGGTGTTTTGATCCAGAATAATTTGGAGTTTGCGATTGATGGCATCGCGCTCAGTCAGCAAATCATCCATCGAATGCTCACCGAGCACCGATCTTAAATGAGTCTGGGCAACCTGGGTCGTGGCGTAAAGATAGTTTTCGACGTTTAAAACGGCACGCATGGGGTCTACGGCGCGAAAGTAAACGACCGCGTTTACTTTAAGAGAAATGTTATCTTTGGTGATTACATCCTGGGGAGGAATATCCATCGTCACAGTACGATTGGACACACGGGCTTCGATGCGATCGACGAGCGGAATCAAAAAGATAATTCCAGGCCCTCTCGGACCTGGCAAAACACGACCGAATCGAAAGACGATAGCGCGTTCGTATTCAGGAATGATGCGAAACATTGAGATCGCTAATAGAACGATCACGACCAGTATAAAGATTGTTGTCGACATGTTGAATGGACCTTATCCAAAAAGAGGTAAGGCCATAGTGCAGTCTAATCCTTTATCTAGATACTGGATAAAAGCGATCGGAATGATCGCTCCTAGGGATATTGAACTCTTACTGAACGGCTTATCGAAATCGTTTCGCGTAGATTCCATCGATATCTGCAAGTCCGCCAAATGAGTTAGGCGAGTTAGGAAAGCCGAGTTTAGGGGCTCCTGTGAGCTTTATGTAACGGAAACCTTGCGTCTTGATCTGTAGGCCCACATCGGTGTCAGGCAGATTGTCGATATCAAAGCTATCGCCGCCAGCCACTGCAGAGTTCAATGGATCTACGCCGTTGACTGAGAAATTGTTCGTCGCTTCGTTATAGAGCACGGGTGTCATGCCAGCAAAGCCAACCCAATTTTTTTCGTCAACTATAGTACCGAGGCTTGTGGTGCCTAGGTATTGGTGAGGAAAGTCTTCGTATTGGATGCCGTCAAGAGAAACAGAGACGACTACGGGTTCGAAGAAGAGTGCGTTGCTCATCATCTGACGAAAGCCGTTTTCAAAGACATTGACATCAGCGCCTTCACCGTTGCAAACAATCCCTTGGCTAAAACTTGCGATAAGAACGCCATCCGTTGCGAGATTCAAACTGAAGACATCGAGGCTTCCTGCATTGGGTCCGCCGCCGCTTACTCCATTCAAAGCGTTTATCGGATTGCCATATCCTGTGCCTGATGCGCCTGTCGCTTGGACGAGTGTATCGGCGTAGGCTGGTGCGGTTTCCGTGCAGTCGATAGGGGCTGCGATAAGATTCATCATCAAAAGAAAATTCATAGATTTACTCCCAGTTGGTTACAAAGCTGAGTACCCATTGTCGGCCTGGCAATGGCTGGCCCGCGACATCACTCGCAGCCGTTCGACCATGACTTGACCCCGACTCAACTTCTGTGTCTTTCGTATTTAAGAGGTTTCGAACAGCGAGACCTAATTCGAACTGCGACCACGAGTAGTCGAGATTCATATCATAGGTTACGAGTTCGGGTATCTTTACGCTGCTTGCAAAGTCACGATAGACTTCACTTCGGTATCGCCCGTTTATATGGGTGATAAAGGTTTTCGTCCAGCTCTGACGCCATTCGCCTAACCACACTTTTTCTGGTGTGCCGGGTAATCGACGTTCTTTTCTGAGGCTTCGGTCTTTGGCTGATTGAGCGGAACCTTTGGCTGTTAGCGTTGTTTCATCTAAGGTCAAAATGGCTTCTAAGTCGGTTCCCGCTATGCGCGTCTTAGCGACGTTTAGAGCTTTGCTCGCGCTCGCTAAGATCGGAATCACTACAATTTTTTCATCGGTTTGGTCGAGGTAGTACGTCGCGCCTAGGCGAAGGAATTTCCATTTTGAAAATAAACCTAGCTCACGATGAAAGAGCATCTCCGGTTTTAGTTCACTGTTTGGACGGACAGTGCTGCCGTTGCCAAACTCTTCGTAAAGGCTGGGGAGGCGTCGGCTGCGCGCGATCTGTGCGTAGAGCCCAAGGTCTTCTCCATAGGCGGCACTTAAGGATTCGGCGCGTGCGAATCGATATCGTTTCCCACTCTCTCGCTCTTCGCTCAAGACGATTCCGCTTTTGACCGAAGACTTGTCCCATTGTCTGTGGCTCGACAGCTTCCCTTCGATAAGGAGTTTGGGAAGAGGCGTGTAGGCGGCGGCGAAAATTGCGGATTCATTTGAGCGATCTAGGGCGTTTGACAGAATGGTGTCGTAGCTTTGCTCGATTTCGCTTTGAGCTTCTTCTAGCGTGAAGTGAGTCTTTATCGTTCCGAAATCGAGTTCGCCGAGTAGGCCTTGTCGGTTTGATTTTATATTCGTCGCTGCGCTTGGAACTGAGTTGAGAACGAGTCGCTGCGGATCGTTCGTTAATCGCTCATCTTCTTTGCGGCCCACATGAACAGTCCATTGGCTATGTGAGATCGGTCCGATGTCATCGGCATCGTGAGTTAGGCTTAGATCGCCAAGCCAGCCTTTGGATTTGTCGCGCGCGGTGCTTGAAAGGGTAGTGCTGCCTGAGGCAATTGCTCGGTTGGCTTCGTGCCACCATGCTAAAGCTTGAAGGGTGAAAGGGCCGAGATCTTGGCGATAAACCGGAAGGAGTTGGTTGGACCGTTGATCGTTATTGGCTCTGGTCTTTTCTTTGTCATCTCGACTGTTGTACGGCGTGCCTTGATCGGAGTAGTAGCGATACCTTCCCGATGTTTGGTGGGTGCGACCGTAGAGACGCAACTCTTGGTCTTCAGACTTGTAGACGGCATTTCCCCATAAGGAATGGCCATAGGGTGAGCCCGTGACGGCACCGAGAGTCGCACGTGATTTCGAAACGTTGCGAAAGCGGTAACGAAGGACACCGACAGGATTGGAACTTGGCACGTTATAAGGCGAGACGCCTTGGTGAAGCTCCATAGACCCAAAGGCTCGTAGATCAAGATCTTCGACTAGAGGCAGGCCCGAGTACGGGTCTGAAAGTATAATGTTGTCGAGATAGACATCGGTGAGTTTGCTGTCCTGGGCTCTGATCTTTGGGATGATAAAACCTGAGGGTGAAATACGTCCGGTTTCTATGAAGGTCAAAGAACTCTCTAGGCGAAGTTGAGTCTCGGCATCAAAGCGCGAGGCTTCCTCTGGTTGGATCAAAACGCTTTGACTTGCACGCGATAATTCTATGCGTTCGGTTTGAATACGCGAGGCTTTGGCCTCTACCGTTTCATCGGCTTCGTCCGCAAAAGTGAACTGAGCATTCAGTGTAAAAAGAAGCAGCCCGGACGCGAGGCCAAGACTGCTTTTTGAGAGTATAGTTTTCATCTTAGTAGATGAAGGTGCCGGAGTACGGAACGGCGTCAATCGATTTAACGACTGTCGTCCCATCGGCCTTCAAGATCGTGAATTTGCCGACGGAGTCCGAGTTAATGTCACCGATAAACAGATTGCCGCGAAAATCGTCATAGTAGAGACCGTAGTAGCCGCCTGAATCGACGGCATAGTCGTAGACTTGAGTCTTGGTTTTGGCGTAAGGATCAAGTTTAACAATACGACGAACAAAAGTGTCGGGAGCCGTTTGCTCTTCGACTTGAGCGTAGAATACTCCGGCAGTGCCTGTCGAGACAGTAGAGCCATTCATATAAAGACCGGAATTATCTAGATCCCATAGCGTTTTAACGGTTTGGGTCGCCGGATCGATTTCTTCAACGACGTTTTTACAAACGTTGGCGGGGTTTATTTGAGAAGGCGACAACAAGCGGCTGCAGAGGCTACTTAAAACGAGTTTTCCAGTCTGAGCGCGTTCAGTGGATTCGATCACTTGGGCGAAGGAGCCTTGAATCTTGATGCCCTGAACTTTTGGCAAAGTGGGATCGAGATCAACAGCCGTTACGGTCGAACCATTTTGTTCAAGAACAAATACGGTTTGCGTGCCGTTGACTGTGAAGAGGTTTCCTTCATATGCAGACGCATGGTGAACTACATAAATCAGCGTCTTGCCACTTACAGTCGTTCGCCACAAAGTCTCAGGGTTTAATGGAACATTTGCCGGAAGATCCCAATCGGCAGTGACTTCGCCAAGCTTTTCGCCAGTTGAAACCTTCATAAGACTCAACTTGCCTAAGGAATATTGGGCCAGAAGTGCTAAATCGGTGCCAACTTCGATAGCAGCGTGAGGATCGTACTGGTTGGCCCCAGCATAGTTCGTTTGGTCACTAATCTTTAATGTCTTGTTTGCGGCGTCTGGAGTGATGCGACGATAATTAAGGCTCTGGAGCGAGCGATTAAAAAGGAGCACTTCGCTGCCAACCGTATAAACTACGGCGTCTCCTGATTCGCCCGTGAGCAATTTCTCGATTTCAAATGTTTCGGGGTTGAGTCGATAAAGATTAGTAAATAAAGTGGTTCCGTTAGCGGTTAGAGCTGTAAAGACGAATCCAGTGGATGCGGTGGCAGCCGTAGTGGAATCATTGTCAGACGAAGAACCACAAGCCGTAAGAGTAGCAAACAAAAAAGCAGCAACAGACACATGACGAAGCATATGATCTTCCTTTGCGCGAAGGGTTACGCTGGTTGGCAGTCGGACTTTAACCGTTGCGGCACAGTGCCGGAATTTCACCGGGCTTCCCCAAATACCAGCTATGGACACTGCGGTATAGACGATGAAAGCTGGAGCTGTCAAATCCTGGCGAGATTATAAGATGACGCGTCAAAAAATTTGATTCTGATTGGGTCGACACTCACTCCGACTTCTCCTAAGATATCAGCAAAATACACGAGGGAATCGCTTACCCCATGGCCGATCAATTCAAAGTTCTCATAATCTTCGCCCATCCTAATCGTGAGCAATCGCGTGTGCAGTCGGCGCTGCTCAAAGCGGTGCAATCGATGGAAGACGTCACCATTGTCGATCTTTACAACGAATATCCCGATTTCATCATCGATGTGAAACGTGAGCAGGAACGAGTTCTCGAACACAGCCTTCTGATCTTTCAACATCCTATCTACTGGTATAGTTGCCCACCGCTTTTGAAAGAATGGATGGACTGCGTCCTTGAGCTTGGTTGGGCTTATGGCGACGGCGGCGATAAAATGAAGAATCTCGATTTCATGCAAGTGATATCGGCTGGTGGTCCGGGAGATGCCTATCATCGTAGCGGGTATAACCGCTTCACGGTGCATGAACTTCTAAGGCCATTTGAAGCCACCGCAAATCTTTGCGGCTGGCGCTATCATTCGCCGTTTCTTGTGCAGGGCGCAAAAGGTTTGAACGCGCAAACCATCCATGATCACGCGCAGCGTTATCACAACCTACTTTATTTCTATCGCATGCAAGGCCGCAGAGTGCTCGATGCCCTCGACACAACCTTCGACCAGAACACGAGTATAAGTTAATGAATGACAGCATCTTTAAGTTTCTCATTATCCTCCTAGCCGCATCGACACTTATCGTTCCGATCACGGCCAGACTAGGACTCGGCTCTGTCATCGGCTATCTCATCGCGGGTGTTGCCCTTGGTCCGCAAGGCTTTGGATTGATGAACAACCCGGAAGTGATCCTTCATTATTCAGAATTCGGTGTCGTCCTTTTGCTCTTCATCATTGGACTTGAGCTTCATCCCAAACGACTTTGGGAAATGCGCCGAGCGATTTTCGGGATGGGGTCTTTGCAGATCGGCATCACGACTTTGCTCATAGGCGGCGCGCTCAAGCTTTTCGGTTGGTCGAATGCTGAGTGCCTAATCGCAGGTCTTGGTCTCTCAATGTCGTCGACGGCGATTGCGATGCAGATTATTCAGGAAAAGGGCCTTAAAAGACATCACTCAGGTCGAAACGGATTTGCGGTTTTGCTCTTTCAGGATTTGGCTTTCATCCCGATTCTTTTGCTCGTGAGCCTACTCGCCGCGAATTCGTCTCAAACCGATACCGGCACCATGCTCAAACAAATCGCGCTGGCACTAGGCGCAGTGGCTGGAATCGTGCTCGGCGTTCGCTACCTCTCCTACCCTTTCTTTCGCTGGATATCGGGCGCTCATGTGCGGGAGCTATCGACCGCGTTTTCTCTTTTGATTGTTGTCGGAATTGCCTTTGTGATGGAAGAGGTCGGTCTGTCCATGGCACTCGGGACTTTCCTTGCCGGCGTGATATTAGCTGATTCGGAATATCGACATGAGATTGAAGCCAATATTGAGCCGTTTAAGGGCCTTTTGCTTGGACTCTTTTTCCTTTCGGTCGGTATGACGATTAAATTGGATCTCGTCCTCGCGAAGCCACTGCTGATTTTAAGTTTTTTGGTCGGCCTTTTGGTTTTGAAAATGCTAGCGCTTTTCTTGTCGGCTCTTATTTT
This sequence comes from Bdellovibrionota bacterium, assembly GCA_040385935.1. Taxonomy (GTDB): domain Bacteria; phylum Bdellovibrionota_B; class Oligoflexia; order Oligoflexales; family Oligoflexaceae; genus Oligoflexus. The sequence continues at coordinate 15,222 of JAZKGL010000200.1, forward strand.
CCGAATGGATCTCAGGCATATTTCCATCTTTGCTATCTTGCTCTCACAAGGCGGAGAATTTGCCTTTGTTCTCTTCGGTCAAGCGATCACAGAAGGAAGTCTCGGCGCGGAATCAGCGGCTTTATTAAACGCTGTGGTCACCCTTTCGATGTTGACTACGCCTATTCTAGTTCTTTTGTATTATAGATTTTTGGGAACAGGGGCAGCCGAAGAAAAACCTGAGCATGATCTCATCACGAGTGATGGAGCCCCGGTGATTCTCGCAGGGTTTGGCCGTATGGGGCAGATCGTGGTCCGGCTTTTGAAAATCAACCGCATCAGCAGTACCGTCATCGATCATAATCCTGATCACGTGGATCGCGTTCGTAAGTTCGGGTTCAAAGCTTATTATGGCGATGCCACGCAAATGGCGATACTAGAGGCGGCCGGGCTCGCGGACGCTCGCCTACTCATCATTACCTTTGGCAATCAAGAAATGGTGCAGAGCTTGATCGAAGAGGTCAAACGTCATCACCCTCATATTCAGATTCTCGCTCGGGCGCGCGATCGTATTCACGCGTTCAAACTTATGGATCTTGGGGTGACTCATTTCGAGAGGGAAACTTTTGGATCGGCTTTGAGTATGGGTGAGAAGGCTCTGCAAATTATGGGAGTCGCCCCTTTTCGCGCGCATCGCACCGTCTTAAAGTTTCGGCAGTACGACTTGGCCTCTATGCTTAAACTCTATAAATTTCATTCGAATGAAAAAGAGTTTATTTCTCAGTCCCGAGAAGCGACGGCGGCTATCGAGCGCTTGTTTGCCGAGGACTCGGATACTTTGAAGAAGAATGTCAGCGAGGAGAGCTGGGGATAATTAGTAGTCCCAGTTGAGTTCTTTGATTTTATAGACGTCGCTATCGGTCTCAACAGGCGTAAGCACATAGTGCTCGCTTACGTTCTCCTTCTTAGCAAAATTTGTAACCTGATCGATGGTGATGCGAACATCACCATTGATGTTTTCGTTTTGCTGCTCGACGCTGCCTGATTTTTCACCCCGCGCGCCGAGTTCTTCTTTTACTTGTTTGGCCAAAGACTGAATGATGGCGATGTCGTCTTTATCCCAGTGCGTGAATTTCGTGCGGCAAAGATCGAGATCACTGCCTAGAAGACAGGCATTAAAGTCTTGCGGGATCGCCTCGATTTTAGGGTCCAGATCGGTCGTCGTGCTTGATGTACTAAACGATGTATTCGATAGAAAGTCGCTCGTACCACCGCCGAATATTATGCTGAACACGAAGGCTATGGTCGCAATCACAGCAAGAATACCCAGTGCAACGAAAAGTCCGAGACTCAAAAGAACGACCAGAATTAAAATCACAATAACGGCAAGTATGGTTAGGACAGTGCTCACGGCAGGCTTCCAGGTAAAAAAAGATTTTTATGGGTACTATGCACCTTTGCAGCGGGTCCACAGTCGCGTAAAATAACAGTCTTCTATCCTTTTGACAGCTAAAACCACAGGACCTAAATGGCTAGAACTCCGCTTTTTCGTTCTCTTAATCATATAATGAGCCAAACTATAAGCAAGGAGCCTTTCTGGTCAAAGGTCCGACTCTCCCGACGCGCAGCTTTTGAAATTGGGGGATTGACCGGGATGTCGGCCTACCTCAATGCCTGTCGCGCAACCCAGGGCGTTGTATCGCAAGGCAGTGGACTTTCCAGCGGTTCCAAGATTGTGATCGTAGGAGCGGGTGCCGCGGGGCTTAGCGCGGCTTATTATCTGAAAAAGGCTGGTGTAAACGCTCAGGTTTATGAGGCTAGCCCAAGGCTTGGCGGACGAATTTTCACGCAATATGATTTTAATAATGAAAAAATGTTTTGCGAACGCGGTGGCGAGCTGATCAATACCGATCATAAAGAGATTCAGGATCTGATGGCTGAGTTTGGGCTTGAGCTTGAGCGATTGCCTGATGAGGAACTTAGAAAAGATGTTCAATTTTTTGAAGGGCAATGGAAGTCCGAACATGACTTGATCGAAGCGTTTCGTCCCATGGCTAAACGAATTGCCAAGGATGCCGAAAACTTCGTCATCAAAGATGAATTCACCATGCCGACGTTTGAAAATCCTATTTCCGATCGGGTTAAGCTCCTCGATCGCATGAGTTTGAAAACTTATTTAGATCAGGCCATCGAAAGTCCAAAGTGGGTGCGCGAGATGATTCGTGTTGCTTACGTCGGCGAATATGGGCTTGAGGCCGAAGAGCAGTCGGCGATTAACCTGGTCACGTTCATAGGGACTGATTTGGACAAAGGTTTTCAAATGCTTGGCGAGAGCGATGAGCTATTTCGTATCAAAGGCGGAAACTCAAGGCTGACCCAAGCTCTTGGCGAGGCCGTTGGTGAGGCTATGCATCTCGAACACTCTCTGAAATCGATTGCGATCGGCAGCGGAGGGCGTCTGCAGCTGCTCTTTGAAGCTCGCCGGAAAAAAGCCGAAGGCAAAGTCGTCGAGGTCCTTGCCGATCATGTTATTCTCGCAGTCCCTTTCACCGTCCTGCGCGGGATCAAGGGTATCGACAGTCTAGGGCTAAAACCACGTAAACTGCAGGCCATTCGAGAGCTAGGTTACGGAACGAATACCAAACTGATGCTTGGTTTTACCGGTCGTTTCTGGAGACAGGAAAGCCAGAGCTATCCCGCAAACGATGGCAATGTCGTCAGCGAACTGCCCTTTCAAGGCGGCTGGGATACCTCAAGGAAACAAGCTGGAGATAGTGGGATCTTTACCAACTTTATGGGCGGCAAACGCGGAGCGGCTTTCACTCAAGCCCAGGCTAAAGAAACACTTCGTGATCTCAACACACTTTATCCCGGCATTGGTGCTACCCATGATGGCAACATCGCACTTCAGGTCTGGTCAGCCGTCGAGACTGCGAAAGGCAGTTATATCTGCCAAACTCCAGGCCAGTTCACAATGCTTGGCGGTAGTCTTAACACGCCCGAATTAAATGGACGTCTTCTCTTTGCCGGCGAACATACAAGTGACGTCGCAGCCGGATTTATGAATGGGGCTGTCGAAAGCGGCCTCCGCGTCGCTACCCAATACCTCCACACGCAGTCGGCGGCTCAGCCGGCAGCGAAAAAAGCATAACCTCCCGTACCGCTCTACCCTCATAACTCCTTTCCCAAAATCCGCACGAAAAAAAACCAGAGTGTGAACTCTGGTTTTTTCGTTTCAAACATTAAGTTGATTACGGATAAATGATGAAGTCCGCTTGCACATCATATTTTGCTGTAGAGCCGATGGCGAGGAGACGTTTATTGAGAAGCTTCAAAGTCTCAAAGGTCAAAGGCAGATCGTGTTCATTCGGGTGGTACGAACTGCCGATTGGGTAGTCAACACCTGGAGTGGTCGACAATTCAATATGAGCGCCGAGAACGTGCGAAACTCGTTTGTTGCCCATGTACGAGACAAGGCGGCCTACGCTCGTGCGGTATTGGGCCCAGTTGTCGATATAAAGGCGACCAGGGTAAAGAGTGTCACCGGTCAACAGAAGACCTGTCTGCTCGTCATAAACTGCGATGTGACTCGCCTCATGTCCCGGAAGAGGCATGATATCGAGAACGCGACCGCCAAGATCGAAGCTCACAGCTTCTGTTGGCCACTGAGTGATGCCAAAGAATTTCTTGACAGCAGAAACTGAAGTTCCGACTACTGTGGTGTTCGCTTTGCCTTGAAACTGAGCGTCGCCTGCGACGTGATCGCCGTGAGCGTGACTGTGAGCGACAACGAGTTCGATATCCGAACGAGCGTCAGCGCCGTAGTGAGCAACGAGAAGGCCTTCAACCGTTTTTTGCAAAGGGAACGACGACGCCGAACGGGTTGCGCCTGTGTCGATCAATATCGCTTTTTCGGCACCAAAGATGAGGTACATGAAAGGCGCTTCGTAGTTCACACATTTATTCTGACGAAGAATAACAAGGTTGTCGTTATACTCATGAACCTGAATCGCCGGATCCGTGTTGCGCAGACAGTTTTCAGAACCCGCGATCCACTTCGTTGTCAAAGTCCCGGTTTCAAAAGCGCCGCGCAAAGGCGCGACTTCATTATTTTGAGCGAAAGCCGATCCACCAGAAAGTCCAAGAGCCAAGAGACTGAGTCTTAACAAAGCGCGCATTGAGAATACCTCTTTCTTTCAAAGGATCGATTAATCACACGAATTGTAGAAGTCTGGACCTTGCGTACAGTAAAAGTCAGAAACGACTTGAAAGCTGGCTTGATCGGCGTCAAGCGCCTCTTCGATCGAGCCGTTGGCCGCAACCGTAAAGAATTGACCCGCTTTCAAACGGCTGCTCAAAAGATCTGTGGTTTGGAAGGTATTTGTAAAGCTACTGACAGGCGCAGCATTCAACCATTTGATCTGAACGATATGATCGAAGTTGTTCGGCGCTGTGATCTTGTGCGCGAGGTAAGAGGTCTCACCATCGTTCAAAGTCAGATAGCTCAGAGCTGAAGCTGGTTTTGTACTCTTTGAAAGGCGAGTTTGGTACTCGATCTTCTCGACGTCGACAGTGATGTTGGAGGCAATCACACGTCCACCCTGCTCAAAGCTGCCACGGTAAAGATCGGCTTTGAAGGACTTGAGCGTTCCGTTCAAAAGAGTGGGCAAAACGAAAGGCTTAGGCGCGATTGTGAAATACTGCTGACCAGCGGCCGGCGTATTGTATTTTGCAT
>JAZKGL010000201.1:0-2220 GCA_040385935.1 Bdellovibrionota bacterium
TGCGTGCGGAATTTAATCCTGAGATTGAAGTCATCCCTTTGCAAAATGATGAAGCTTCACACTAAGCTCATTTCATTCGAACACTCGTCTGTAAAAATAAAAGAATAACGACTGCACGATAGTTAAGATGATGGAGCCGCCGATCGCGGCCCACCATCCGTCGATGCTAAATCCTCGGACAAGCGCGGCCGTGAGCTTAAGCATGGCCCCATTGAGTACGAGCAAAAAGAGTCCCAGGGTAATGACCGTAAACGGTAAGGTAACGACCCACAGAATACGCAGAAGAGTGGCGTTGAGCGCGCCGAGTACAAAGGTCGCAATAAGGGCCGAGCCTATCCCTTGAAGTCGAAAGGAAGGCAAAAGTGCGGAAGTAAACTTCAATGCCGCCGCCGAAATTCCCCAGCTAATCAAAGCGTGAATCAACCATAGTCTAAACATTTAAAACTCCTTTGTGCCTGGAACGAGTCTTTGCGCCTGCTCTTCGGTGAGTTCAAGAAAGAGGATCTTACCTCGCGCAAGGACCTTTCCCTTGGTGTCTTCAATCGTACCTTCTGTGAATATTTTCCGGCCCTCTCTACGAACGATTTCCCCACGCAAAACATGTTCGACCTTTAAAGGAACAAACGAGACAAAGTCAGTTTGCAGATTCAAGGCGACAACTCGATGACCAAAGACCCAGACGGCGCCTCCTAAAAGTTCATCAAGAACAGCAGCCTGCGCACCGCCATGGGCATGGCCGGGCGGGCCTTCGGCCCCGGGACCAAACCATACGCGACCCCACAACACTTCGGGCTCATCGCCTCGATAGAATTTCATGCGAATACGGTCGCCCGTGGGATCGCCTGAAACAAATGAGCGAATCCAGTTGGCATAAGGAAGCGTAACCTCTTGCCAGCCTTCTTTTAGGGCTAATAGTTCTGTTTTCTGGTCCATGTTTCACTCACTTCAAATCTTTTCAGCGACGAGTCGAAAGGTAAATCCCTGATTCCGCAAGGCCAAGTAAGAGACTAGCGCAATGCGCAAAAATAAGTCCAGATCTGACTAGATCAGCCTGTCATTGTGTGTTAGAAGGTGGCGACAGAAGTCGATCAGCGTAAAAAACGCTACTGAACGCCTCCTTTGGAGCCATGACGATGATAAATTCAAGCCTTCGCCATAGCCTATGTTTTGCTCTCTGTTCGATGGTCTTTGCTTGCGGTCCACGCGGCAGCGCGAGTGATCCGCTTCCCCTGGCGCCTAAGTCTGGTGTGGGATTCAATTACCCTACAGTCACTCCAGAAACGAAAGAACCTGCCCTTCCTCCTGTGACAGACGAAGCTTCGACTCCAACGACTGACCTCACAACTACGACTTCCCCTACGAGCGATAGTGCAGATCCTAATATTCCAAGAATATCAGCAGCAGCCGGCGGCGACTTCCTCGCCCAAATCAATGAGCTTAAGCCGATCGGCACTGCGGATTCGATAGAGATTGGTGCTTGGAATATCGAAAACTATCCGAAGACCGCGCAAAGCAAAACTATGGTTTCCAAGGTTTTGAATAAACTCGATGTCGATATTATGGGCGTCGAAGAAATCGGCAATACCTTAGTGTTCAATGAGCTACTCAAAGAAATGCCTTCCTTCGCAGGCGTGATCGCGGGTGCTAGCGGCGGTCAAAATTCACAAAACGTTGGTGTCATCTACCGCACATCTGAGTTCAAAATGGTTTCGGCCGTTGATCTTTTCCGAGGGCAAAACGATGCGTTTCCTCGTCCTCCCCTCGCGGTTCGTCTCGACCCGATTAAAGAAGGCCGAAGCGATATCATGGTGATAGTCGTCCACTTAAAAGCATTTGGTGATGAAGACAGCGCGCAGCGCCGTGGTCTTGCGAACATCGCGTTAGAGAAGCATTCTGCCGATCTCTTAGCAAAAGAGCCTAATCTGCAAATCGTACTTTTAGGCGACTTCAATCAGCCGCTCATAAATCCTCAGGAGCGCGAGGTCTTTCGTCCGTGGTTCGATCAACCGCAGACATATTCAGTGAGAACCGATTCCAATGTGAAGAAGAAGGACTATAGCTTCTTTGGCAAAGCGTTCTTTAGCTTTATCGACCACATCATCGTCAGCAAAAACTTCGTGATGGAAGAGCCGATCGTTCCTAAGCTCCAGACGACGATTTCAGACTTCGAACTCCATGCCTCTGACCACTTGCCTGTCATAGGCATTATTCGCTAATCAA
>JAZKGL010000202.1:0-3937 GCA_040385935.1 Bdellovibrionota bacterium
TCTTCGCCTTCGCGATAGTTGAAAAAGATTCGCGAGACAGGAGCGTGTTTCCAGTCGATGATAGGCGAGTTGCGCCACTCAAGAAAGCTTTGGTGGCCAAGGAGGACGTCGCGGCGCTTGCCGTTCTCCTCGAGGCATAAATGAGCGAAGTAAGGCGCACGAGGATCGGGTAAAGGATCTTGTTTGCGAAGGCCCATGATGGCACGCTGAGTGTTCATCTGATCAAAGAGCGCGGGAAGATCGGCACTCTTAGCCGTAGACGCTTCTTCGCGGAGAACCTCGAGTCGTTCACTCGCTGATTCGATAGATTGAGCCGCGCGACGCGCCTCGAATTTATCACGAATCGCCTGAATGATTTGAGCACAACGCGTCTCTTCCTCGGCTATAATGGCCAAATCTTCCTGGCTGAGGGGTTCTCGCGTCATTTGTGCACTCCTAACTCGATCGTGGCCAGTAATTTAATTGTTTTGGGAAAGGATTGCTATGGAAGAACCAATTAACGTCGATTGTCCCTGGTGTGGCGAAACCTTTGTGACCTTCTTTGATTTATCATCGGGTGATACAAACTATATCGAAGACTGTCAGGTCTGCTGCCGACCGATCACTTTGCATTTTAAGATCACCCGTATGGGCAATGTCCGAGTGCAGTCAGGGCGGAGTTGAATCTTTGAATTCCTGATGCGCGCGCACAACCGCAACGTGACGACCGTGATGGGTGAGGCTGTAGGGAAATGCAAGGCGAGGGATGCCTCCTGCATCCTTGAAAGCCTCTTTCGCAAGACCTAGCTCCTCACGAAGCGTTTGGCCCTTTTGCTTTTGCTCTTCAGGCAACAGCTCACTCTCAGAGGAGTATATGCGGCCTGAATAAGGCCTATCTTCGCTGCGTGCCGTGGCATGTATATAGTCGGCCGTCACTTCAAAACGCAAAAGATACTCTTCATCGCCAAAAAATACTTTCTGCAACTGCAGATCCACCAGCCAGCGACTCGGAATAAAAAATCCCACAGGACTTGGGCCCTGGCGATGGGCTTTGAAAGCCGCTTCTTTCGCGGCCCAGATTCTCCAGATATCGACTGCTTCGGATAATCCCGAATACAAAACCTTTTCCACCGGATGAAGAATTCGCTGCACAAACCTCGGATGAATCTCAGCATCACACTTGAGATCGACGATATCATTGCCCAGTCGCATGATATTTCCTCTCGAGATCCTCAAGGCTATCGAAGATCTGCATCGTGATATCGCGCTGCGCCTTACGACCTTCGGCGATCTCGCACTTGACCTCGGTCCAGTCGATCCAAATCTTGTCGCCCAGCCGCGGCCAGAATCCGTAAGTCTTTTGATTCTTTCCGCGCAAATAAACTGCGAGAACGAGTGACCTTGGATTCGATTGCACGAGCTGCCCTACGCCGTACATCGCAGCTTCGCGATCGAGATTACCTGTTCGACTGCGGCCGCCCTCGGGGAATACGCAGAGCGATTCGCCTAGGCGATTCAAATAAGAAATCTTCTCCCACACCAAACGCTTAGATGCGACGCTACCGGCACGTTCGAGGTAAACGCATTTGCCGAGGTAACACAGGCTGCGCATGATATAGCTCTGGCCAAAGTTGGCGAGTTCGGGAACGTTCCAGGGAAAGTAAGAGAAATGTTTGACGAGGAGGCGGAAGTCAAAGAGTAGCCAAGTAAGAAGGAGCGAATCGATCATGGTCAGATGATTCGCACAAATCAAAAGGGGACGACGAGGATGCTTTTCGACGAGTTCGCGAATGCGGCGACGAACCACGGCGCGATTGGGAGAACGATAGAAGCGAAGGAACTTTAGAAAAAATACGAGGATGGGTCCAAACCAAATGAAGTTTAGATGTCCTACCATTTTCTGGGTCCAAAGGGCCCGCCGCTGTCGTTTGTCGAAGGACACGATAGTCTAATTCTTTAAGGCCTTCACTAACTTGACCGCATCCCCGATGGTTGCGATTCGGTCAGCGTCATCATCACTAATCTCAAGGTCGAAGGTATCTTCAAAATCCAAAACGATATCGACCAGACGAGCCGAATTCACTTTGAGATCGTTGAGGATGTGCGTATCCGGATGAATCGAATTCAGGGCCGAAGGGTCCTTGGCGTGTTTCGAAACGATGCGGACGACGTTGTTATAAATGTCTTCGTTATTCATTATAGAGGTCTCCATTTACGGAATATTACGCAACTGTTGACGTCACCAAAACCAAAGCTTGCTTTCGCAGCGACTGAGATTGGGACTTTAAGGGTAGACTGGGGCGCATGTCGCGCAAAATCTGCGATCTGAGGATGAAAATCTTCACAGTTTCGCGACGCATGGATAAACCCATGATGCATTTGCAAAACCGTAGCCACGGTCTCGATAGCGCCGGCTGCGCCTAGACTGTGGCCGATCAGCGACTTGGTCGAATTAATCCAAGGAAAATCGCCTGGTTCACGACCCAGCGCCTTCGACCAGTTGATGAGTTCCAAAGGATCGGCAATCGTCGCGGTCAAATGGCCGTTGATGTAGTCGATTTCCTGAGGGTCCAGCTCGGCAGCAAGAATGGCTTGTTTTATACACTTTTGAACACCGGCCGGGCTTGGCATCGTCATCGTTCCACCGGCCCGCATACCCCCGCAGTTGATCGCGCTTCCGATGAGTTCGGCATAGATTCTTGCTCCTCGTTTCTCAGCGTGTTCTAAATTTTCTAAAACCAGGACCCCCGCGCCGGCAGCTGGAACAAAGCCCGCGGCCGATGCACTCATCGGACGAGATGCGCCTTCAGGATTATCATTGAATTTGCGGGAGAGAACTTTCATCGCATCAAAGCCGGCCCAGGTGTGCGGGCCCGAGCCTTCGGTTCCTCCAACCAACATCACTTGCGCAAGCCCAAGCTCAATGCGCTGACAGCCCATGATGAGGGCTTCAGTTCCGGTGTTGCAGGCTGAACTATTTGAGAAAACCTGATTGCCTAGCCCGAGGATGCCTGCGATGCGCGCGGCCGAACCACTCATCATGATCTGCTCGACGACCGTGCTGCCCAAACGTTTTATGCGCTTCTCAGCGACACTGGGATAAACGCGTTCGGCAAAGGTATCGATGCCGCCGATTCCTGTGCCTATTATGGCTCCGATATCATCGTAAGGCTCGTTTTCGGCCGGCTTTAAACCCGCGTCCTCAAACGCCTCCATCGCACTGATCGCAGCGTAGGTCATGCTCTCATTGGTCGAAAGTCTAAGGCTATGAGGAATCTTCTCGAGCGCGGCTCCCAAATCCACAGGGACAGCAGCCACCTGACAACCAAATCCAAGATCGGCGAGTTCAGGAATAAAACGAATGCCTGAGCGACCCTCAAGCAGAGCGGAATGAAATTCTTCGCGATTGCGAGCGTTCGGTGCCACGACACCTAAACCCGTTATGACCACGCGCCGCTTCATCCTTTCTTAACTCCCATGCCAATCACTGTGCCCTTCGCCACCACAGTTTCGTCGCTCAAATACATTTGCACATCGGCTTTGATTTTGCCCATTTTGAAAAAGGTCTTCTGGGCTTTGACGATGACCTTATCGCCGGGACGCACAGGATAAAGAAAATCCACATTTGCCGATTGGAAGAAGGTGATGCGATCTTCAGGATTGCGGTTAGCTAAAAAGAAGAGATGGATAGCGAGCGAAGCAATACCTATTTGCGCCATGCTTTCGAGTAGGATTACGCCGGGCGTGATCGGATTTCCAGGGAAATGTCCCTGATAAAACCATTCGTCCTCACGAAATGTGTAGCTTCCTACAACCTTTTCCTCGTCGAGATAATCGATGTTATCGACATAACGAAACGGCTTTTGCTGCGGGAGCACCTTGAGTATGCGCTCAACTTTTTCTGCGTGAGATAACTCCGCGTAAGTCATATGATCCCCTCAGATCAAAACATTTCTTC
>JAZKGL010000203.1:0-6275 GCA_040385935.1 Bdellovibrionota bacterium
CGATGTTCGGCTTCCGGTGTCGTGGCATGATTGATCAAAGAGTATTTGATATCGTGCATGATTTTGCGAGGATCAAGAGGCTTGCCGGTCTGATTCGCTGGACAAACTTCCGTACAACGGCCGCATTCCACACAGGTATACGAGTCGAGCAGCTGCTTCCAGGTGAAGTCGGCAGGCTTGCTGACGCCGAAGGACTCCGCATTTTCATCGAAGATCATAGGACGTAGACGGCCGCGTTTCTTATCGTTGTGAAAGAATATGTTGGGCCATACCCAAATCAAATGCTGATGCTTCGAGTAGGGAAGAAAAGTCACAAAACCAAAGAGGATAAAGCTGTGGATCCAGAACATTCCCGTATCGAATACATTCCAGTTATCACCGACGATACCAGCAAAAATAGAGGCGAATGCATTCCCGACTGGAACCGCATCGGCTGGAATCAATCCCGCCTGGGCACGACCGCCGACAAGGATCAAAGACGTTCCAACCAAAGCCAAGATGAAAGTCAAAACGTACATGGCATCGACGCGAGAGGACTTCTCAAGACCTTGAAAGCGTTTCGGAGGAAAAGCGAGGCGGCGAACGATCGCGTAAACGATAGCCGCAAAGACGATAAAGTTGCCGAAGTCCTGGCTGAGGAGGATCGCCTTGTGGGCGGTCGATCCATGGCCAACGATAGCGCCGTAGTCAAAAGCCGGGAAGATACCCGACAGGATAAGCTCAAGGGTTCCGAGGGATACGATGATAAAACCCCAGAAAATAAAGGCATGCATGATGCCGGCGATGGGATCGCGGAACATCTTGGGCTGAATCAAACCACCAATCAGGATGTCGTAAACCCGTTTTGGAATGTTAGTTAATCGGTTTTCTTCCTTACCTTTACCGTATTCAAAACGTTTCCAGATCTTCAGCAAGTTTTTGCCGAAAAATGCGAACGTCGCGATGACCAACAACGCATAAATGATGTTCGGTATGTAGCTCACTCTTAGGTGCTCCCATTGACATAGACTTATCGAAAGCGACTGACGGATCAATAGCCTAAAATATAGAGAGCACGGGGGCTTGTCGAGACTGAAGCGTAAAAATCTCGATTAATATTGCCTCATTTTAGCGGGTTATTGCTGAATCGCTTTTGCTGAAGCACGCGGTGGAAGGCATTTTGACTTTGCATGGCTTGGAGCATCATGCGGTGAGTTTCAAACTGGATGCGGGCTTCAAGCCCTTCGCCGAGCACTTCGATGTATTGATCGACCTTGGATTGATACTCAGGATGGATCAAAGCTTCCCGGTCAGCCCGAGCGCCTTTACCAGAAACGCTTTTCTTAAGACCGCGCAAAATCTGAGGGAAAAGCTCAAGTAGCCGCGAGGCAACCTGGAGGTTCTCCCGGCTCTTCATGGCGTGACGCCGTGCGCGCTCGGAAAGCTCGTCGGGACTGAACTGTCGTTTTGTATGAGGCTGCATACCGTCTCCCACAAGGGCTCCAGTCTAATCTAACTTACTTTAAAGATCTCGAAATTAAATGTTGAGTAATTTAGTAAACTTTCTTACTTTGAGTTGCGGAATGTATAGCTTTCCGCTAAACATTGGCTCGCTTTTTGTTCGCTACGGAGGAACGGTTTGTGAATTTAACGTCGCGGAGCCGTTACGCCTTAAAGATCATGCTCGATCTCTCACACAGACGTCGCGAGCCTTTGGTTCGTCGTCAAGAGATCGTCGCAAGGCAGGGTATTCCTTCGAAATATCTAGATCAGATCTTGATTCGTCTGCGTCGCTCGGGACTGGTTGAGAGTGTCAGAGGCCGCACCGGCGGTTATCGCATTGGTCGAGATATCGAACAGATTAGCATGTGGGAAGTTTTTCGCGCCGTGGAAGATGGGATTTATCCGGTGGAATGCGTGGATGAACACCATGGCTGTGAGTTTATGCAGAGCTGTGCTGCAGTCGAACCTTGGCAAATTATTTTCGCGACCCTTCGCGGCTGCCTTGAGGGAATGACGCTCGCTGATTTCGAATCCAAGTTTGGTGGTCTCCAAAAGCCCGCTTCCGTTGAAGGGGTGAAGGAATGCCGCCAAGGGCGAGAGCCGCAGAGAAGCACTGGCGAACTTTCCGAAGTTCTATGAACGACACGTTTTCACTGAGGGTTAAAGCTCATGACAGATAACACGCTCCAAAACCAGCTTGGTTCAAGAGAATATAAATACGGCTTCGTCAGTGACGTCGAAACGGAAGACTTTCCTCGCGGTCTAAGCGAGGATATCGTTCGTAAGATCTCCGCTATAAAAGAAGAGCCGGAGTTTGTTCTTGAGTTCCGTCTTAAGGCTTATCGCCACTGGTTGACTCTGTCTGAGCCTACCTGGGCGAACGTTCATTACGTGCAACCCGATTTTCAAGCGATCCAATATTATTCCGCTCCGAAAAAGAAGACGGACGGACCTAAGTCTCTCTCCGATATCGATCCTGAACTCCTCGCGACCTTCAACCGCCTCGGCATTCCCTTGGGCGAGCAGCAACGCATTACAGGCGTTGCCGTGGATGTTGTCTTTGATTCGGTTTCTCTGGGTACCTCGCATCAAGAAGAACTTGAAAAACACGGGATCATTTTTTGTAGCTTGTCCGAAGCGATTCAAAAACATCCTGAACTCGTTAAGAAATATTTGGGCAAAGTCGTTCCTTACAAAGACAACTTCTATGCGACGCTCAACTCAGCGGTCTTTACCGATGGCTCGTTTTGCTACATTCCCAAAGGCGTGCGTTGCCCACTGGATTTGAGCACCTACTTTCGTATCAATGCCGCAGGAACCGGACAGTTCGAACGCACCCTTCTCATTGCAGACGCAGGCTCTTACGTCAGCTACCTCGAAGGCTGCACGGCTCCGCAGCGCGATGAAAACCAGCTCCATGCCGCTGTCGTCGAACTGCTGGCTCTCGATGATGCGCAGATCAAATATTCCACCGTTCAGAACTGGTATGCCGGCAACGAAGAAGGCAAGGGCGGAATTTATAACTTCGTGACCAAACGCGGACTTTGCCAAGGCAAGAATTCGCGCATCTCCTGGACACAGGTTGAGGCCGGCTCGGCGATCACTTGGAAATATCCCAGCTGCATTCTTCAAGGCGACGGCTCGCGAGGCGAGTTCTACTCGGTGGCCTTGACCAACAACAAGATGCAGGCCGATACCGGAACCAAGATGATTCACATCGGGAAAAATACGCGTAGCCGTATCATCTCCAAAGGAATCTCAGCTGAGCAATCGGCAAATACCTACCGCGGCCTGGTTAAGATTGCTCCCACGGCGGAGGGCGCGCGTAACCATTCGCAGTGCGATTCGCTTTTGATCGGCGATCAGTGCAGTGCCAATACCTTTCCTTATATCGAAGTCAAAAACAATACAGCGGTGATCGAGCACGAGGCCACAACCTCGAAGATCAGCACCGAACAGATATTCTATCTGAAGTCGCGTGGTTTGGAAGAGGAGCAGGCGATCGGCCTTCTTTTGAATGGCTTCTGCAAGGAAGTTTTCAGAGAGCTGCCGCTTGAGTTCTCGGTCGAGGCCGTCAAGCTTTTGGAAATGAAGCTCGAAGGCAGCGTCGGTTAAATTTACTGTGTTTAAAAGCTACTCTTGTTTTGGAGTCAGGTTTCATTATGCTGAATATTCAAAATCTTCATGTTCGCGTCGAAGAAAAAGAAGTGCTGAAGGGCCTTAGTCTTGAGGTTAAGGCCGGGGAAGTGCATGCGATCATGGGACCCAACGGAAGCGGTAAAAGCACTTTGTCTAAGGTGATCGCCGGCCATCCCGAATACGAAGTCACTTCAGGCAAGATCACCTACGATGTGAACTTTCGGCCGAAAAATATTCTGGACATGCAGCCCGACGAGCGAGCGCGTAACGGCGTTTTTCTCGCGTTCCAATACCCGATCGAGATTCCGGGCATTCCCAACATCGAATTCCTACGCGCCTCGTTCAATGCCATCTGTAAACATCAAGGTGTAGACCCGATGGAAGCCAAGGCTTTCGAAGTCTTTGCGCGCAGCAAGGCCCGTATGCTTGAGATCGATTCAAGCTTTCTCGATCGCGAGCTGAACGTCGATCTCTCCGGCGGCGAGAAGAAGCGTAACGAAATTTTGCAGATGGCGGTCTTAAATCCACGTCTGGCTCTGCTTGATGAGACGGATTCGGGTCTTGATGTGGATTCGCTTCGCATCGTTTCCGAAGGCGTCAACAAACTGAAGACTGAAGATAATGCGATCGTCATGATCACGCACTATCACCGCATTTTGAATTATATCAAACCCGACTTTGTTCATGTTCTTGCCGATGGCCGTATTGTTAAAACGGGTGATGCATCGCTGGCACTTGAGATCGAAGAGCGCGGCTACGATTGGCTACTGAATTAAGGAGCATGAGAGTGGCTGCAGGTAAAGAAGTACATATGCACTTTGAAAAAGCGTTTCAATCGCTTTTGACCAAGGAATCTGGATCGCCTGAGTGGCTTTTGGGCCTTCGTCGTCAGTCGTTTGAAGCATTTAACACGATTGGTTTCCCATCTCGACAAAACGAAGATTGGAAATACACAAGCACGCGTGCTCTTGCGGACGGCGACTTTAGCCTTCCTGAGATCGCGAATATTGCTCGTGCAAATCTCGCGGCCGCTTCTCTGTCGAACGCGAGCCGTCTTGTTTTCATCAACGGAATCTACGAGCCGTCTCAGTCGAATCCTCCCGAGGGCGTTGAGATATCACCTATCGATCGCGCGCAGATTGAAGATGAGGCAATTATTCGCTCAACTTTGACCTCGAGTGAGAACCTGGCTCTGTTAAACCAAGCGTTCTTCACCAGCGGTGTTTTGATCAAAGTCGCCAAGAAGAAAGATCTTGAAGCACCTATTCAGCTTCTTTATCTTCAGACGGAATCCAGCACGCCGGCGATGATCAGTCCGCGCAATCTTATTTTCGTCGAAGCTCAGGCACGCGTAGCCTTTTTAGAATCGCATTATGGCGAAGGCGGACATTTCACCAATGCCGTCAGCGATGTCTTTGTAAAAGACGGAGCTGAGTGTCAGTATGTTTTGGAGCGAGTCCTTAAGCCTCAAAATTCTTTTGTCAGCTCGCACACCTTTCATGTGGGTCGTGATGCTCGGATAGAATCCTTTAATCTTGCTCTTGGTGGCCAACTCAATCGGAGTCACTTGATCTTTAGGATGACGGCCGAAGGCGCGAGTGCCAAACTTGACGGCCTTTATATCGCGCCGGATCAAAGCCACATTGATAATGTGACTGAAGTGGTTCACCTCGCGCCTAACACATCGAGCGCACAGCTTTACAAAGGCGTTTTAGAGGGCAAAAGTCGCGCTGTATTCAATGGCAAAATCACGATCGTGAAAGACGCCCAGAAGGTCGATGCGCAGCAGCTGAACAAGAATCTCCTCATGAGCGCTGATGCGGAAGTTGATTCGCGTCCTCAGCTGGTGATTGATGCCAACGATGTGAAATGCAGCCACGGAGCGACGATCGGGCAGATCGATTCTCAGGAACTGTTTTACTTACAAAGTCGAGCGATCTCTAAAGACGATGCGAAGAGAATGCTCGCCAAAGCCTTTATCGGCGATGTTATGGGACGGATTAAACATCCATCACTCAGAAAGCACCTCGAGACGAGTCTCGAAAACTTTGGGAGCCGTGTCTAACTATGAGCGAACTTCAAGCTAAGGGGCCAGCAATGGACGTTAAGATGATGGTGCAGCCAACACCCAATCCCTATGCGAAAAAAATCATTGTGAACTACGATGTGAAGTCGACGGGTAAGATCACGTTTTCTACGGCTGAGGATTGTGCTCACATTCCTTTGGCCAAAGCTGTTTATGAAATCAAAAGCGTGACGCAGGTTCACTTCTTTGAGAACGCGATAACCATTACGATCGATGGCAACGTCTCGTGGGATGATGTGATTGAGGAAGCTCGCCGTCTGATTCGAACCCTCTTGCCCAATCATCAAGCCGATTTTCTTTCGCCCGACGAGCTTCGTCGCAAAGAGATGAGCCCTGAGATTCAGCAGATCGAAGAGATACTCGATCGCACGATTCGCCCGGCTCTGCAAGGTGATGGTGGCGACTTGGAAGTCCTGAGTCTAGAGGGCAACTACCTGACCATTCGTTACGAAGGCGCGTGTGGAACTTGCCCAAGCTCGGTAACCGGCACACTTTCGGCGATGCAAAATATTCTGCGTGCGGAATTTAATCCTGAGATTGAAGTCATCCCTTTGCAAAATGATGAAGC
>JAZKGL010000204.1:0-10890 GCA_040385935.1 Bdellovibrionota bacterium
TTGCGTCCTAACTACAGGATGCTCGGTAATTTATTGCCGAGAGGATGTCACTCAATCTGATAGGCAATGCGGTGAAGTTCACCGAAGTCGGTGGTGTTGAGGTTAATGTTCGTTCGTTCCCTAGCAGCGATGGCAAAAACAGGATAACGATCGATGTGAATGATACCGGAATCGGCATTGACAGCGAACACAAGGAAAAGCTCTTTAGGCCGTTCACGCAAGCCGACAATAGCATGACGAGAAAATTCGGTGGGACGGGACTTGGGCTTGCCTTATCCCAACGATTATCTCACGCCCTCTCAGGCGAAATCTCTATTTCGGAAGGTAAATTGGGGAAAGGCTGCACATTCACTTTAACTTTTATCGCGGGGTGTACCCAAGATCGAACAAAGATGCCGGATCCATTGCATAGACCGATTCGGGTCAAATCCGATTGCTTAAAGGATATGAAAATACTTGTCGTCGACGATTCGCCGGATAATCAGTTTCTCGTTGCAAGGCTACTGAAGAAAAACGGAGCGCTTGTTGAGACGGCTCAGGATGGCGGTGAGGGTTACCGAATGGCCTTATCAGGCAGCTTTGATATCGTTCTGATGGATATCCAAATGCCGACTATGGATGGCTACCAAGCTAAGCATGCATTAGATATGCGTGGGTATAAAAAGCCCGTTATCGCGCTTACCGCTCACGCTATGATGGAAGAACGTTTTAAAACGGAGGCCGCTGGGTTTGCCGGTCATTTGACAAAACCTTTAATCGCGACCGAATTGCTGAAAACGGTAGCAAGCTTTGGTAAAACACTGCACTAAAGGTTGGTTTTGGCTCGTACATAAAACAATCCATGGACAAGAATACTTTCTCAAGACCTTCACAAAACTTTCACTCTAAATTTCTTGAATGCGCGAAGCAAACCACTATGTTCGTCGCAACCATTCAAGGAGGTTTTCCATGAAAGCGCTACTCTTAAGCTTAGTCTTCCAGATTCTGGTCGTCTCGCCTGCACTCGCGGCTGTCTATCCTTCCACCAAACCTTTAATCATTGCGCACCGAGGCGCATCGGGCTATCTGCCTGAGCACACGATCGAGGCCTATTGGTTCGCCATGCAAATGGGCGCCGACTTTGTTGAGCCCGATCTCGTCTCGACTAAAGATGGTGTCCTTGTCGCGCGTCACGAGCCGAACATCACTGATACGACCGATGTGAAGTCACGGCCTGAGTTCGCCGACCGCCTTAGGGTAAAATCGGTGGATGGCCTCGAACAGGAAGGCTACTTCGTCGAAGACTTTACTCTGGCGGAAATTAAGACTTTGCGTGCGGTTCAGCGCCTGCCATTCAGAGATCAACAGTATAATGGTAAGTTCTCTGTTCCTACTCTTGCCGAGGTCATCGACGCGATCAATGCTTTCGAGCTTCAAAGCGGACGCCGCGTGGGAATTTACATGGAGACCAAGCACCCCACTTACTTTCGTGATATGAATCTTCCTCTTGAAGAGCGTCTTGTTGAAGTTCTCCAAAGCAAAAAGTTTACGGACCCACGCCGCATATTTATTCAATCCTTTGAAGTGTCGAATCTCAAGGATATCCTTTCGCCGATGCTGAAAAACCTCGGTTTGAATTTCCCATTGGTTCAACTCTTTGATGATCTTTCGCTACAGCCTTACGACTACACTAAAGCTGGTCGCAAAGAGACTTACGGTGATTTGATTAAAGGCGAGAGTTTGAAGTCTACAGTCGCGAGTTATGCGGCAGGCATCGGTCCTTGGAAAGGGAGCTTTGTCAAACGCGTACCAGCCGAACCGAAAAATCTCAATGGAAATGGCAAAGCCGAGGCGATCGAAGCTCTCTCGGGTGAAGTTCTTCCTGTTATCGCCGATGCTCATGCGGCCGGACTTTTAGTTCACCCTTATACGTTCCGCAATGAAGAGCAGTATCTGACGACCAACTACGCGGATGCCGCCGCTGAATATCAGGCATTCTTTGAAGCCGGTGTCGATGGGCTCTTCACGGACTTCACTGACACCGCCGTGCGCGCTCGATCTTTCTTCCAAGTGAAGAAGCCGGAGCTTTGGTCACCTTTGCTTCGAAAATGATTGCGATTTCATTCGTCCTAAGCAGCTTTTTTGAACCTCTGATCTTTTTGATCAGGGGTTCTTTTGTTGGGGCTGTGCTCACAAACTTCTGGACAGCCACTTTGGCTTTGGTTATACATGGATCGCACGAATTCTGGGTATAATCTCGATTTTTTACCCATGAAGTATTAGAGGAAATTTTGGAGTGGTCATGAAGTTCTGTAGCGTTTTGTTTTTGATTGCGGCTCTCGTCAGTTCATGTCACGACGCACAACTTCAACAAATTAGACCGAATCAAAAAGAAGATCACGACACGTTGGAGTCGATTAAAAAGTCGAATCTTGCCATTATTCAAGGGTCGTGGCTGGTGGAACGCGATGGCAAAACGGTTTATTTAGAGATTCTAGATAGTGAATACAATGCTATCGTTATGAATGGAGATAGTCTTGAATTGTCAGATCATGGCCGCACGTATCATAGTTGGCCAGGTACCGTTCGACTCTTTAGCTCCGTCGCAGGTTGCTCGGCAGACCAGGGTCAAAATCTTTATTTGAATTTTAAATTGAACGAACTTGGGGATGTTGTTTCTCATGACAAGGATCGACCGACTATTGCTTTGGCTAGAACACAAAAGCTAACGGAATTGCCGCCAGCTAATCTTTGCCTTTGGAATTATGAGGGCAAGAAGGGCGGATTGCTCTCTGATACACCCTCAAACCCGCTTCTCGAAAATTGAATAAACCTACTAAGGCACTTCACGAAATCTCGTGAACCTGCTTCAAAATCAAAAATAATCCCCAATAATTCTAATGCCTCAGCCCCGGCATGCCCGTTGCAAAGTCTACGTTTACCAAGGATCTATCAGACCTTTAAACGTAGAGATCGACATGTTACATCTAGAATGCGAAATTCATAAAATCATAAACGAAAGTCAAACATCAGCCGACCTATTCAGGCGTCTTTACCTACACAAAAAGTCCAAGGATAAGAAATTTTCGATTCAATATCTTTGCAACAAGATCGGTGTGCGATCCAAAGGCCATGTGTCCTTCATGATGAATGGATCTCGCAAAATCTATCAACACCACTTAGAAGCGCTGATCACTCTTTTCAAACTCACTCAGTCACAGGAGGACGATCTTCGTTCGCGATACATGAACCATCAATGTTTAACCGAGATTAAGGAATCGGATAATCAAGCCACAACCATTCCATATCTTCGGCTATCTTAAGGTTAACGACCCGTCCATCCACATGGACCGCATCCTTGGCAAAAACATAACGATACGGCACGCCTTTTTCTTTAAAAACGTCAGCCATAGCCGGGTTCGCAGTAATCCAATTGTTGGTCTCGTCAGGTCTAAAGTTATTGTCTCTCTCACCCACCTGCAGAACAACTCGAAGATTTTTCTTGGGCGAATTCTTGATGACCTTCTTACCCGAGTGATAATCGTAGGCGCCTTTGTCATAGCCTTCCGATGAAATGCGGTTTACGAAAGTCCCGGAGTAGGTAAGCACGCGTTGGTAAGAGTCGTTTTTAAACCAAGCCATGGTAAAAGCCATCGCGCCGCTTGAACTGATGCCCGCAGCGCCTCGACCCGCAGGGTTTTTGGTGAACTTTACTTTCACCTTCTTTTCGAGTTCGGGCAGAATTTCGTTATCGATGTAGTTTGCAAAACGATCGCTACAGCTATCGTACTCAAAACTCCGCTCGCTCCCTGGTCCATCGCCGTGGCCGCCGATCACACCAGGGCTAATGAAGACAAACGCCATGGGCGGCAGACGCTTCAAAGCGATCAAGTTCTCCGCTACGACGGGAAAAAGATCCATTCCGTAACTATCACCGATGACCATGAATGGCAGTTCATCGGTGCCGTTGTAGTTAGGCGGCGTATAAACTGAAACGTTGCGTTCGAAGTCTCCGCGCTTATCCCCACTGAGTTTGTCGCTGCGGCCATCGAAGTATTTGCTACCAACCGATGAAAACTTAATATCGCGAGTCATCTTGCCTTGAGGAACACCAGCGGCGCGCGAGAGCATATACTGGGCTCGTACCTGACCATTATTGAAATCAGGATAGCCTGTGATATCCGGAAGATTTCCATCGCGATTCGCAGCTTCGTTAGGCGATTTGCGAAGGACAGGTTCTTTCTTAGGCTCCTCTTTGGGTTCCTCCTTTTTAGGCTCATCGACCGGTTCCTTGACGATGTCGTCTTTAGGCTCGTCTTTTATAATTGTGTCGTCGTCCTCGTCTACCTTATCGATATCATCTCTTGGTTCATCGGCTTCGTTATTTGGCTTGGAATCGTCGTCTTGCGCTGGTTTTGCATTTCCACTAAGACCGGTTGGGTAAGCGGGTCTTTCGGTGCAGCCAATTGTTGCGGAAAGAGCTAAAGCCAAGATCCAGAAATAATATTTCATTTTGCCCTCAAGCGATGAAAATCCGAATTGATGCCCATGTGGTGCCAGGCGATTTTGGAGATCCCTATTCATGCCCCTTACTTTTCGGAATATAGGCGGAATTTCTAAACCTTTAATCGGGGCAGGCTTACCTTTTCGATGGGTTTTATTTCTTAAGCCTTTGATACTCGGGGGATAGAAGGGGATGGCATGTTCCCAATCCCTAGAATTATGCCTACTAAAGTGTCACGATTATTGGGTGTTAAACCTTAGTTCATCTTTTGTAGATGGGAAGGAGACCCAGATGATCCAATGGCTCCGATATTCGGTTAGGCTCTGTCTTCTGATCTTTACGGCTTCGTTTGCCTTGAACGCCTGGTCCGCCACGGTTCTTGAAGTCATACAACCCTGCAAGGTGCGGCTACAAAACTTCGACTTCTCATTGAGCGACTCCTACAGCGAGAAGAATGCCTACCTTGCCCTGTGGGCGTCGATGGCGGTGGAGATTCCTGATCGTGAACTCATGGCGCTCACTTTGGAATCATGGGGTTTTCGCGATGTAAAGCTTATCGGGCGGCCCTTAAAGGGCGCTCAGGCTTACATTGCAGATACGGATGATTACCTGCTCGTGGCGGTACGCGGAACAACGTCTTTTCTTGAGACCTTGCAGGATATGCGGCTTGCTCAGTCTTCTCTGAGCGGAATCGGGTTGCCGGGCAAAGCCCATCGAGGCTTTGTGAGCCTCTATCAGCAAGTCTACCGAGAGCTTGGGCCGATCTTGAAACAACGCAATCTCGAGTCGCCAAAACCTATCGTTCTTGTCGGCCACAGTATGGGCGGTGCTGTTGCTCTACTCCTTGCCATGAAACTTGAAGCAGAGGGATTTGCTGTTCAAAGCCTCTATACTTCGGCTCAACCAAGAGTTGGCGATGAGATATTCTACCGCGAAGTCTCATCCACTCTCGACGGCCGATACTTTCGGCTGGAAAATTCGCACGATTTTGTCCCTCATGTCCCACCTAGCACAAGCGTCGGTAGCGATTTTGCGTCCATATTCTTCGCTGAGGGGACACGTTCCTACTCATCCCTAACTCGGCTCGTCGAGACTTTGGACTATGGCCTGCCGGTGGGGAAGAAAGTTGTCTTCGGTGATGATTGGCTGACGAGCCTCGGCGATGAACGTGAGGACGAAAAACGATTTTGGCAATCGACCAAAACGGATTTAACAAAGGGTGACGGATTTGATCCCTTGTTTGCACTGATCGATCGGCAAGGCTCTGTCCATGCGCCACCATCCTACATTTGTCAATTTCTGCGCTTTCGGCCTGACGTCAGAATTTCTCCGTAGTTAATCTCCTGTTGATTCCTACTTTGTGTAGAATAGAGAATCGGAAAATATCTGGAGATGCTGCGTATGCTGTTTCACCCAAAGAACCTTAAATTTTTGGCCTGCACTGCGTTGGCCGCACTGACCTTCAGCTCCTCTTGCAAAACGGTAGAGCCATCGAGCGGAGTATTGAGCGAGAAGAGTCGAACAAAAACGGATGCATTCTTTGCTGAAATGTACAAAAAGTACAATCCTTATCCGATTCAAGATGATCCTGAGACACCCGATGATTGCCAGTCGCTCTACAAAGACGCCGATCCCAGCGTGCCCTACAAAGGCGTCGTGGTTTATTTTCACGGTTTCACCGCTTGTCCTCAGCAATTTTACGAATTCGCTCAGATCATGAGCAAGCAGGGTTATGCGGCTCTCGCCGTCTTGATGCCAGGCCAGGGACGGGCCCCAGCGCCATTCAATAATGATGGCAAAAAGATGATCAACGGCCGAAAATATAAAGATTACTACTCGGAATATCTGCCGATCAAAAAGGGCGAAGACTGGAAGCGTTATCTCAACTTTGTTTCCGACGTCAATACTTTTGCAGCAACTTTGCCGGGAGAGAAACTCGTTACGGGCCTTTCGGTGGGAGGTCAGCTAGCAGCCTATGCTTATGTTGAGCGACCGGGCCTTTACAAGAGAGCCCTCTTGATCTCGTCCTACCTCGGTATGCCTGGTTCCTACTCGGGCCGTAATTCGACGACCAGCAACGGAATTTCTAATTCCATCAAACGCGTGACGGGCGATACGGTTTATCATATTACGAAAGCCGTCTCTCAACAGGGATCGAACCTCGATATTATTGCTGATCGAGAGGTGTCTTGGGGTGATAAATGTTATCAGCAAACACGTGGATTCAACGGCAATCCCGGCCGTCGAGGTATTTGTGATTTCCATGTGGAAAATATCGCAGCGATCAACAGTCTTGGCGAATATATAGTCAGTCAGATCAAAGCCAGCCCAGCTCTGACGCAAATTCCGCAGATTCAGTACGTTGGACCGGAATGGGATACAGGCGGGGATACGCTACTCGTGCGAAAGGCGATCGGCTATCAGAAGGCGCGATTCGGCGACAACAAAGTGAGTGCCTGTTTCTTTCCGAATGTGATTCCGCATTCGATGTTCTCGCGTAAAGATATTGCGGTCATGCCAGAGACGCCTTGGATCAATAGTTTCATGCTAGAGACCACCAAATTCCTCGCAACCGGCGCGACGTATCAAGTGAGTCAGGAGCCGAGCGAGGAAACTCTATGGGACGGCGCGACGGATCGAGACTCGGGCGTCTTTCAAAAACGCTGTGATGTTTATCCGGTGGATTATGCGAAAGTCAGTCCCTAATTCTTTTTGAACTGAAGTACGTAGCGACCCGAATCCTTTTGGATTCGGGTCGTTTTTTTTCGTTCCCTTGCGTTTTAATGAATCCTGTTTGCCTCTGAATATTGGACCTGTATTGCGATAGAGGAGAGAAGGAAAATTACCAAGGGTAAAAAATGAAAATGAGGCGAGAAATCCCTTAAATGCCTGTCTGTCAAGCAAGGGTATGCAAGTTGAATTCTTTTATTAGCGCTAAAACCTAAGCTCTTAGGAACCATTCTCAACTTTCGCGTTAAGTCGCGTTCTGAACTCAGGAGTTAATTCAAAATGCTTAAAAAAATTCCCTACTCGCTGGTCTTCTGCCTCGCCCTTGGCTGCGGCAAAGACTCGAAAAAGTCCAATGCCCCGGTTAGCCTCGATCAGACTAGTCTCTCGGCCAACGTAAAGCCGTTTTCGATCGCTGGTATTTATCAGCAAGTCGCTAACGGAATCGCACGTCTTGAAATCAGCGATCTCAACGTCATCACCGGGACAACACTGACGATCCCATCTCTGAGCGGCGACGGCACTCGCCTTACGCCTCAGTTTCCTCAGCAGTTGCTCTTCGATGAAGTTGAAGGCTACTTTGCAACGCTAGGGACTATTAACGACAACACGAGCGTATTCAAAAATATTGAACTTCGCATTCGTCCCTATTCTGCAAACACTCAACTCGATGTCACATTGGTTTATCCTCCGACAGCCTCGCTGCCTGCGATTTGCCGTGCGAATAAAACCGGTGAAGTGACTCCTCATGACGGCAAAGGAAAAGGCACAACCCCTGAACCTACGCCTAATCCATTGCCTACGTGCCCACTTGAAACGGATCCTTCGCAAGGCAAAACAGAGCCTGGTCAGAGTTCATCGACCAATCCAGGACAGAGCGGTTCGGATAACTGCGAATGCCCAACACAAACGTTTTACGTTTATCGCTTCCAACGCATCTAAAACGAATCGCTTTCGTTTTATTCACGAAAAGTCGGACCTGCCACCAGCAGGCCGACTTTTTTTGTTTCCTGTCGAATCTTTTTTGCAAGAACTAAAGTTCGCTGTCTCTTATTTAGGTCATTTTTGTTCGACTGCATAAAAGTTTGTCTATACTATACTCTTAACTCTCAAGGACATGTCCCTCATACATTTATGCGAAACGACTGAGCTATCGAAAGAAAGGTGACTCGGATGCGGCCTATTCTCTTTTGGATTCCGGTTTTTGCAGCGTGCGTTGCAATCTTGCCTCTTAAAGCCCAGGCTGCGGAGGAGCCGAAGAGCTACCTTAAGTGGTGCCTCGATGATAATGCGCCTGACAGTATCCGGACGACATTAGCCGCGTTGAAAAACTTGTCGGGCGAAGAGGGTTGCGAGGCTTCGTCAGCCGCTCTTTCGACCCTCGACGAATTCGTTTTGAAAAATCTGAACCTGTCTGATCTTAGACCACTCGGTCTGTTTCCGAATTTGAAATACCTCGATCTCGAAGGTAACGCAATTAGCGACGTGACACCGCTTGCAACGCTTACCAATCTTCGCGAGCTAACGGTTTCCGATAATCCCCTGAGTGATATTACGCCTATCACAAATCTCCCGGCTCTTGACATGCTGATCATGTGGGGCACACAGATCGTCGATTTTTCGACTGTTCCCGATCTTGGTCAGCTGACCTATCTCAACATCGGTGCAAACAATCTTGAGGACATAAGCTTCGTTGCCGATATGCCTAATCTCGAAACGCTATATTTCAACGATAATAAGGTGAGTGACATTCGGCCTGTGGCTTATCTGCCTAATCTTGCATCGCTTAACTTCGACGGTAACGAAGTTCGCGATCTCTCGCCGCTGAGTGGCATGAGTAAACTCATTTATTTGTACTTCAATCGTAATCGAGTCGAGGATCTATCGGCTATCGGCACACTCACCAACCTTCGTCGCCTGTCGGCTTCGGAAAACACGATACGCTATCTCGTTGCTCTTGAGCCCTTAAAAAAGCTTGATGTTCTCATCGTGGGTGGGAATCGGATTCGTTATCTCTTCCCCATTCGAGAGCATTTTTCCTTACTGAGTCTCGACGTGTCCTCGAATCAGATCGAAGATATCAACGATCTACAGAACCTCAAAGCGATGCGCGACTTAAGACTGCAGAATAACTCTATCGAGAATCTTAGCGCGCTTCGCGGACTTAAGGAGCTTCAGTATCTTTATCTTTGGGATAACCCGATCGCCGTCGGAGAGGTTATCAAAGACGATACGAACTGTCCGAGCACAGGTGATATCTCACCTCTTCTTTTGGAATTTTGCGGCGGAGTTTTACCCACTTTTTCAGCTCTTTCATTCAATCGATAGTCAAGAAGGATGAATATGATAAAGCTTTTCTTTGCGGGATCTTTGTTCACGCTTTTTTGCGGATCGGCCTTTGCCGGCGAAGACTGGGTTCGCCTGAATATGACGCTAAAGGGAGTGAATGCGAACGAAGTTTCCGAACGACTCATTGTTAAAGATGCCCGCGGCGCGGTGACAATCGATAGCTCACAGTTGGATTTGACTCAGATCGATAGTGATGTGGAGGTCTCGGGCCTCGTGCATTTGTCGAGTGCTGATCCCCTTGCCAATGTCAAAGGAACTCTCGGTGTTGACTTGAATGGCAATGGTGTCATCGATTCAAACGAACCTAGGTTTCGCAGCGACAGCGATCTGAAAAATCGCGAAATCTTGAGAGCGGCGCGTGGGACAGCTCCTGTTTTTGCGCAGATATCTTGTAGCTGTGGCGGTCAGCCAGATGTATGCCGGGTAGGCGAGAGCTTTACCCTTTCCATTCAGGAGCGCGGCAGCAATCAAAAGCTCTGGGGGAGCGAGATTCATAGTGTGATGATGACGAATACCTGTGACTTTACCACGGTCCTCGGTAAGAAGGTTTTGATCCCGGATGCCGTATTGAAACGATCGCCCAATGATTTGCAGCTTCGTGTGGATAGTGCGAGCTACTCTCAAGTGACTGAACTTTATTTTTTGAGCAGCAGCAGTGCTGGCCAGGGTGCCGAAGGTCCACAAGGCCCCTCGGGGCCTCAAGGTCCTCGTGGTCCTCAAGGGACAATGGGTGAGAAAGGTGATCCGGGCCTTGCCGGTCCTTCGGGTCCACAAGGTCCACGCGGACACGCAGGTGATGCAGGTCCTCAAGGGGTTGCCGGTGAGAAGGGTGGCGTTGGATCGCAAGGACCGGTTGGTCCTACTGGTCTTCCTGGTGTTAAAGGAGATGCCGGTCCCGCAGGACCAACGGGTGACAAAGGACCTAAAGGCGATGTCGGCCCACTCGGTCCAACCGGTCTTCCAGGGCAAAAAGGTGAAGCCGGTCCTATTGGAGCCGCTGGTCCTAAAGGAGAAAAAGGTCTTCAAGGTGTTTCAGGCAAAGATGGTGCTCAAGGGGCAAAGGGCGACATCGGTCCACAAGGTTTGATTGGTGCAAAAGGTGATATTGGTCCGCAAGGCGTAACTGGTAAAGACGGTGCGACAGGCGCTAAAGGTGAAGCTGGTCCACAAGGTCAGATCGGTTTGAAGGGCGATGTGGGTCCGCAAGGAGCGGCGGGTAAAGATGGTGCGATCGGTGCTAAAGGCGATGCCGGTCCTATCGGATTAAAAGGTGATGTCGGTCCACAAGGTGCGATCGGAAAAGAGGGTGCACCCGGTGCTAAAGGTGATGC
>JAZKGL010000204.1:10990-26822 GCA_040385935.1 Bdellovibrionota bacterium
CAAGGTGCGATCGGAAAAGAGGGTGCACCCGGTGCTAAAGGTGATGCTGGTCCGCAAGGGGCAGCCGGTAAAGAGGGCGCGAAAGGCGAGGTTGGTCCGCAAGGTCTTACAGGGAAAGACGGCGCAATTGGTCCGGTAGGACCCGTTGGGGCTCGTGGTGAAAAAGGTGATATCGGCCCGCAAGGTTTAGTGGGACGTGATGGCAAAGACGGTGCGGTTGGAGCACAAGGTCCCGCGGGTAGAGATGGAGCTGCTGGCGCAAAGGGTGATATCGGTCCTCAAGGTCTTGCAGGAAAAGACGGAGCGGCCGGGGCCAAAGGTGATGTCGGTCCACAAGGTGCCGCGGGTAAAGATGGAGCTGCTGGTGCCCAGGGCGAGGTTGGTCCGCAAGGTGTAATCGGTGCACGGGGAGAAAAAGGCGAAACAGGTGCCACTGGCCTTCCTGGTTTGAATGGAGAAAAAGGAGCCCAAGGTTCTAAAGGCGATACTGGTACTCAAGGACCACAAGGCCTTCCCGGTGCTGATGGTCCTAGCGGACCGCAGGGATCGCCAGGCGTTCAAGGTCTGCAAGGTGATGTAGGCCCTCGTGGTTTGCCAGGTCCTCAAGGTGATCGCGGACTCGCGGGACCTGTTGGTCCTGAAGGCCCTAAGGGTGATGCTGGCCTTCGCGGCGAAGCAGGCGCAAAAGGCGATATCGGTCCAGCCGGTGAACCAGGAGCACGAGGTGAGTCGGGTGCAGCGGGCGCGCAAGGACCTAAAGGCGATGGTGGAGCACAAGGTCCCATCGGCGCTCAAGGTCCAGCGGGTCCCTCAGGTCCCCAAGGCGAGCCGGGCGTTCGTGGTGCGAAAGGGGAAACAGGACAAACGGGTCTCGAAGGACCTCCAGGTCCTCAAGGTGAACCCGGTTTGCTAACTGAAGTCCTTCCCTGTCCTACGCGCGGCAATGCTCCAATTTGCTGGGAGGGTGGGCGACTGAGAATCGGTGGCGTGTACTTTACTCCTGATGCTGGAGCTATTGCCGATAGAAAACGCTCAGGCGCCACCAATCGTTAATCTCCTCCTGTGATTTTATTAAACATTTAAAAAGTAAAACCCAGACACTCGTCTGGGTTTTCTATTTGGTCGGCCTGAAAATATACGAACGCAGAAAAATGAAATCGATAATAAATCGACATTTCATCCCGGTTTTCAATGACTAGCCATACGTTCCCCTTCCCCGAGCCTATCTATAACTAAAGTAATTCTTACCGAAGGCGATAATTTAAAGCACCCATAGTCTATTCAATAGGAACACCTATGAAGTTCATTCTATCTTTCGTTACGATCGCCCTCCTTGCGGCCTGCGGGTCTGAGGCGCCTCAGTATATCAATAAGAGAGGTACAACAGATGTCGCCAAACAACAGGCGGCCCTTGTTAAATCCGTTCAGGAATTACCGAGCTGCGACAGAGGCCGCTTGAACACGATCGTATTCGTGGGTGAAATCTCGCGTTTCAAAGTTTGCAAAAATGAAAACTGGATCGACGTCGATGCGAGTCAAGAAAATGAATTGAAAAATACGGTTGTCGAAATTCGTCAGATCAAAGCAGTCGATGTCGATCTGTGCTCGGAAGAATCAACTGAAAGCTGTTTTCTCGATGGCGGCGAATATGTTCGTTATGCGGATGGTCGAGTCAAATACAGTGCTCGTATCGCACGAAAAACCTCCACACCGGTTGCGAACACCTACCATTCCATGGACGCTATGAATGCTTCAAAAGCGAATATTGAGCATGACGCCTCTTGGCCGTCAAGCGAAGCGCTGCTGATTCCATCGATTCAGCGCGGCAGCGTGAACTCAGGTGTATGGCTACGCTACGACGCCGATGATCGCAGCTTTATCTTATTCTTTGATACCAATCACGACAGAACATTTTCCCCAGGCGACGAGATCCTCGCTCAGCCGCAACTCGTGGAATTCTGAAAATCTTAAGACCTATGAAGGAAGCTGATCTATGGCTAACCCAATTGTGCATTTCAATAGCTTAAAAGTTGTTGCGACACTCGTCGTCTTGAGTGTGCTCGCCTGTTCCGAGGCCAAATTTAAGCCAGACATAGGGAAGCAGACGGCGCACAAAGTTCTCGCTAACCATAGCTTGTTTATTGCAGGTCGTAAGGCCAATGAAGACATGTCCTTTGCGTTCTTACCGAACTCCGCTTTGCAAACTCTTACCCTCGAGACGAATCCTCTCGGTACCACTGTCTATAAACAAATCGAGAGACCATGGATCGTCGATGAATTTATACAGGGGCATCGCGGCGATGAAGTGAAAGAGGATTTCACGATTGCGACTCTCGATAAACTCGATTTGCTGGTGGTCGTCGACAACTCCTCTTCCATGGGATCTTTCCAAGAGAAACTGTCAGCCGGCCTCAAGCCACTTTTGAGTCACATATCAAATACTGATTGGCAGATGATGGTGACGACGACTTCGGCCCTTCGCAAGAAGAATCCCTCGAACCCTTCAGAAATCCTCGTAACCTATGGTTGCCCGCGGATTAACGCAAGCGACAGCACAGACAAAGCCGTGATCACCCGTCAGGACTATTTGCAGAATGCATCCGCGGTTATCACACAGTTTGGCTGGAAGGTGCGAAGTGGCGAAAATGGTGATCCGATCGAACATGGACTCCTCGCGTCGACTTCGGCGCTAAAAGGGGAATGTGGTGATGAGCAAAAGACCTGGACGCGGAGTGATTCGCATAAAGCTGTTCTCATGCTGACAGACGAAGAAAACTGCGGGAGCGATCCAGATCAGAACTGTGATATGGCGGGGGATTCAAAACCCGAATTTTTCTTACAGGAAGCACCCAAGGGAACGCAATTTTTTGCACTCCTTCACGACAAAGATCGTTACGCCGAATGTTCGGATGAAGGCTATATCCGAAAGCCAGACGATTATCGTTCGGTGATTGCTCAAACGGGTGGCCTTGAGGGGAACATCTGCGCGGGGCAATACGATTCGATGCTTGAGGCGATCTCAAGCAATATGCACCCTGTCGCCCGCAAGAGCTTTACTCTTGGATTTAATCCCGAAAGTGCAGACGTCCGTGTATTGGTTGATGGTCTTGTGTGGAACGGCGCGTTTCAAATCAGTGGACGAGAACTTGTGATAACAGATGTGCTTCCAGTGGGCGCTAAGACTTTGAGCGTTGTCTACCGGCATAATGCAGTTCCTATGAGTTCTGAGGTTACGCTCAGTAAAAAATCTGATCAAGAGACTATCACAGTGCTCGTCAACCGTCAGCCGCTCGGAGCAAGCGAATATTCTTGGATGGGTAATAAACTGCTTTTTAAATCGGAACCAAAGGAGCTATCGCGGATCGAAGTGCGCTATCGCGAGATCCAAAACCTCCCGCGAGCGTTCGATTTTTCCAAAGAAGCTCTCCTCCCTACAGTCGGTGTGAGCATCGATGCTGTCCCTACCAAAGACTTTCAGCTCATCTCGGACGGCAATCTTCAAGTCATTCTGAACGAAGCTCCCAAAGATGGATCACAAATCGTAATTTCATTTGAGACGGAATCGACCAGAATTCTCAGTTACCAAAGCCTCGATTTTGCAGCGGGTGATGTTCGTGCCATCAAAGCCGTCGACGCTGAGAGCGGCGATCAACTGGCTGTTAAAGCGAGCGATGGCAAACTCTATTTCAACAAAAATGATGTCGTCAAAGGCCGAAGGGTCAACGTCAGTTATGATCTCGCTCCCAAAAGCAATGAGTTAAAACTGGATTTAAAGCAATTGCCCATTGAAGGCAGTTTGAACATTCAAGTCTCAGAAAGCGGTCAGCAGTGCGCGCAGCAGATGAGTTTGTCGGGCACCAACCTCTCCTTTCCCTGCGCCTCCGATGACCTTGGACGTTTGCAGATCAGCTACGACTACGTTACAGGCATCGACTCAAGCTTTCGTTTGAGCGGAACCTTCACTCAGTGGGCGGACTGGATCGTCAAAGTCAACGGAATCCAAACACAGACCTACAGTCGAGAGCAAAACGTTATATCGTTCCCAGGTCTAAACTTTGCTTCCGATACCGAAATCGAAGTGGAAGTCTGGGAGACGATGATACTGCCTCTTGAGAAGTAACTACTCTTTCGAGTTCCAAACGATCTTATACAAATCGTGTCGGCGATCGAGATGATTGCGAACCGTTCCTTCTTTACGGAATTGATCCAATCGTCTCATATCCACATCAACGATGAGTGTCATCTCAGTATTCGGAGTCGTTTCGGCCATGATTGCATCGTGAGGAAACGAGAAGTCTGAGGGTGAATACACAGCAGACTGCGCATACTGAATCTCGGCATTTTCAACATTCGGTAAATTACCGACACTCCCGCTAATGGCCACGTAACACTCATTTTCTATCGCCCGCGCCTGGGCGCAGCGCTGAACACGCAAAAAGCCATTCTTTGTATCTGTCCAAAATGGAACGAAGAGTATCTTCATACCCTGTTCGGCCTGGAGTCGGGCGAGTTCGGGAAATTCGACGTCATAACAAATCAAGACGCCGATTTTCCCGACATCGGTATCGATCACGTGGAGCTTGTCCCCACCTTCCATGGCCCAGGTGCGACGCTCGCCGGGTGTGATGTGAATTTTGTATTGGGTCTTAATCGTTCCATCGCGAAGAAAGATGTAAGACACGTTATAGAGCTTATTGTTTTCAACGACCGGCATACTGCCGCCGATGATGTTCGTGTTGTAGCTAAGCGATAGGTGAGTGAGCTTTTCGACGATGGCTGGAGTGAACTCCGCAAGACTACGGATCGACTGGACCTCGTTGTCTTTCTCAAAGAGTCCGAGGAGAGCCGCATTAAAAAACTCAGGGAGTAAGGTAAAATCGGTCTTGTAGTAGCTTAAGGCATCGACAAAGTATTCAACTTGTTGAATCAAGTCCTCAAGCGATTTGAGTTCTCTCATCTCCCACTGGACGACTCCGATTCGAACTATCGATTTTTTATGAGTGAAGAGTGTGGAATCTTGATCTTTGTAATAGATGTTGTTCCACTCAAGTAGTGTGGCATATCCACCCGATTCCAGATCCTCAGGCAAATAAGCCGTCAAGAGGCGCTTGACTTCAAAGTCGTTGGCAAGCTGGAAACTTAGAATGGGATCATGGATCTCGCGACGCGAAACCTTCTCGATATATTCATGAGGAGAAAGCTCCTTTGAATGCTCGAAGTAGCGTGGAATTCGCCCTCCGGCTAAAATCGATCGCAAATTGAGTTTGCGGCACAGATCCTTTCTTGAGTCATAGAGCCTTCGCCCTAAGCGCAGATCACGAAAATCTGGGTCAACAAAAAGATCGACCCCGTAAAGAACATCGCCTTCGGGGTCGTGATTCTTCATGAAAGCTCGGCCAGATATCTCGCTATAGGTATGCGTTCGACCGAACTTTTTGTGATCCACGATCGCCGTGAAAGCCGCCGCAACCACACGACCATGGTCGTCGATACAGATTTGACCTTCGGGGAATTCGTTTAGCATGTTGAGAAACTCTTCCTCCGTCCATGCTCCTCCAATTTCCGTGTAGACCTTGTCCATGATAATTTTCACATCTTGGTAATCGCTTGGAATGAGATGCCGAATGCCGAGATGATGGTGATCATTTTCTGTGTGTTGCGTCATAATTTATCCTATGCTTCACGGGTGTCATGCGTGAGTGTCGCGTGGGCTTACTAGACACTATTCGCCAAAGATCTGCATGTGATTTCCGGACGGAAAAAAGGTAAGGGGCCTTGCCGAATCGTGATCGAGTTATACTATCATTAGTCAGATAGTCACGTTTTAGTCTAACTAACCTATTGATAAGATTGATAAATAATTAACAATCGCTCTTTTATTTTGGGCGGTCTTGAGTGACTTTAATTGTTTTAACAAGTGGAATTCGTACTATCCTTTCGAATGTCGATCCAAGCGTCTAAAGATGAACACTCGAGCCCAGCCGCAACCTCGGCTCTCCATACACATGGGACGGCAATAAGTCAGGTGCAGGAAACGATAAAAACCCCAAGTGCCGTTTGTGGCAAATGGGGTTTCACTTTATTTATTCATTTAATTGCGAGACAAGCATTAAATATCGAGTGGCGAAACGTCAGCACCACCGATTTGGGCAAGATCCGCTTTGCCGCCCGCGAGGGCATCGGCAATGTTTCGCCAAAGGTGACGATTGGTCGTGTTCTTCATATCAAGACTACCTGTCTTCTTAATTGCGCCGCCTAGTTTTCCGATCACCAGACATGGGATGTTTTTCACCGGATGGTTATTGTCGAACTTTCCATTATAATGGTGAGCACCGCCTTCGCTGATATACACGATAGCTGTGCGGTCAAGCACTCCGCTGTTGTTCGCTGCGAGCGAGTTTGCCATCCGTGCGATTCGCGACTGAACATCGGTCGTGAAAGCGTTAAATGCCGCGCCGCCGTCCCCTGAACCAGCTGAATGAATCAGCGAATGCTCAGGATCTGTGAGGTTGTCGAGATAGGCGAGTGAGACGACTTGTGCCACATCACAAGCAAGGATTTGGAATGCAACATCAAGCATCGCTTGGTGCTTGGACTTACTATCGTTCCCGGGTTTGATACCCACATCCATCTTACAGTTGGCCTTTGGATTCGACATATCATTGCCTGGATCCATCGGCATCGACGGGTCCATCGGCATGTCTTTGACTTCATCAGCCGGCGGATTCAAACGCTTATACATTTCTTGTAATGAATAAAGGTAATCGTCAAAGTGAGCGCCATCGGAACCCAGACGAGTTCGCAAAGACTTAATATCGTCGAGGCATGGATCAAGAATATTCTTCTTTCCATTCTCGATTAATTTGAGGTCTGTGTTCGACAGAGCATTGTAGGATTGACCAAAAATCGTACGCATGGCAGTCGCAGGATCGCTCAAGAGGGCGACGTTACCGCCTGAGGTGTCTTTGATATAGGTTCGGCTGGACGAATTCACTGTAAGATGAATCTTTTTTAAATTGCTGAGTGGGGAAAAGAAGGAGGGGCCATCGTCTTTGGTCGGACGAAAGCTTAAGAGAGCCCCCTCGGCTACGTGCCAGTCACCAC
Source organism: Bdellovibrionota bacterium (assembly GCA_040385935.1). Classification (GTDB taxonomy): domain Bacteria; phylum Bdellovibrionota_B; class Oligoflexia; order Oligoflexales; family Oligoflexaceae; genus Oligoflexus. Next base: position 18,095 of record JAZKGL010000204.1, read on the forward strand.
TCGTGTTGCCTGTCATTTCATTGTAGGTAGCAGCGTTGTTTATATTCTCAAGAAAGAGAACGTATTTAGAAAACAAGGCTGGATCCATCGCGCCTTTGATGGCAGCGCGGGTCGATTCCCAGTTCACGTGTCCGTTCGGGCTCGTGCATATCATCGTCTTCAAAGAGCCCGTTGCGCCAAAGGCCTGGGTTTCCGTAAAGAGTCTTGAGAGAGCAGCGGCCATCATCGAATGACTGACATAACGCGCAAAGGATCTTCGGTTTACTCGTGGATTATACATTATTTCTCTCCGATTTTTTTGCGCTGCAGAAAGCTTTGCTCACTGAGCATCGCGGACAAGAGCTGGTGGAATTTAAAGGAATCTTTCGAAGCCGATTGATACGCATTTACGATGGTACAGGTGTCTTCTTCACGTTCAAGCCTTGCAAAGACCATTCGGAACGCTTGAACCGCCATGCAAACCTTGACTTCTTCTTTGTCTTTTAAAAGCTTGGCTAGACCTTTGACGCCTTCAAACGCGACGGGCGATCCATCCTGCGCAAGAAATTGTCCGGTGGCGCCAGCCGGGCGATTATGATCGTCCATGGCTCTTATCGTTCCGTAAGGGCTAATCGTTTCCAAGGCGCCACCAATACCGTCGATGACCTTGTGACAAGACGCGCACGAACCGGAGGACGTAACTTGTTCGAGGGCCTCAATGTAAGGGAGGTTCTTGTCAAACTTCGTGTTGTTAACCAGATCGTTTATGTTCTCTGGAGTGGATAATAGATTACACATGAACTTTGCGAGCAGCTCTTTGCCGCGGCGCGGGACGTTCGTTCCTTCTTGACCGCTTCGACTCATTACTTGACTTGGCAAGCCAAGAATTCCGGGCATTTCTTCTGGCAGCTCGATTTTCTTGAGGCTCTCGGGGAGACCGCCACGAACATTCGCTGGAATCGCTTCTGCAGAGAAGCCGTACGCCTCAGCCACAGCTTGACTCCCGATCGTGAATCGTGAGTCGAAGATGCCGTTCATATCATCGGCGTTGGTTTGTATAAGATAGTAGAGATAATCGCTCGCTTCGCGGGTCAAATCGGCTTTGACCTGCTGTGTAATCTTTTTCGCGTCTGCGGATTGAAAGGTTTTGGATTCTAATTCTTGAGCGCCGAGCCATGAACTTACAAATCGTCTCACGCCCGCCTGAAACTTCGGATCTTTGATCATCAGTTTGACTTGCGAGGAAATCTGATCGCTCGTGCCGAGCTGATTGGCTTTGGCCGCTTTAGCGAGATCACCCGAAACAGGTGCGTTCCAAAGAATATCAGAGAGTGAGTCGGCCACTTCCCAGCTCGAAAGTTTGCCGTCTTCGGCTAGACTTCTATGGAATAAAAAGTAGGGTGAGAGCATGAGTCGTTCCGAGAGAGCCTGAAGAGCTGCGGCATCGCCACCGAGCTTCACAAAGAGTGCAACTTGAGCGTCGAGAATCTCAGGTTGAGCATCTATCGTCCAAAGAGCTGGAATGACTTTTTGAAGCCAAGCTGTCACGCAGGCTTTGGTGTCGGCCTGTCCACACTTCAGAATCTTATCGCCTTGGTCGGCGATGAACTTTTTGGCCACGAGTTCGTTGGCCGTTATGAAACTTTCCATTTTTTCTGGTGATAATAGGTTGAAATCGCGCAAGTGCCCGTAGCCCATGACAGCGGTTTCAACAGGAAGCGTCGCATCGAGAGCAGCGGCGTCAGGCTTTATTTCGAAAGCGGTTTCGACTCGTGATTTGTATTCGGCGCGTGTAAGCAGACGAACGCCAGTCTGTGATTTCGCGACTGTTTTGCACTCGGCAGGCGCCTTGGTCTGCTTCATTATCTTTAGAAAGAGAGAACTTTGGAATTTTTCGTCCAATTTGCCGACTTGAGGTTGCTTGATCGCCTCGTCGCTACCGTCGGGATTAAATTCGTCTTCCCCAGGGGTCTTGCCCGTGCCCGAGCCGGAGCCTTGCTTTAAACTTGCGAGCGATGGTTTAAGAGGCCTCGCATTCGTGCAAGCAAACGCTAGCGAGAGCCCAGCCATCAGGCTTACGCCGATAAAAACACGTTTCGTGCGCACGTGGTTAAAACGCAGACTCATTTCAATCTCCCAGAGTACCTGATTCCAGTCGGCCTGCCTTTCATTTCGAACTGATCTTCAAGCGGGCGGACTGGTTAGCACTTATCGGAACTTGAGACGAAAAACCTGATAGACTTTTATTCACTTGGGGGTAAATAGGCTCAAAATGAAAGGCAGCTATTGGATATGGCTGACTTTTTCGACATAAAAAATGTAGTGTTCGGAGTCTGGATTTAGGTTTTGTAAACCATTGGAACCTTTGTGAAGTCTGATCTTAAAGCTAGTTGCATGCACCCAAACATTGGACTAAAACCTTGGTTTAGCCCTGACAGACAACCGGTAAAAAAGGCCTCGCCGATGTTAAATTTCGCCCTTAGTAAGCGTTTGGCTTTTGCATTTTTTATGATTTTCTTCGGTTTTTCTTTCTTTTCTCCACCAGCACGTGCGGTGAACTGGGATCTTGGACTGGTTACAATCAAACGCGATTGGGTGCGTATTCCTATCGAACCGGGCGTTGAATTAATCGGAACTCTCTATCAGAAACGTGGACTCAAGGTCGATGGGCCTCTCGTTATTTTGCTGAATCCTTGGTCGATAGGCACTTGGGTTTATGGTTTGCAAGCGAATGCTCTCGCGGAAAAAGGCTTTACGGTGCTGAGTTATAACCTTCGCGGATGGGCGGGTTCGCAGGGTGTTGTGGATAATGGGGGAGCTGTGGATGTTGCCGACGTGAGTCGGGTGATTGATTGGGTTGCGCAGACTTATCACTTGGATGTTTCTGAAGTGGGTATTGGTGGCGTTTCGCTGGGCGCTGGCGTCGCGTTGAATGCGGCTGCGTTCGAACCGCGTATACGAGCTGTTGCATCGATGAGTACTTGGACTGATTTTTACACGCCGATCTATGGGAATTCGACGAAACGTGTGTTTTGGGATGCTGTGCTTTGGTTAGGATCGGTGATTGGTACGGGCAGTCCTGCAGCGGCGAAGCTTAAGGATACCTACGAGGCGATTGAGAACGCTGACTATGCGCAGATCCATGCGTATGCGGACCCTCGTTCCCCAGTTTCCTTTCTCGATCGGTATGCTGTGAATAAACCGGCTATTTTGCTGAGTCAGAATATGTCGGATATCCTATTTCCTGTGTCGGATGTTTGGACGTTTTTTGAGAGATTGCCGGTGCCGAAGAAAATGAATCTGCAACCAGGCGTTCATGCAACGGCAGAGATCACGGGCATGTTTTTGCCTTTTAAAGATAAGGTCTGGGGTGATTCAATTGAATGGTTTGAGCGTTGGCTTAAGCCGAATCATCCGAGTCATGAGGTGCTGACCTCAGAAGTTCAAGTGACTTTGCGTAGTGGACTAAGGTTTTCGGCCGAGTCGACGAGTGATTTGGCTACGGAAAAAGGCCGGTTCTACCTCAAGCGTTACAGTGAGGGAAGCACGTTTGGAAAGCTGGTTTCTGAGCCGAGCCCTTCTGGAATTCATTCGATTGAATCGGGGAAGTCTTCGGGAGTGGTATCCGGTCTTCCTTTGCTGGGTGCTTTGGTGAGTGAGACGAAAGTTTTTAGCTCGAAGATGAAGGAGAGTTCGATTCGCCTCGATCAGGCCGCCCTCTATGAGTTCTCGGTGCCGGATCACGGTTTTCGTATGCTAGGTATTCCTCGGGTGCATTTGAGTTTTCGTGTTCATGGGGATCCGGCTACGTTTATCACTCATCTCTTTCGATTGGATAGTAAGGGTGGTTGGCATCTAATGTCGATGACACCTTATACGGTTCGTGGCCATGACGAGGGTAGTTTGCAGGTTGTGGACTTTGATCTTTATGGAGCGTTTGAATCGTTTGAGGCGAGCGATCGTTTGATCCTTGCGATCGATACGCAGGACCCTGAGTTTACGAAGGCTAAGGGCGATTATGTGATTGAGTTTGAAAATAATGGGGAGAGTTGGATTGACCTTCCTCTATCGACTGGCGAATAAGGTTGGTCACTCCATTTCTGGATGGTTAGGAATCATCCTGAATTTGCTTTACCTAGAGATTCCCTTTGTTATCCGAACGATTCTTGTCGATCCAGATACCCATAGAATCGAGTGAGACCTTTGCAGGTTTTAACGCCGTTTTAACGTCTAACTTGACTTTCATCGTGATGAGATTTTCTCCCCGATGAAGTGGGAATACTTGAGAAGTTATCACTTTGTCGTCTTTATCTTTAATGTCGATAATAAAGTCCTGAGTGAAATCCGTGTCGATCTCTTCACCCTTGTCATCCACATAAGCTTTTCGACCCAGGACATTTAGTTGAACTGTGTATGTCCCGTCAGCCTCAGCTTTTAGTTCTTGTTTTTCAATGCGGTTATCAAAAAGTGTGATTTTTAGCAGAAGGTCGTCGATCAGAGGATGAAACTTCGGATCTACATTTTGTTTGAGTGTCTCTACGAATTCGATGGCTGTCGTGTAGGGCGCCTCTTGAAATCTCACTTTTTCTATATACTTTAAGATCGCGGCGTTAAGGTCTTGCTCGCCAATCAATTCTTTCAAAGCAAAGAATACCAAACTGCCTTTGTTATAGTGAATATACTGCTGGTTCTCACTGAGTGCGACCGGCATTTCTTTCTTCATCTCGCTTGAGCGAGCGCGAAGATAGTAATCCATTTCATGCTTTAGAAAACGCTCCATGCGATCGCGACCGTATTTCTTCTCCATGACCATCAGGGCACTGTACTGAGATGTCGCCTCCATAAGCATCGCAGACCCTTGCGTATCCGCGCCGATCACCTGATGGGCCCACCATTGGTGCGCAAGTTCGTGAGCGGTCACGTAAAACGGAAAGTCGAGATCCTCAGGATCATTCGGATTCACTTGAGTGATAAAGCCCATCGATTCGCTAAACGGAACCGTGTTGGGAAACGACTGTGCAAAATCTCGGTAACGCGGGAACTCCAGAATTCGGAATTGCCGATGTTGATAAGGGCCAAAGTTCGCAGAGAAGTAATCAAGGCCTGCCTTGCTGCCATTCATCATAGCATCGAGATTATACTCGTGCCCTTTATGGTAATAAATCTCTAGATTAATGCCCTTATAAACTTCGCGTTTGACCTCATAGCGTGCCGAGAGAAAGGCGTAAAAATCCAGAATCGGCCGATCCATTTTATATGCGAAGAATCGACGTTCGCCTTCTCGCCATTCCTTTTGCAAATAGCCTGGAGCGACAGCAATTTGATCGGCATCGGTGCTGACGATTGATTCGAACTCAATCCAATCGCTCATGCCATTGCCGATGACATTTCGTTGCCGGGCGCTCATGTCTGTGATGGGTGGCATGCGAGGCTTTGGCAACAATCCGTACTGCTCTCTCACTTTATCGGAGCTGAGTTCTATTTCACTCGAGTAGCCAAAGGTTGGAAAGAAACTGGTGTTGTTGAAGAACGTTCCGTTTTCGGCTATATCCACAGGATTGTTGCCATTGCGGATGCCTTCATATCCGTAGTCAACCTTATAGTTCGCTAGAATCGTCTCCCCTGGCAGAACAGGCTTTGTAAACTGATAAATATAAACCGAAGCTTTATCATCGTTTTGAACACGTTTCACTTCGCGATCGAACTGGAGGTCGGTAAACTTTCTTTGAATCGGGAGTATCACAAACAAATCGTCAACGGGTGCCGCCGATTTATTTTTGAGAGTGAAGCTAACGCGTCCTTTCATCCGGAGTTTAGCCGGGAAAATATCAACTTCAGCCCGAGTTTTGATATTTTTGAGTTTGGGTTTGTTATCGTAGGCTGCCTTGTAGGTCTGCTCGTAGTGAAGGCTATCAAGCTCTTGATCTTTGGTTGTTTTGAATTCGTTGAGTATGTGCGTGTTATAATAAATATACGAACCTTGGGCGACAAACCCAATTCCGACGAGAACCATCGCAGCTGCCATGGGTTTTGTTATCCGAGCCTTGGCGTTCTGCCAGCGGCGCGAAAATGCTGAGTCAGTGCCCTTAGGCCAAAACAAGTACGTTACAAAAAGAAGTAGCGTGGCAGCTAGTCCCCAGTAAATTTGAAAGTAAAAGACACGCGGAACGGATGCGGAGTATCCATTCATATCGGAATACCGCGTAAATTCCATACCGGACCCGAACTGATACAGAACGTTCTCAAGTCCAAGCTGAGGGGCAAAGCCTAAGAACAGATAGAACAGCACGACGATACCATGGGCGATGTATTTATTATTGACAACGGCATGTATCGCAAAGATCAGTGTGCTCAATACGAGCGATGACAGGTAGCTGAAGGCAAAGAGTGTGGTAAACACTTGGCCCAATTCAAAGTGCGTATAACCTTTGACGAGTTGGATAATGATACCAGCCGCAGCAATCAACACCTGCAGAGATAAGAGGATAAGCTGAAGACCGATGAATTTTGCAAAGGTCGTAATCCACAGTGGTACCGGCATAGCATCGAGTATTTGATCAATGCGGCTCTGTCTCTCCCTCCAGATGAGTTCTGCCGTATAGAATGTGGAAATTATAATGAAAAATAAACCAAATGCGCCCGAGGTTGCTTCCAAAACGAGGTAAGTCACGGGATATGATTGGGTTCCGTATTGTTTGCCTATCTCTGCACTCGTTGTGGCAATCATACCTAGGCCAGCGAGAACAATGCATAGAAAATAGACGTTTGAAAATGCACTTTTTGCTTCAAAGACGGCTTGCGAGAAGAACAGTTTGAGGCGAGACGAAGTGGAGAAATTTAATGATTTATTTAAATCCGAAATGAGGTTTTTGTCTCGGTCGCTGATGGAGGGCTTGAGGAGATCTGGCGCAAGTGATTCATCTAGCTTTCGGGTACGAACCTTTTTGGGCCGCTGCGCTAGAAAAATAGCCGACGTCAAGAGTAGAGCGCCGACACTGCCCCACAAGAGTCGATTCCAAAGCAGCACGCCACTCATCGGCACCAAACTTTGATTTTTATCCGCAACCGACCAGTACTGCGTGAGTATGTTAAGAGCCTTTATTCCAAAAGGATCAATCATAGCCTGAACGGTTTTGCTGTCGATATTTCCGGACAGCGTGCCGGAAATATTGTAGAGCATAAAGCATAAGATGCCTGCTATATAAACGCCCGCCATCTTCTTTACGTAAGCTCCAACCGCGAAGAAAAGGCTACCAAAAATGAATATGTTCGGAAGAATGACTAGGCTGAACGCGTAAAGATAGTTGACGATGGGATTGGGACCAAAGAGGGATTTTTGCACGAACGGTGAGGCCGATGTCAGGCCGTAGCCTAAAATCATGCAAAAGAAAATCAGACTACACGCCGCTGCTGCTCCGAAGAAGCGACCTAGATAAAAGCCTGTGCGATTCGCAGGTGTTGCGGAAAGTATGGAATCAAACTTTGCGTCGTAATCTTTACAAATCGCACTGCCGAATATAGGCGAGACCATAAAGATACCAATCAAGAAAAACAAGCCAAGCAGTCGGCTGATGGCCCAAGGACCGTTGATCAGCACCTTTTGCCCGAGGCCAAAATTCGCGGTGATGCCTTTAAAGGCTCCACCGGCAAATAAAATAATCAGTGTCACGAGTGCAAAGGAAATAAACGCATAGACATAGGGACCGATTAATTTCTTGCGGCTTGTAAGTTCGAAGCGAAAATTACTCCAAAGACTTGAGATCATAAACTCAACTCCTTGATCGTAATGAAATAATAATCTTCAAGTGTCGGTTGAGACGGCTCGGCTCCGATATGAGTCAGGTCACTGCCATAGAGTCGAAGTACCTGATCGCCCATGGAAAGATGCATGGAAACAATTCGTTCTTTGGGAATATCGATAGCCTGATTCTTCAGTATCCTTTTTTCCCAAATTTGGTTCCCAAGGCTGGTGATAGCTTCTTTTGGTGTCTTTGTCGAAAGCACACGGCCTTTGTTGATGATGGCGAAATTTTGACAAAGGTCACTGACATCGCTCACTATGTGAGTCGATAAAATTACTGTCACGTCCTCTTGAATGTCGGCGAGGAGGTTGTGAAAACGAACGCGTTCCTCAGGGTCGAGCCCCGCCGTCGGTTCATCAACTATAATGAGTTTGGGTTGCCCGATCAAAGCCTGCGCGATACCGAAACGCTGCTTCATACCTCCGGAAAAAGTCGCAACGGCCTTTTTTCGAACATCGTATAGATTCGTTGCGGTTAGAAGATGTTCGACCAAGGCGCGACGAACGGAGCGACTTGATATGCCCTTTAATTCAGCTAAGTAATTGAGTAGGTCTTCGGCCGAGGTCTTAGGATAGACATCAAATTCTTGTGGCAGGTACCCGAGCTGGCGACGCAGAGCGGTTCTATCTTTTAAAATATCGTCTCCGCGAAACGTAACACTTCCCGTATCAGGCTCCTGAAGTGTTGCAATAGTCCGCATTAAAGAGGACTTGCCGGCTCCGTTAGGGCCCAGCAAACCGAACATTCCACAAGGGATATCTAACTGAATATTTTGAAGCGCATGTACGCCGTTTGGATATGTTTTAGAGACGTCTCGAATCGATAAACTCATTGGATTCCTTCCGAATAGTCAGGCGATAAAAGAGCGTCGCAGGCGGAAGCTCCGATGTTTGGTTAAACTCGGTCACCCTAGCAAACGCTTTTGTTTAAGAACACACAAACCTCGG
>JAZKGL010000205.1:0-12201 GCA_040385935.1 Bdellovibrionota bacterium
GGACAGTTTCGAGGAGCCGTGATTTTTCTTCTAGCTCCTGTTTTGCAAGGCTGAGTTCCTGCGCTAGACATTTTGCAACATGGATATCTGTGTTGCCGCCTATCCACTTAGTGATAATGCCGTGCTCATTGCGTATGGGGATGCCTCGCACAACGTGCCACCGATATTCGCCGTCCGTAGCTCGGCGAAAACGCTGCTCCATCGTATAGAAGTTCCCGGTACGCAAACACTCATTCCAGACAGCTAAGGTGGGTGGAACATCGTCGGGATGCATCGGCGAAGTCTTGGGATCGTCCCACTCGGTTCCACGAGGTTGACCTAAATATTCATACCACCAGTCGTTATACCAATCCACGTAACCATCCGGCCGCGCTGTCCAGACTATCATCGGTAAATTATTTGCTATTTCTCGTGCTTGGAATTCGCTTTCATACAAGCGTTTCTGCACCGTAAGATGCTCGATAAGCTTAGCATTTAATTCTGACTCACGATATTTTCCCAGCACTTGCTCGGTGACGTCTTCCACACGCTGAAGGATATGAGTAACATTTCCGTGGCTGTCGAATAGAGGCGTGTTAATGGGATTCCAGTATCGAACTTGAAATCCTCCGTTTTCGGAATCTGAAATAGCCACATCGTATTTCTGAATAGGCATTTGATCGGGAATTTTATTTTTTATAACGCGGTTGAACGAAGCGGTTAGATTTTCAACACCGTTTGCTGAGGGATCGTTAGGATTATCCGGAAAAACCTCGAAAATGTATCGCCCTCTCAAATTCTGCATAGAGAGAGAACAGACGGCTTCGAAGGCCCTGTTAGCTGTAACTATATGAAAATCGGTATCGACTATAAGAAGCGGGGACTGAATAGCCTGAAAAAGCGCATCGAAATTAAGCTTATCAGGATGCATCTATCGTTTCCTACCGAATATTGCGCCTGGTCAGGGCATTGGACTGTGGTCGGCACGGGATCGAATGATGCGCATGTCTCGGAACTCTGAGGTATTCCCGATGCTAACTTATAAAACCAGTTCGAGGTTTCGTGGAAACAGATCGATTTTGAACTCACTGTCGATCTAGTGGAACTTCCGAATTTAACCGCCGAATTTAAAAAGCTTACGAACTTTTACCGAGTGGCAAATAGCTCGCAGAGAGATCCTGTTTCAATACCGCTTTTACCACGTCGATAAAGATTACACAGAAGCACCCTTATCACATTGTCTCAACGTCAACATTTAGCATAGAGAAATTGATCTGGCCGACCAACCAATTATTATCGCTCTAAGTTGTGCATTACATTTCAAGGAAGAGAAGATGATGAAACACTTTGTGCTTTCGGCTGTTACCGCTGTATGCCTAATGACTTCCACCGCTAAGGCTGACTTTTTACCACCCAACGAACTATGGCGAGAAGACGGACAACGCGCCGCTGGGGGCCTGACAGAGGCGCAATTCAACACCGTCATAGATGAGGCCATCTCCTTCTATGAGCCCTTCTTCAAACAGACCTTTAACGCCAAATTTGTCGTCAATCGCCTTTGGTCCAACTCACAAGTCAACGCAAGCGCCTCGCAATTCTTCAACAGCTGGACTGTCAATATGTTCGGCGGGCTCGCTCGCCGTCCGGAAGCTACCGAAGATGGCTTTGCCCTCGTTCTCTGCCACGAGATTGGTCACCACCTGGCTGGATATCCTTTCTCGGGCTCTTGGTCAGCCGATGAAGGTCAGTCTGATTACTTTGCAACTCTGAGTTGTGCACGTGATCTATGGAAAGATCAGAAAGCAAAAAATGCAAAATCCCGATCTGTCATCGCCGAATATCCGAAGGCACTTTGCGATAAAGTCTGGTCGGATTCCGATGATCAAAACCTTTGCTACCGCTCAATGCTAGGCGGCAAATCTCTTGGCGCTCTCCTCGCAACTCTGGAAAATTCCAAAGTGGACTTCAATACGCCTGACAAACGCGTCGTTTCGAAAACATCTCATGCCCATCCAGCTGGCCAGTGCCGCATGGACACGATGATAGCCGGTGCGCTTTGTACCCAAACCTTTGATGCTGGCGTTATCCCAGGCAAAGATTTGGGTTGGAATCGCAATACGACTGAAGCGGAAGAAGCATCAGGTCGATTTACTTGCCTTAGTCAAGAGTTTGCGATCGGCTCGCGTTCGAACTGCTGGTTTAAATCTTTGCTCTAGTCCAAACCAAAGAGACAAAAGGCACTTGGGGGAAATCCCAAGTGCCTTTTTTCATTTCACGTAACTCACTCAATCAATGCCCGTTTGACCTTCAGCCCAATAAACTTTCGTTTTCATTCGAGTTGAAGAAAAGCCGCGTGCCTGCAAATTATTTTTCACCGAGCGGATTGATTTCAGGTTTCCGGTCAAAATTAGTTGGCCTCGAGAGACAATATCGTAGGTATTTTGCAAATGCTGACAGACTTCATCGAGGTGCGAGCCATCGCTCACTTTCGCGACCAAGGTCGAAGACTCGGCGATTTCTAGCTCACGGCACACCTTGAGGCATTCCTCGACATCAGTCACTTCAAAGACAAAGTGATAGTGTGAGTTTTCTCCACCAAGTTTGCGGCAAGTTGCAGCAAGGCCTAACGAAGTTTCATCCCCGAAGACAACGACGGGCTTTAACTTAGAGTCAGGAGCCAAAGATTCTCTGGGTCCAAGATATTGGCATTCATCACCGACTTTGATCTCCGATGCCCACCTTGATCCTGGCCCCTTGCCATGCAGATACGCGACGATACGCAGCTGACCCGTCTCGCTATCAATAGAGACCGGAGTGTACGTTCTCACATTCCATTCGCCGACGTTAATCTGAATTTTTCCACCCGATGCCCACCGAACTTTGGTAAGAGCCGCTGCGTGTAGGGTAATGATACGAAAGTTTTCCGAGACAGACTCGACAGAACTCACTGTCGCCGTTTCCAAAAATTTATCGCCGACCCATCCTAATATCGTTTGTTTTAAACTAGCCATTCGTCTCACTCACTTTTAGATGGGCGCCGATCGCAACGATGGCGCATTTTCTCGGCAAGTCGCTCTTTATCCTCAGGGCTGAGGGATTTCCACGGTGACCGTCCGAATCGTCCGCCAGGTCCTCGGCCGCCAAACTTATGAAAGCCTCCGCCGACCAGAAGTTTTGCTAAGACCAACAATCCCATAGCTTGAAAGAAACTAAGCTCCGGGCCGTGGAAAAGATCAGGAATCAAATAATTCCAAAGGTAGAAAAAAAGCGTCGTTTTCAAAAGGACGACAGCCGCAATGATGATAGGAAACTTCCACATTTTCCTTCGGTAATGAGCATGTTTGCCACCTTCATGGCGATCAGGATTCATATTCATCGAAAACCTCCTTCAATTGTTTACGTAAGCTCAGCACACCGTATCGCTTGCGAGATAGGAGAGTGTTGACACCGACACCCGTCTCGCGCGAGATTTCTTCATAGCTCTTTCCTTCGAGTTCATGTTTGACAAACACATCGAGCTGTTCGGGTGGAAGCGTGTCCATCGCTTCGCCTATTTGCTCCCGAAGAATCGCATTGTCCCACTCTTCATCCGGCCGCGAGTTCGAAGTCGATTCGCCTTGAGCTTGATCGATTTCGCGAACGCGGTAGTCCGTCGCGTTTTTCGAGCGGCGAAAGCGATCAACGATCTTGTTGCGGGCGGCTGAGTAGAGCCAAGCTCCTAAGGACTCGATAGCAACTTCGAGATCGTAGGCTTCTACGAAGTCGGTAAAGACTTCTTGCGCGATATCCTCAGCCTCGACTTGATCCCTGATCCGGCCGCGGATCAGAGATAAGAGTTTCCGCCCGTGATGGGAGAAGGCCTCTGTTATCGCCTGTTCGCGTTTAGGATCGCTTTTAGTAATGGGGCCAGAGCTGCTCAAAAGTGCCTCTTTCATCCGACTTGATTGCCACTCACAGCTTACGTCGTTTGACTAAGACGATTATTTTAAGCACACCGAAATATTATTGGAAAATATGTGTAGTAGATTGATATTATTTGTCTATTTTTATTTTTAGCAATACTTCTACCCCCTGCTGTCAGCACAGAGGCTGTCGCTGGAAAAACTGTCAGTGGCTCGAGCGTGTGACAGAAGACCAATACATACTCCCACCAAAATAAAAAAAATTATATTCCATCACTCAGCTAACCTCTATACAACTTAATTTGATTTGAATTATCCGTAAGATGACTGACTAACGAGTCGTTCATCTCGTTAAGGAAATGAAAATGTGGATCGTCCGCTTAGCTTTAAGACGCCCTTACACTATTGCTGTTTTCTGCCTTCTGATCGCATTCGGCGGGCTTTTTAGTTTAAAAGGAATGCTCGTCGATATTTTTCCTACGATTGACATCCCCGTAGTTGGCGTCATCTGGAACTACCCGGGCCTATCTGCACAAGATATTGAGCGCAGAGTTACAACCTATAGTGAACGAGGCATTACAACCAACGTCAACGGCGTCTCCAAGATCGAATCGACATCGGTACCTGGGACAGGTGTAATCAAAGTTCACTTTCAGCCAGGGACTAACATCGGCACCGCGATTGCACAGATTGGTGCCTCGGTCCAAACCGGACTGCGCATAATGCCTCCGGGGATTCAACCGCCCATGGTTGTTCAATCGAACGCATCCAGTGTCCCGGTCGCACAAATCACAGTGAAAAGTGATTCCGTGCCGGAAGAACGACTTTACGACTACGGCTTAAACCAAATCCGTCTCAAGCTTTTCACCATCCCCGGCCTTACTTCACCCGCTCCTTATGGAGGTAAGGTTCGCCAAATCAATGTGGAAGTTAAGCCGGAAATGCTAGTCGCCAAAGGCCTTTCCCCGTACGACATCGTGAATGCACTCCAAGTGCAAAACATTATACTCCCCGGCGGTTCCGCGCGAATTGGAACCTTTGAATACAACATGTCGCTCAATTCGAGCCCAGAAGTCATCGATGAGCTTACGCGTATTCCTATTCGAACGGTCAACTCGCAAGTCGTAACCATTGGCGACGTTGCGACAGTGAGCGATTCTTTTGCCGATCAAACCAACATCGTACGAATCGATGGCAAGAGATCGACTTATCTAAATATTCTAAAAAAAGCGGATGCTTCAACTCTCGATGTCGTCAATGCAACCAAGGCGGCCGTCCCGCAGATACAAGAGTCAGCGCCGCCCGGCGTAAGTCTCAAAGTGGACTTTGATCAGTCAGGCTTTGTAACCAGCGCGATCAATCACGTCCTGGTCGAAGCCGTGATTGCCTCAGTCCTCGTATCGCTCATGCTGTTGTTGTTTTTAGGCAGCTGGAATAACGTAATCGTCGTGTGCACATCGATTCCCCTCGCAATTTTAGCCGCAATCATCGGCCTAAGGTTGACTGGCAACACGATCAACATCATGACTCTCGGTGGATTATCGCTCGCCATCGGGATGCTCGTCGATGATGCAACCGTGGCCGTTGAGAATATCCACCGTAACCGAACCCTCGGCTTGCCGCTCACCAAGGCTATCCTCGTCGGTGCGCAGCAGATCGCCCTTCCTGCGATCATGGCCACACTTTCCATCTGTATCGTATTTTTTCCGGTCGTTCTCATCAGTGGACCCGCGCGGTTTCTATTCACACCGATGGCCTTGTCTGTGGTTCTTGCGATGATGGCCTCTTATGTCCTCTCGCGAACCCTCGTGCCCCTACTTTGTCGAATGCTGCTCGCAAAACATGATGTGAATCACGAGGTCGAGGCCTTTCCTCGTTTCAACCGACTATTTGCGCGTCTTGAGGCTACCTACAGTCGAACCCTTGAAACATTTCTTCAGCATCGGAAATTTGTTTTGCTCAGCGCGTTCGCCGGACTGCTCGTTTCGCTTTGCACTTTGTTTGTCATCGGCCAGGACTTCTTCCCGAACTCCGATACGGGCCTAATGAAACTTCATGTAAGGACAGCGGGCGGCTCGCGGATTGAAAACACAGAAAAGACGATCAGTCAGATCGAAGATAGAATTCGCGGGGTTGTACCAAAAGGCGAAATCGAGACGATCAACTCCGTTATCGGAGTGCCGCCGTTTTTCAACTTGGCTTATGTTCCGACTGACAATGTGAATGCCGGTGATGCCGAGATTTTCATTGCGATGAAAAAGGGTCACGGCCCGACCGAGGAGTATCGGCAAAAAATTCGCGAGATGATTGCAAATGAATTTCCTTCTGTAGTCGCCAAGTTTCAAGCGGCTGATATCATCACGCAGGTCTTAAACTTTGGTCTCAGTGCACCGATTGATGTTCAAATCGAAGGTCGCGATTTGGTCAAATCCTATGAGATAGGTCAGGAGCTTATGCGCAAGATGCGTGCTGTTCCTGGCCTCGCCGACGTTGCCATGAAGCAGGTCTTCGATGCACCAGCCTTAAGAATGAACGTTGATCGCATCAAGGCTGCGCAAATGGGAGTGTCGCAGCGCGATGTTGCAAACAGTATGCTCATAGCTTTGTCAGGAAGCTCCACCGTCGCTCCGTCCTTCTATTTAAACCCCAGCAATAACGTCATGTATCCCATCTCGGTTAAGGTACCCATTCAAAGTCTCACGAATGTCGACGATCTCATGGGAGTAACTGTGGCCCCAGCCAGCGCCACGAGCTATCAAACGCCCGTATCGGCAGCGAGCGCCCTTCCCTCTCCGCTGCAGACACCGCAGTCGCAGACGCAGCGCATGGGTAACCTCGTAAGCCTACAAACGCTGACCGAGATGAATTCTATAAGCCATGTAAACGTTCAGCGCGTTATCAATATCACGGCCAATGTCGAGGGCCGAGATCTCGGCACCGTAAGCCGTGCCTTACAAAAAGAGATCGACAGTTTAAAATCACTGCCCCCTGGATTTAAAATAACGGTTCAGGGTCAGGGTGTGGTTATGGATGAATCCTTTAAGAGTCTGGGCCTGGGTTTAATCATATCCATCGCCTTGGTTTATCTCTTGATGGTGGTCCTGTTTCAATCCTGGGTCGATCCCTTTATCGTCATCACCGCAGTACCAGGCGCTCTTTGCGGCATCTTATGGACTATGTTTCTGACTGGAACGACGATCAATGTTTACTCATTCATGGGCTCCATCATGGCCGTTGGTATCGCGGCATCGAACGCAATTCTCCTCGTTTCCTATGCGAACGAAGTGCGTGTGGAAAAAGGCCTGAATGCTTTGGATGCGGCGCTCGAGGCCGGTCGCACACGACTGCGCCCTATTTTGATGACGGCGATCGCGATGATACTTGGTATGCTTCCAGCCGCCTTGGGCCTAGGCGAAGGCGGTGAGCAAAACGCTCCGCTCGGTCGCGCGGTGATTGGCGGTTTGACTTTAGCGACATTCGTTACTCTTTTGGTAGTACCTTTAGTCTATTCGTTACTTCGAACCGCAATGCCCTCTCAACACACTTTGGATGAACGATTGAAGCGTGAAGAAGAAGAAGGCGATCAAAACTCACACACATCGGAGACCGTACCCGTATGAATAGGCCAAACGTTCCTCTCGGAATGAAACGCGTGTTTTTTTTCCTATTCGTCTTAGCCCTACTTTTTGTGGCAGGTGGATTCATTTATAAAAGACAATCCTTGGCGAAAGAGCGCGATGATCGCGAAGCCGAGCTTGCGCGCGGCCCTAAGGTGAAGGTGGCGACTGCCATCGCTTCCTCCAACGAGCGATCCGTGAGTCTATCCGGTGAGGCGCGAGCCTATGCAAATGTCACTCTCTATGCAAAGGTCAGCGGCTATCTTAAAGAAATGCGAGTCGACAAAGGAGATAAGGTCAAAAAAGGCCAGATCCTAGCTGTTATCGAATCCCCCGAAGCCGAACAAGCCTTTCAATCGGCCCAAGCGGAAGCGAAAAATAAAAGAGTGATCTCTGAGCGTATACAATCGCTTCTCGACCGCAAACTCGTATCTCAGCAAGAGGCGGATTTAGCCACAGCTGAGGCGGATATGTCTTCGGCCCGCTTGAAAGCGCAAGCCGCCCAGCGCGAATATCAATCCATTCGCGCTCCCTTTGATGGAACCGTCACCGCTCGATTCGCTGATCCTGGCGCTTTAGTCCAGAATGCAACCAATGCGCAAACCGGAGCCTTACCCCTATTATCCGTGTCGCAAATCGACCAACTGCGAATCTATGTGTATCTCGATCAAAGAGATGTCCCATTCGTCAAAGTCGGAACTCCTGTGACTGTCAGTGTACCTGAACTCCCTGATCTCTCGCATCCGGGCAAGGTCGCTCGAATCTCAGGCCAGTTAGATGAAAAGACTCGTATGCTACTCACCGAAATAAAACTCGATCAAGACGATTCCAACATCGTCGCCGGCAGTTTGATAAACGCGGTCTTAAAGCTCACGACAGTCCCGGGCATCGAGCTTCCTTCGGATGCTATGATACTTAGGGATTCAAAGACTATGGTAGCGATTGTGAACCCAGAGAATCAAATTGATTACAAAGAGGTTCGCGTTTTGGAAAACAGTGGGCAAAAAGTCAAATTAGCGTCGGGTATTCAGGTAGGCGATGTCGTGGCCCTTGGGGTAGGAAATTCCCTGGCTCCATTGACTAAAGTCAGACCGCTGAAAGAGGAAGCTCCGAAGTGAATCTCAAATTTATCACACTCATTTTCAGCCTTGGCTTGTCATGGCCAGCCTATTCCCAAACACGCAGTCTAACCCTGGACGAAGCCTATGTTATCGCTATGCGAGAAGCGACAGCGGTTCTCAAGGCGAGCAGTGATGTTGAAGTTCGCGGCGAACAGGTTATTCAAAGCTATTTGCAGTGGCTTCCGAACTTAACCGTCCAAGGGACCTACAATCAAAACCGAGGACGCAACTATCTGACGACAGCTGTTCCTACGAGCGTTCACGGAGCGAGTTTGGGCGCCACCTATCAAATAGGAAGTGTCTTAAATATTTTCAATGGTCTAAGCGATATGTCGGCTTATGAATCCATTCGCAAAAAGAAGTTCGCAGCTGACATGACCTTGGAGAGAAGTCGGCAACAGGTTGCGCTCGACATCGCACAGACTTACTACCAAGTTATCCTAGATGCAAAAGTAGTCGCTATTTCCGAAAAGAACTTTCGCACGTCCCAGGATCGACAAAAGCTGTTAGAGGCACAAAGCCAGGTGGGAACACGAAGTCTTGCTGATGTTTTCCGTCAACAAGCGCAGACGAGTGTCGATGAATCTACACTGATCTCAGCACGAAATCGATTCGAGACTAACCGAATCACCCTTTTGAAAAAACTGAGAATGGACCCGCGTGCTCCTGTCGATCTGGTTGTTCCGACGTTAAATCAAGATCTCAATTTTATCAAAACTGAGCAGCAATCGAATATCGATGAGCTTGTCAATCAAGCTTTGACGAATCGGCAGGACCTCAAAGCCAGCGAGTCGATAGCGGCTGCTGGAAAAAATGATGTTTCGGTTGCGCAGGCGCCTTACTTTCCGCGCCTGGATTTTGTTGCTACCTACGGCGCGCTTGGTCGTGACATCGACTTTCAAAGAGTCAACGGGACTGAGGTCACACCATTCGTTCAAGACTCGATCGGCGAGCAGATCAGTGAAAATGTAAACTTTACGTATGGCCTAGCGGTAACCTGGAACATATTTGATCGAGGAATTACCCGCTCATCTGTTTCCCTAGCCCGAGGCACAGCCTATCGTGCAAAAATTGATTCGGAGGACTATAAAAATCAAGTGATCGGTGAGGTTAAGCAAGCTGTGGGCGATCTCAGCGCCACTGCGCAGCAGCTGATCGCCTCGCAGACTGGACTGACTGCAGCCCAGAAATCCTTTGAAGTGAGCGAAGGCCGGTACAGTGTCGGCTCGTTAAACTTCATCGATCTATCGGCAGCCCAAATCGCATTATTTCAAGCCGAAACGACATTTGCTCAGTCGAGTATATCCTACGAGCTTCAAAAGCGTGCACTCGACTATGCTTTGGGAATCCCGCTCACCGTTGCACGATAAGTATCATTCAATCAACCTAACTAAGCTCACGTTGCCACAGCAAAGTGGGCTCTTCTCCAAGCCGCGCAGTCTCTCTCAGATCAAATCCACAATTTTCAGCCAATCGTACAGACGCTGTGTTCTGCGGGTGAATGATACACACGATCGACTTTGCGCTGAGGTTTTCAACGCCCCAATGGATAGCGGCTCCGACTGCTTCAGTCGCGTAACCTTTCCCATGAAACGCTGGTAGGAGTGCCCAGCCCAACTCAGGCAAACCTTCAATATTCGGCGTCATGTCTCGCATAAATTCGGCAAAACCAATCTCGCCGACAAAGTCTCCTGACACCTTTTCTTCAACAACCCAATAACCAAATCCCATAAGCGCCCAGTGACCGGCATACCGAAGTATGCGAGACCACACCTCTTGCCGCGTTGAAGCTCGGCCAAGTGTATGTTTGGTTACGATCGGATCGGTCCAAAGTCGTATCGCAGCGGAGAGATCATGACGATGATGCGGCCTCAAACGAAGACGTGACGTCAGAATTTCTGGGCATCCCATAGGCAATTTCCTCTCTCGGCGCATAGTAGATACAGGGTGCTGTCACATTATCATCAACGAAGCAGGTTATAACGTAAGTTAGGATTTGCAATACACCCCGAGTCCACAGCATTCAAAAAAATGAAACTGTTTAGGCTTGAACGCACATATCCGAGAACACTTCGCACCTTTCATCGCTCAAAATCAATCTCACCCTACAGTCGTAAGGCAATTTGAGCCGACTGGCTGTACAGCCGAATATTGTATGAGATAATAAAGTTCATACATATCCAACCTAGAGCTTTCCCGGCTGATGAAAATTTTTGATTTGAGGTTCGGCACCTTCGTTGCCGACCTGTGAAAAGTTCACATCACGGTTTAGCCCACGCTTCGAAAGGAGGTCGTGATGCTTTTACGCGCCCTATTTGCCATGAGTTTACTCCTACCCACCGTTTCCTTTGCCCAAGAGTCCGATCCATGGGAATGGCATTCTGTAGCGGGAAGTGTCTGTCGAGATGGAAGTGAAGCCGGTTATTTTATGAAACGTAGAACCGCCGATGATCGCGCTCTTATTCTACTTGAAGGTGGTGGCGCCTGTTTTAATCTCGTGACCTGTGCTATCAACCCCCAGTCGGCGAATGCAAGCTTTCCGAAAGACCAAGGTATCTTCGAAGACAGAACTGACAATCCAGTTCTAGGTTGGAACCTTATATACGTCCCTTATTGCTCAGGCGATATTCATGGCGGCAACCGTCGCAATGTAACTGTCTTAGGTCTTAAAAAGAAGCAGAACTACATGGGCGCCGAAAACATAAAACTGATTGCCGACGATGTGGGAAGAAAGATTCCTATGCTCGATCATTTGGTTTTCTCAGGTGTGAGCGCCGGCGGATTTGGTGCGATATTAAATTTTGCCTCGATTAAAGAACGTTTTCCCAACATTCCCGTCACACTCCTCGACGACAGCGGAGTGCCACTCGAAGATGAGTTTGTGGATCCATGTTTACAGAAGAAATTCCGCGACACCTGGGGTCTGAATAAGACTTTCCCCGAAGATTGCACAGACTGTAATCCAAAGAATGGAGGAGGACTGATCAACTTTGCTCGCTACATCCAAGAGAACTATTCCGATCGTCAACAGGGTGCAATCATGAGTGAGCGCGATAAAACCTTGCGATTCTTTTTCGGATATTCGAAGAACAAATGCATGACCCTCACACCAGACATTCCAGCCAGCACCTATGCACGCGGTGTTGCTAGCGTGAAAGCCAACTTTCTCAACGGCAGCATCAAATCATTCATAGTGCCTGGTGAGCAGCATACCTTTATCAACTCCAGTCTTTTCTACACGCAAAAGATGGGTGGTCAGAGTTTGTCGTCGTGGGTTGGTGATCTTATCGAGAATCGTGCTGTCAACCGTCCTTGATTTATTCAGGACCTATATTAAAGGAAATAAGGCACTGGACCAAAGTTCAGTGTCATTCGTTTTAGCCTGGGGTGCTTTATGTGGTGCGTTTTCCCTCGGGATAGCGCTTCGCTGGTGCCTCCGGCGGCATAAGAGGAGAGGCTCCGCCTGCCCCCCTTATGTATCCCCCCACCGTACAGGCTACCGCTTCGCGGGGCGCCTTCACTTTCTTTTTTACTCTGAGATGTTTGAAGCAAAGGCTCGCCCCTCACCACTTCGTGCTTCGA
>JAZKGL010000206.1:0-4151 GCA_040385935.1 Bdellovibrionota bacterium
AGTGCATCTTCGTAGGCTGCACATATTCTTCGCTCTCGACGAGAGCCCCAAATTTAAATTCTTCCGTAACGATCTGACCTGTCGCTGCCACGGGCACAAGAACACTTCGGCTTTCATTCGGTTTGAGTTCGCCAACATTCACAGCCTTAGTATCCACCGCTATTTGTCGTCCAGCCAGACTCACGAGTTTAAGCTGCACTTTGTGAGCGACAATATTCGAGGTGTTCTTAAGCAACACACGAATCTTCGCCTTCTCACCCGGCTCAATAATTCCGGCTTGGCTCCCGCCTTCTTCCGAAACCAAACTCATAGACATAACGATATCCGGTTTTTTGGTTTCAATAAGCTCGACTGTCATCTCGCGCTCACGACCGACTATAGGCCAACCGCTTCGAGCAAGACCGGCACGCATGCGAACCGACCCTTCCTTCGCTGAGACCTTCATATCAAACTTCAAGGTTCCACTGAGAGTCTGACCTGCATCGATCTTGCCAACCAGAACTTCATTTGTGCCGAGGCTTGACTGGATACCGCTCAAGTAAACCGAAACGCGGTTAACCGTCTTCTTGGACGTATTCTTGATGGAATAAGGCACTTCCAAAGTTTTCCCTTCTGCGAGCGCCATGCGCTTAGGCATGGTCACTGAGAAGAGCAGCGACTTATCATCGTCGATCGATTCTTGTCCTTCCGACCAGTTGATCTTGCGCTCACGCGTGAGCCAATCGGTTGTCGAACGATCGAAATCATCCAGACTCTTCTTGATAAATGAATCGGCACTGGCCTTCCAGTAAGAAGCCCGTAGGCGTTCTTTCGGGAATGGATAGCCATCCCGTTTACTCAGCTCATTGATAAACTTTGTCGCGAAGAGGAGAGGAACGTCAGGATCCGTTTCCTTTCGCTCACTCGGAACGAGATAGTACGCTTTTTGTGAGCGCGTATTCACCACCTGCTTGGATTTTTCAACCTCAAGACTATGATCCAGGAAACGTTCGCTCTTATAGCGATATTCGCCGAGTAGATTAAGATTCGTCTCATTCTTTTGAACAGGCTGTAGCCAAATGTCAGGCGTTATACCCGTATTCTGTATCGAAGTGCCTTTAGGAGTGAAGTAACGAGCGATCGTAAGTTTGAGCGCCTGCTCACCCGGCAGCTCAAACACTGTCTGTACCGATCCTTTACCGAAACTCGGTTCACCAATCACCACAGCGCGGCCCTGATCTTTCAAAGCTCCGGCTACAATCTCACTCGCCGAAGCCGTATCCCCATTGGTGAGGATCGCGATTGGATAATCAAAGTGAAAAAGATTCTTCTTAGCCATATCAAACTCACGGCTACGGCCCTGAGTCGTCAAAATTTTCCCTTCTTCCAAGAACAAATCGGCAACCTTCACCGCCTGATCGAGGAGCCCACCCGGATTGGAGCGCATATCGAGGATTACGCCTTCGATCGGTTGCTTCGACTGCTGAGCCCGAATCATGGCCTCACGAAGCTCAGCCGCTGTGCGCGAGGAGAAGCTATCGATGAAGACGTAGACGACGTTGCCTTTGCCCGATGGAATCAATTTTGATTCTACGGAATCAACCTGAATAATCTCTCGCGTAAGCTGAACGTTTCGAGGAGCCAAATCCCCATCACGAAGCAGTGAGAGACGAACCTTGGTTCCCGGCTCACCTCGCATATATTGAATCAAATCATCAAGCGTCGTACCGAAAGTGTTCTTATCATCGATCGACATAATACGATCAAGCTTACCGACGCCAGCACGCGACGCGGGCGACTTCGGCAGAGGTTTCACAACTGTTAAAACATCGTTTTGCATTCCGACAACCACACCGAGCCCACCAAAGGAACCCTCTGTGCCTTGGCGAAGATCGCGATACTCTTCGGAATCCAGCAAATTACTATGTGGATCAAGACCTGCAAGCATGGCATTGATTACAAGGCGTGCGCCGGCACGATCTTGCTTCTTCTTATCCTTAGGCAACTGATGGCGATCCAAAAAGCGCGAGAGATTCAAACTATCTTTGACCAACTCGTCGAATGCGTAGGTCCCAGCGATTTTTATAGAAAGCGTTTCATTGGATTTTTGAACAACCCAAGTATCAGGGGAAGGAAAACTCAATCGAATATAGTCCGCCGTCTCAAGCGCCCGAAGAGTTTCCTCCATAAGCTTTTTGTTCTCAACGCGGTCTTCGTCCACATAGTAGTTTTGAACGATCGTGAGTATCGAATCGATAAGGAGAGAATCGGAGAGTCCGGTGCCGCGAGCCGACAGCTTCGATGCCCGCGCATCACTGCGTCTGCGATCGGTCCTGGTCTTATTTTTGGCCTTAGCAGAAAGGTCAGATGCCCCAAGCGTAGCAAACTCCACTTGTTCATCCGAGTCGCGGGCTGTGTTATCCCAGGCGCCAGACACTGAGCATATAGCCAGTATCGTGAGCGCAAGGCGGGCGTTCTTCCAAGTGGTTTTAGTCCATAGCTGCATAGATTGGTCTCCGTAAGAGAGCTATCGACAACTAGGAAAAATTGTTTAGGTGGGGTGAAAGAACTGCCTATTTCCACCGGTTTTCGGTTCACAAAGCTTAGCTACAACCCCTTAAATGCAGGGGAAATTCATGAACTGATGCCGAAAAATCAAAATCTTTCTTAGGTATTTGACTATCCAGCCGAAAAGAAGGAAACGCCCCAGAGCGCACCCGGAGGTTTCCCATGGTTACAGACGCGAAACAAACGCAACTTGCCAAATTCGCAAGGAATACTGGGAAAATCCTGCCGGCGGCACTTATTTCCTTGGGATTTCTCACCTCGCCTTTAAGGGCAGAATCAGCTAACCAAAGTCTTGAGACCAGCATCTGGACCTCTGGCCTTCATGATTACGCCTCTCTTGAGAAGGCCGCCGTCCGGGCCCTCCAGCAAAACCCTGCGGGCGCTTACGAGCATTATCTCGTCGCTGAACTCTCACTTCGAATGTTCAAGCAGCACCCCGAAGATCTTCGTTATCTCAAACAAGCATCCGATATGAGTCAGCAGGCGATCGAACTCGCCCCTACAAAAGAATATGGCTATCTCGTGGCCGCACAGGTCCTCGATCTTATGGGTTATAAGGCCGACGCTGCCGAGATGCTCTCCGAGCGTCCGAGTTTTGCTCAAGGCTGGCGAACGCCTTTTGTCCGCGCGATCATCTCCTCGACCTATGAAGGTGAGAAGACCAGCCTGAGTGATTTCGAAAAAAGTTTGAAAGCGCCTGGTGTTGCCAAAGAGATCGTCGGCAGTTATATCGCTCTCAATCTCGAGTCGAATTATGCTGGGACGGAACTTGTTCAAAAGCTCGAAATATGGAATCGCAAGGCCGATACCACGGCTATGCGTATCAGTCTCGCCAAAGCGTTGGACGAATCGGGCGAACCCAATAGGGCACAGGCCATACTCGCCGATTTAAACAAAAAGAATCCGAGTGAAGAAACAAGGCTCGCCGAATCCACCCTCCTCTACGCTCAACTCAATCGCACAAAGGATGCTGAGACACTCCTTTTGTCTCTGGCAGCTAATGGGAAGGATCAAAACATTCGCATGGCCGCCAAGTCTCACTTGGCTAAGATTCGACTGCAAAAAGGCGATACGCGTACCGCCGCAAGTCTCTTCGGCGAATCGATCGAAGGCACCACCGATAAACTCAAATGGATTTCGTTTAGTCATAACGCTTATCGTCAGCAGCATAAACTCATCGACTTCACAGCTTTGCTCACAGATCTCTCCGTGAGACTCCCCGGCAGCAGCTATCTGTATGCCTTGCAAGGGGAAGTCCTTTCCGAGAATCTCGCTCAGCATGAAAAAGCGGTGGAAAGCTTTGAAGCGGCAATCACTCTGGATCCGCGGCGCAGCGAATTCTACAACGGAATGGGCCTAGCCTATTACCGCATGCAAAAGCATGAGAAAGCTCTAGCTGTGTTCAATAAAGCGATTTCGCTGGATCCTAAAGATGCGACCGCTCGTTATAACGAAGCCTGCGTCTTATCTTTGATGGGTCGCGGAAGTGAGGCGGTAGGCTCGCTTGAAAAAGCGATCCTGCTCGACGGCCGTCTGCAATCGGTCGCCTTAACGGACAAAGACTTTGAAAGTCTCCGCACCAATGCAGAGTTTCAAAGTCTTGT
>JAZKGL010000207.1:0-4527 GCA_040385935.1 Bdellovibrionota bacterium
CTAAACTCATTCGCGAACGATTGCTACAAAGTTACGCCGAGGTCGGAAACGTGCTGTTTCCGACCTCTTTTTTATTTGATAGACTGATCTACTTTTGCTTTTTCGGACTCTTTCTTTTGACGAGCTAAAGGAACATTTCATGCGTTTACTCAGATTCATTTTGGCCCTGACTCTTTCGACTCCGCTTGCTTTCTCCCTAGATAAAGCGATGGCCCAGGCCCCAGCTAAAGACGTGACGGCCACCATCAAGACTTCGATGGGTGACATTGAAGTTAAGCTTTTTGCCGATAAAGCGCCAAAGACGGTGTCTAACTTCGTAAGTCTTGCACGCAGTAAGTTCTATGATGGCCTCTTGGTCCACAGGGTTATCCCTGGTTTTATGATTCAAACAGGTGATCCCAAGGGCAATGGGACGGGCGGACCGGGCTACTCCTTCGCCGATGAATTTGCAACTGGCCTCAAGCATGACAAGCCCGGCATACTCTCGATGGCCAATTCAGGACCGAATACGAACGGTAGCCAATTCTTTGTTACTGTCGCTCCAACCCCTCATCTCGATGGCAAACATTCGATCTTTGGCGAAGTGATCAAAGGTCAAGAGGTAGCCAACGCCATCGCGAATGTTAAAGCGTCGAAGCCCGGTGATAAGCCAGAGACCGACGTCAAGCTTTTGAGCGTTACGATCAACGGCGACTTCAAGCCGGTAGAGTATGAAAAAGTCATGGAACTCAACGATGATGACGTCGTCAAAGCCACTCAGGACCTTGCGAAAAAGCTTTTGACGAAGGTTGCTGAGATTCAAGGTTACGGGACTTTTGGAACGATCGCTAAAGTTGATTCGCGAACGCGCGGCGAGATGGTTCAAGTGCTCTACAAAGCGGATTTCTCCAAGAAAAAAGAACTCAACATAGTTTTGGTGGGCGAACTCAAAGCCAAGAAATTTAAGCTTCAGCAGTTTCAATTCGCTGAGACCAAGTGAGGACAGGACATGAATTTCGTCGCTACGACCGCTCTTGATCTGGTAGGTCAAACACCTTTAGTGAAGATCTCGTCACTCAGCCGACTCACGGGTTGCGATATTTATCTGAAGTGTGAATTTTTGAATCCAGGCGGCTCGGTTAAGGACAGAGCGGCGAAATTTATGATCGAAGACGCTTTGCAAAAGGGTCTCTTAAAACCAGGGATGACGGTAATCGAGGGGACGGCGGGTAACACTGGAATCGGCCTCGCATTGGCGGCCCGGGTCAAAGGTCTTAAGGCCACGATCGTGATGCCCGAAGGACAGACGCCCGAGAAGGAAAAGATGATTGCGCTCTACGGCGCTAAACTAATCAAAGTTCCGGCCGTCCCTTTTGCCAACGAAAATCATTTCTATCACACTGCGAAACGGTTGGCGGCGGAGAATCCAAAGGACTACTGGTGGGCGGATCAGTTCAACAATCTATCTAACTATCGCGCTCATTACGAAGGCACGGGCCCCGAGATTTGGAAAGCTTTGTCGGGTGAAGTATCCGCTTTTGTCAGCGCTGCCGGTACGGGCGGGACTATCGCTGGTGTATCGCGCTATCTGAAGGATCAAAAGGCATCGGTCCAGACTTATCTTGTTGATCCCGGTGGTTCTGGGCTTTACTCCTATCTAAAGACCGGCGAGTTTAAGGCCAGTGGATCGAGCCTCACCGAGGGCATTGGCATCATGCGTCTGGTGGATAATTTCAAAGAAGCTCGAATCGACGACGCTCTGAGTCTACCCGATCAAGAACTCGTGACAGTTTCGCGATTTGTGCGAGACAACGATGGGATTTTATTAGGCAGTAGTTCGGCATTGAATGTAGCCGCTGCTCTTCATGTAGCTCGAAAACTCGGCAAAGGTAAAGTTGTGACCATCGCGTGTGATCTTGGTGAGCGATCGGCCTCTAAGCTTTATAACGACGACTATCTTCGCAGCCAAAACCTCGATCCGAGTCTAAATCTAATCCATTAGTCGTCAGGGTGAGAGGAGCCGACTCGCCTGATACATCACAAAACCTACTATGAAACCTAACAAAATGAGTAGCCCGACAAGTCTGGGCTCCCATTCTATTTTCTTTGGTTTCATATCACTGAGTATATGACTTATATCGGTTGGATGTTGGTCAGGGAGCTGAAGAAAGTCGTAGACGGGAAGACTAGCGGCCTCCTCGAGTTTGATCTTAGGGTGGGTCTTCAAAGATTTTTTGATGAACGCGATGTCGGTGTCTACATCCTCTATCGATCGATTTAGTATGCGAGCAATCTCTGCCGGTGCAAAGTGATAGCGATGCTGAAGGGTCGCAACGAGACCCGGATAATCACCGAGTTCAATGATAAAAAGTTCGAGGGGATAGTAGAGGGCGATCTTTTTCGTATCACTGAATTGGTTGCGATAATACTTTTCAAAAAAAGATCTTTCGATTCCCCGCCTCGCATCGGAGTTGATGTCAAATGCATGGGCATAGAGTTCAACTCGGATTTCCTCCCTAGTCCAACTCGACATCAGTTCGTGATGAACATAGTCGCAAACTTCTGCCGCAATAATTCCGGCCCGGCTCCGATCGCCAGTCAGACGAAAGACGAAGTCGAGAAGGCTAGGCTTCTGCGACTCAATATAATCCAAAGCCGGATCGGATATCGCCATCAATTCGTCCTTTGATCAGAGGCAGATCGCAGCGAGTAGTCATCTTTATTGCGAATTCCAAGCCGAAACAAAAGCAGCAAAATTACGATGTAGGGAGGCAAGAGATAGATGCTTACGCGGTTCACGTTCTGCTCTATCAAACCCACGACTCGAAGCAGAGGCAAGAGAAGACTGATAAGAATATGAGCCATCAGGTAGACGCGAAAAAAAGTGTAGGTTTTAGGCTTAAGATCCACAGGTCGTCCACGAAGAAAGATCATCATAGCCAAACCGTAAAGCAAGAGATCGATCGGCCAACATAAAAGTTGATTCGCATTATGATGAAGATCAAGATGCCCGGACACAGCCCAGCTGAGCGTCATCAAAAAGCCAAAAAATCCGCCAAAGAACAGCCAAAGGGCGGAAAGTCCACCGAACAATCGGTAGAGTAGCCGCGAAGGCCGAACCTTGTCCTGTTGGAAATACAGCCAAAATCCTAGAGGAATAAGAGGAACGCCGCCGAAGAGCAGAATGAAAGAGTATCCGAGTTTTGGGTAAGCCGATGGCGCTTCGTGAGAATAGATAACCGTTCCAGCTTGCAGTACGGGACGTACGTTCTGCGAGTAGTTGGTCAACACTGATCGCAAATGAAGCGGGTGAAACATGGTCTCCCACATGGAGGCAAAGCGATCGATGTTAGAGTTCATACCAAAATCCAGGAGTACATCCATTCCGGGCGTGTACTGATAACCGTCCAGAACAAAGTCGCGAAAGGTCATGGGACTGGTGATCTTCGCATAACGTGTTTCAAGAGTGCCGCCTAACGCCTCATTAAGGTAATCACGAGGGCGGGTCGAGCAGTTATCAAAGAAGTATTGGTAGTTGTAGTAGAGATTCTCTGAGCGTAAATTCCACTTTAATCTATGCAAAAGCCGAGTTTTCTCAACTGCCGTCAGAAGAAGTCGATCTTCCCAGACGGTTCGGGTATCGCTACGGTAATTTCTAAGTCCATGGTTGTAAGGATAGGCCCCGAGTTTGTAATTCAGATCGCCCTTATAGAATCTGAGGGAGAACTGCACCGGACTGTCGAAATCGAAAATGCCCCAGTTATACAAGAGATCAGTATAGTCTCGCTTATCCACTACCCGGATCGCCGTATGACCGAAGTTGTCATAAATCATATTGCCGATATTTACTGTGTGAAGATAAATCTCCACTTTATCCATATCCGCATCGGCTTCGGTGATCTCTGCCCCAAAAGGCTCGGCGGCAAAGGCCCGCGTGAAAAGCGAACCTGCAGCCAAAACGAGAAAGAGACAAAGGCGAGCGAGTGTCATGGAGTCTCTTTCTGATTGGCGCGTTCTGCATTCTGACGTTTCAGCTCAAGACGCGATATACGGCGGAATTTAGCTTCCTCAAATCGACGTTTTTGCTCTTCGTTATGGGGAAGAACAGGCGAAATTCCTGTGGGACGTCCGTGACTGTCGAGAGCCACCATCGTCACATAGGCCGTCGCTGTGTGAAAGAATTCGCCAGTTCGCGGATTCTCAGCCGTGACTTTGACCCCAACTTCACAACTTGTAGTCCACACATAGTTCACAGCAGCCTTGAGAGTCACGATCCAGCCCAATTTGATGGGCGCAAGAAATTCAAGGGCATCCACCGAAGCTGTCACTACTTGCTTATTGGCGTGACGTTCCGCACAAATCGCAGCTGCGATATCAACCCACGACATGATCACACCACCAAAGACGGTGCCGATAGCATTAGTATGCTGAGGAAGAACCATTTCGGTCATAATCGCTTCAGAAATTTCTGAAGACTTCTCGGGCATCAACGCTCTGACCATGTTTTAGGATCCTTTTGTTCACTTGGGTTTGGCCCGGAGGCCGATT
>JAZKGL010000208.1:0-3055 GCA_040385935.1 Bdellovibrionota bacterium
AGTTCGATCTGTTCATCCGCTTCGAGTTTGTGCACTTGGTCGATTTTCTCCAATAAGGATTTAGCCAGATCAGCATCTTCATGCTGCATGAGAAAAGATGCGTATTTTAGCGTTGAATAACGACTGTAGGCATCGAGTTCGTACATCTTCTGAAAGTGACGACGCGCTTTATCTTTGTGGCCAAGCTCAAGATAGATGTCAGCCATGTATCCTTGAACTTCCGGGTCCTGATTGTATTTGCCCGTCAGCGCCATGAGCAGAGTCATGGTTTCTGTGCGGTCACCCTCTTCTTCCAACAGAGTCTTGAGCCGTTCTTTGCCCATCAGATATTCTTCGACATTGACCTTGGCCAACTTCAGTTTGGTGACCAACAGACAAAAACGAACTTCAGGCTGATCGGGATGAACCTTATAGGCTTCCTCGAAAAGATCTTTGGCGAGGTTATATTCTCCGTGTGAAACAAACTGCGCACCGATCTTTTGCACCATCTCAGGGTTTTGAATTTCCGCCTTCAAAATACGGCGATACATCTCCAGAGCCAGAGTCATCTCGGAGAATTCCTCCAAGACCTTGGCAGCGAAGTAAAAGATAGTTTCACTGGATTTTTCATCGTCAAGAATCTTGTGTGCAACGATACGGCCCTGATGACGACGCTGCGTCGCGACCTTCTCGTCCATGTCTTGTTCGGCAAGTTTCGCACTCGCAAACTTCTCATAGAGTTGAATCTCGAGCGGCGCAAAGCCTTTGCTCTCCACCCACCATTCGCCAAGCGTTTTGATCGCGACTTCCGCCGCTTCAAAGTCCTCACGTTCGGCAAATTCCTGGGCAAGCTTTCTGTGTGTTTCAAAATTTCCGTAGACGTTGTAAGGCGCAAGTTCTTCAAAACGCGTGAAGTACTGATCGCCTTTTTTCTCATCGCCGAGTTGATAGTAGATCTGGCTTAAACCAAAGTAAGCCGGGTGCCATGTGCTATCCATGTTCAAGCACTGCTCATAGGCGCGCTTGGCTCGTTCAAGGCCCGAATCCACCTCGTGACAGTAGCCGATACCATAGTAAATTCCGGGGTGAGGGCCGACCGCGCGAAGAAGTTCTTGATAGCATTCGAGAGCATCACGATTGGAGATTCCATCGGTGTGCTGCTGGGCGAAAAGATGGGCGAGTTTATAGGTTAGATTCTCGGGCATTTCTTTGACGAGTGCATCGTAAACGTTGACGAGATCGTCCAGTTTTTCCACCTTGGAGGCGAGTTCGATGCGCCGAAGGTGAATAAGGATATCATCGCTAAAGGCTTTCGACTGGGCGAGCTCCTCTAGAATAGCCTCGGCTTGCTCGTAATCCTTTACGAAGATGCATTTGTTCGCTTCCGCGAGCTTTGGATTACTGGATGATTTAAGCATAGCCTACTCCCTAGACCCGTTTCCTAGCTTATCGACTCAGCTTTTTGAAACTGAAACGAAAAGCCCAAGAAGCCTTTAGTCTATTGGGTAAGGATTAAAATTATATCGAGGGTTATAGAGGCTTACGCGAAAGTTGAGGCTTTTTTCTAAAGGCAATTCGCCCACTTTTTCCTAAGTTGTACGTGAGCTTAATTCCAATATAGATGCCCGAGACGATCAGTCCAGCCCAGAAAGGCAGATTAAAGTGAAAGCTTACAGTAAGATAGACCCACATAATAAGAGCGGCTATCAAGCGTGAACGCGAAGGCCACTTGTGAATCTTTACCGCCCTCCGCCACGAATATCCCGAGTTAGGACTTGCTTCGAAAGGAATGAGGGTCGGAATCAACGCGGGCACACGATATCGATAGCGAAGCATGTGGGTGTTGGGCTGCTGAACATTCTCTTCATGATCGATGTAAAAGAGCCACGGAAGAAGGACGAGAGAAAGTATGACAGCAGGAAAGGATCGAGCGGTTAAAGCCAAGCTAAAGCTTATCAACCAAAGTGCAAGGCTATGGGGATTACGCACGATCCGATAGGGGCCGACGATCTGGGGCAGCCTCTCGAGATAACCGTATTCCCAAGCCAGAAGCAAAGTGCCGATCGCACTCAGCGTGATGCCCCAATGGATGGACAGATCCGTTGGGATGGCAAAGGCGAGAACAGCCACCATAAATCCCTCTTCGGCTAGAAAGGCCGAAGCCGTCCTATTCCACTGCAAAAGCTGGGAGCCTGGGTTCACTCGGGATTTGACAGAGGTGCTGGTGATCGCCATCGTTTGTAATTCCATATCCACTGCTCGGGATAAATTTGAATGGAACGCGTGATAGCTGTAGCCATTTTCTGCGTGAGAAACTGTTCATCCTGCAGGTTCTGATCTGGCCCAACCACTGTTTCAAATTCGATTCTATATTCCCAAGGACCGGTTCGCATACAAAAAATGGCGACGACAGGTGAGCCGTGGCGCGCAGCAAGCTTTGCAGGGCCTGTGACAAACTCAGTGGGCTGGCCTAAGAATTCCACGATAGGACCCACGCGGCCCTCCGGCTTTTGATCCATCACAAAGCCGAGGTTGCCGTTCTCTTTCAAAGTCTTGATCATATCGCGAAGAAGATTCTTCGAATCCGTATACAAAAC
Organism: Bdellovibrionota bacterium; assembly: GCA_040385935.1. Taxonomy (GTDB): domain Bacteria; phylum Bdellovibrionota_B; class Oligoflexia; order Oligoflexales; family Oligoflexaceae; genus Oligoflexus. The sequence continues at coordinate 2,577 of JAZKGL010000208.1, forward strand.
TCGCGTATCCGCTTTGCCGCGAAGTTTGGTCAGAACATCGGTGAATTCCGGCAGCTTTGAAGGTTTGGCTAAAGCCACGAAGGTCTTGCCTGTGGCGCGAGCAATTTCGTTTGCGACGAGCTCCCAGCTTCCATGATGCGCGGTAACAAAGATGAGTCCGTTGCCGCTAGCCGATATCTTTTCCATGGCTGCTTTAAAGCGCTCACGGCCCTCAAAACGAATCAGCTCTCTTTTGGAAAACTGATGTTTGAAGGTTTCGAGCGCGATGATCGCCTGCGTGCGAAAAACCTGGCGCTGAAAGGTCTTGGAAAAGATGCTTTGCGAAGGAAGTTTATAGACGAGTTCGACATTTCTCTCGATGAGGCCACGATCGCGCCCGGCGAAGCGATAGGCGATCCACGCGTAGACGCTCGCAAGCACCGGCACGAACCGGCGAGGAAGGGCTTTGATGAGGCCGAGCAAAAGGCGCAGGAGCGCCT
>JAZKGL010000209.1:0-5289 GCA_040385935.1 Bdellovibrionota bacterium
CAAGCTGTATCCGGATTCTTCCTGGAAATTCAAAATACAAATAAAAAAAGCTGCGAATAAAATTCGCAGCCTAATTTTTAACTCATTAAACGAATGCCGGTAGAAGATCTTAATTCAGCTGCGCCTTCACACCAAACACAAAGGCCTGAGGTTTGCCCGGGCGTGCACCAAAGGGACGAAGCGAGGTCAGAACCTTGCGGTTCGTGATATTGTCCGCTGTCGCATAGAGTTCGTAGTTCTCGTAAGGGAATACACTAAACGCGGCGTCCCAGATGGTTGAACTCGGGAGTTGCTCACGGCCTTCGAGCAATGCCTGATCGTAGGATTTCGACTGATATTTAGCCTGAAGATTCAGTCGTAGAATCTCCCACTGAACACCGGCCTGCAAACCAAATTGATGCTGAGGAACATAAGGAATCGGATCGCCTTCGCGAATGGTGCCAATACCCCAATCGCTCAAACCGGAAACAAAGCTATTTTGAAAGCTCGCTCGCGTAAGTGTGTACTCAGCAGCGATAGGGAAGAGAAACGAACCCAAACGCGGGTTTGTGCCAGCTGATAATTCAAGGCCGTAGATTTGCGCTTCGCCACCGTTGTAGCTGACGTCCGCCGATGCGTTGCCGCAGCCCTCGGACACCGAGCAGGTTCCTTTGATATTTGAGTAGTCGTTATAAAAACCGATCAGATCTAGACTGTTGCCGCGTTTAAGAAAGCGAAAGCCGCCCTCGTAGTTGATGCTTTCCTCAGCATCTCCAGACCCTTTATCATCGGCCGCAGCCAATCCCAGTCCCCGATAGACGCCAGCGAGAACACCGAGGTCAGGTGTAATCTGATAGAACACGCCCGCGCCAGGCATCGATGCGCTGCGATTATTCTTTTCATCAGCATTGGCCGCCGAGTAATCATCAACCTTAATATCAACCCACTCATGACGAAGGCCCGCGCTCAAACGCAAATCGCCAAGCGTTACGGTATCCCAGAGATGAGCCGACAAGGCATTGGCAGAGATCTTATCCTGAGCACCTGTTAAAGGAGCGTCACCTGTCTCCACAAGGCGCCCCGAAAGCATATTGTAGGTCTCTGCGGTATGGATATGGCGAATGCTATCTTGATGGGTGCGGAGGCCCCACTCTAGTTTGTTCGACACAGAGCCTTCAAACTTCGAATCGAGTGCCCCTTCCCAGTAAGCGCCCTGACTTTCATAGATGCGATGGTTCACAGCTTGAAAGATTTGGTCGTCGATCCCAAGTGAATCATCAACACCTTTTAAAACGGCGAATGCGTGTTGATATATTCCGACAGGATTTTTCAAAACATCAGGCACACTGATCGAGCGATCGGTCAGACCATCGAGTCGACGCCAAGTTCTATCAAAGTTTCTTTTATAGAAAGTCAGCTTGCTCGTGACGCTATCGCTCTTCCACACATGGCCGAGGGAATAGGTGCGATGCCCTGTTTTCATTTGGTCACGTTCGGACGCCGCGTAGCGTTGATAAGGGTCCGCATCAAAGTCTGCGCGACTCAGACCCAGATAAGTCTCATCTGAGATCTCGTCGGAATACGATGTGCTTAAGAAAAGCCCTTGATTCTCAGTTAAATCGTAAGAAACCTTGGCCAGTACGTCGCGCTTATGAAAGCCTGTGTCCTGCCCGTTGGGAAGGTTTTTATAGCCGTCGCTTCCCAGCTGTGACCCGAGCAGTAACCAACCAACGGAACCCGATTTGCCTCCAACCGATGCTACAGCTTTTCGAAAGTTATAGGTTCCTAGACCAAGATCGAGAGTGCCGACAAAGGGTTCGTTAGGGACCTTCTTCGTAATCAGATTGATTGCGCCGCCTATCGTTTGCGGACCGTATTTTACCGCAGAGGAACCCTTGTTGACCTCGATGCTTTCGACTAGAGTTGGCGTAAGAACATAGTACGCAGCGGGCGCCGAATACGGCGCTGGTCCACCCGGGATACCATCTTCCATTATCAAAACTTTGCGTGAACGATGGGGCGCGACACCGCGCATGCCGATGTTTGGCCTCAGACCAAATCCATCCTCTTCCTGAACCTGAACGCCGGGAATCGTTTTGAGGACTCGGTTTAAATCCGTATATTTATAGGCTTCGAGTTGCTCCGGCCGTACACGGGTGTTGGAACTCGGTTCGAAGTAAACACGCTGACCCGTGACGGTGAGAGATTCCACCGACGTTTCCGGCGCCGATACTTTTTCTTCTACCGGCTTTTTCTCAGCATCTTGAGCAAATGCCGAACTCATCATAAGACTTGGAAGGACGTAAAGAAGAGGCTTAAAGAAAAATTGCATAGAGCGTCAAACTTTCTAAATAGCGAGAAATATCAAAGGAAGAGCTTTAAGGCGTTCATACGAAATTACTTTTCGCGTTGACACTCGGCATCAAAGCCATTAATCAAAGCTGAGACTGAATATCATGATCGATTACATTTCGCTATCCATTCGGACAGGAATTGACGAAAATCTCTGTTCTCGGCCTCCGTTTAAAAGAGTTGGCTTGCAAAGCTTCTGACTCTTTGGCTGACTCAAAGGTTTTGGATTGCCGATACACTCTGAACACCCAAAATTTTGGTTAAAGAGTGCGAGGCGCTAAACGTGATTCTCGACCAGCTTTTCACTCCAAAGATATTCAAACTCATTCAATTTTTCTTCTCATTTAAGAGCGGCTCAAAGACGAGCTGCTTTATTTTTTTGTGCTACGCAAACTCTTGATAGAGGATTTACAAACTTCAAGTTGCATTCATTGTGAACTTAAACTTATGTTATGGCCAAGTATCGACCAAACAAACACGAAGTTTTTTTCCTTCAGAGGATCATCTGATGAATAAGCGACTGCTTTTTTTGTTTTGCCTTTTTTCCAGCACATATTTGCATGCGGCTGATCGAATTTTCGGAATTGCGGGCGACGCGGGCAAAGTTACGAAATCACAAAATCTTGTGCGTGAGTCGCTCAAGACGGGTGGTGTGCTCGATTTGATTATGCCAGGTGATAACCTCTACACTTCAGATTACGAGAGCACATGGTTTGGCTGGATACGTGATGACTTTCAATTTGAAGTGACGGCAATCGGGAATCACCACGCGGGCTACGCAAACGAAGTCCGCTTTTTTCAAATGCCTGGCGAATTCTTCTCGCGCGTATATGATGAACGCACACGTTTCATCGTACTTAATTCCGATAATGAAAAGACGATAAAAGAGCAGATGGCATTTTTAGATAAGGAATTATCAAGCGCCGAAGAGCCCTTTATCTTTCTCGTTTACCATCATCCGTCATTCACCGTTTCCCATCTTCATCGCTGGCAGGAGAAAAAAAGCTTTCAGACTGCTGTGCGCCAAAGGTTGAATAAGTATCGCTCCAAGATCACTGGAGTCATCGTCGGGCATGATCATGCGGCGATGGCCGTTGAGTTCGGCGATCTTCCCGTTATCGTTTCAGGTGCGGGGCATGAGATTCGAGTCGATTTTCCAATAAACAATGTTCAAGAGAACGTCCCTGTTGTGACCCGTTGGTATTTCGATTGGGTACCCTATTGGGCAAAGCTCACATTGCCTGAAGTTGGGGATGAAGCGGCGGTGGAATTTGTTCGCGCAAGTGACAATCAAGTTCGCTGTACGGTGCGCCTCAAGACAGGTCAGCCGATGACACTCGACGATGATTGTGCGCAAAAGAATTGATACTTTGCTCCAGGTTGAGCGATTTTATCGGAAACGATATCGCTCAGCCTATATTCGGTGGCTGTTCGCAATGTTCATTGGTTTTAAAACTCCTTTTCAGATGAGCTATAGCAAAGTCTTCATCACTTAGGAGTTAGTCATGCCAACCGTCCTGCCGATATTCATCGTCATTATCATATTTTGTTTATTGATTGGTTTGTTCTTCTGGCTACTACTGAAAGTCGTTCGCTCGGCTTCGGTAGCCTGGTATCAAGGCAAGAGAGCTGTTGAAGAAGGCAGAGATAAGAAATAGCTAGCGAAGGCTTGCAAGAGCCTGCGTAATCTCATCAGTCGCGAATATCTCACACGATCCATCCGTAGGAACTATGCGTTTGACGAGGCCGCTAAGGACTTTACCCGGACCCACTTCGATGAATCGCGTCATGCCCAGAGCTTGAGCCTGTGTAATCGATTGAATCCAGCGAACCGGCCCATCGATTTGCTCGATTAAAAATTCTGGCTGATAGTCCTTAATCTCCAGAGCTGAGATATTGGGAATCACGTAGTGTTCGTTCTTATGAAACACTGTGTCACGCAGCAAAGGCAGCATTTCCGCCCGCGCTTCGTTCATAAGACTCGAGTGAAACGGTGCGCTGACCGGGAGTTCGATACACCGGGCGCCCATCGTTGAGGCTTCCGCAGCAAGCGATTTCACCGCTTCTTTATGTCCCGCAATGACGAGCTGAGCATCGCTATTATAATTAGCGATCTCGACGCTAAAAGACCCGTGCGAATGCTTTAGACAAAGCTCTTCAAGGGCTTCTACCGACATCTTCATCACAGCCGCCATACCGCCGACACCTGCAGGAACAGCGCGCTGCATGGCTTCCCCACGAGCACGAACCAGATAGGCCGCGCGCGACAAATCGAGTTTGCCTGCCGCCACCAATGCCGAATATTCCCCGAGACTATGACCCGCAAAATACTGAATGCTCAGGCCAAGCTCTCGTTTGAGAACCTCCCAATAAGCAACGCTGACAGTAAGTAGACAAGGCTGGGTATTTGCGGTGAGCTTGAGGTCCTCGTCAGGACCTTCCAAGCACAAACGACGAATAGCAACTTTGGAGGCATCCTCTGCCTCTTCAAAAATTGCATTCGTCCAGGGGAAAGCTTCAAGAAGCTTCTCACCCATGCCCACGTACTGGCTTCCTTGCCCCGGGAACATGGCGATTGTATTCGTCATAAGGAAAGATCCACCGTGAATTGGAACTTATTCGGCTGTAGCGAAACCGTTGTCCAATTTTCCGTGTTGTTTTGGCTCAAGCCATTGCTTACCGCGGTAGTGGCCGCAAGCTTCGCAGATAGCATGTGGGTGCTTAACTGTTGAACAGTTCGAGCAAACCGATAGGCCGCCCAGCTTGATAGCGTGGTGCGAACGGCGTTTGTCACGTTTTGAGGCCGACGTGCGTCGCTTAGGTACTGGCATTGTTGAAGGCTCCTAAAATCATCGCGAGCGATGTAACATTCCATTTAAGAACCTACCCTATTACAGTTTCACGCGGGCGTGGTCAAGCAAGTTGTCAGTGAGTTTTAGGGCTTTTCGAAAGGTGGAT
>JAZKGL010000209.1:5389-8748 GCA_040385935.1 Bdellovibrionota bacterium
TTCGAACCACCGATCTTCTGCACTTTTACCTTGGCATTGATGCCGCCGCGATTGAATAGAGACTGAATTTCCAGCGCGCTCACCGGTCCCAATATCTTTGCTTTATCGATCAAATAATACCGTTTTTGCGTCGACTTCGAATCGTCTTTGAGTGCGGCCACACTCGTGGCGTCACCACTGCCTTTCCACGACATGGAGGAGAAGGCTGAAGCCGATGGCGGAGGATTGGTGCGCGGATATTCTTCCGACTCGTAGTTCCCCTGCATAGGCGAGGGAGACGGACGATTGACTACGGAAGGCGCTGATGCTGAGAACGCACTAGGAGGGAGAGCAGCCTGAGATAAGGCCTGGCTGAATGCGGATGGCTGTGCCTTGTCGGGCATCGCAACCGGCGAGCTACCATCGGAGGTCTTAGCGGACGTCGAAGGCATAGACTGGTGAGAGGCCGTGCCCTCGCCTTCATCCTCTGGACCGGCAAAGATTTCATCGACTTCGATAAGATCTTCGCGAATGTTTGAGCCCTCGGCAGAGACCTTGTCGAAGGGATCGAGAGTCCCTTTACGCAAGGCACCACGGATCTCTTTGGCTGTCATCAGCCCGAGATCTTGATTTCCGTGATGTACGTTCCACCGCTTCAGCATGTGTCCCTACTATGGTCCGCTTTGGGTCGTCTAGGTGATCGGCGATGGATAGAAAAAGTGTAAGTAATAATTCTAACCCCTTAAAATCCTTCGAATTTATTTCCTCGTGCGGGGCAGAAATCCCAAGTATCACAAAGACTTGCATCCGAAAGGACCAAGGGGTAGAAGGAGCCATACACACGTGGTGACCAACGAGGTGAATCCCCCATGAAGCTTCCGGTGAAAGACTTACGCGATTCGAAAATTCATACGATCAAGGGCGACGAGGCCTGGTTATCTGACATTTATAGCTCTTTTTCTGCTATCGACACGCCTTTGACAGGCCACATCGGGGTGAAACCAGAAGCCTATGGCCTTTATTCCGTTCAAGGGCATGTGGATTTCACACCGTTTATTGAGTGCGCTCGTTGCGCCGAGCCCTTGGGTTATCCCATCCACCGCGACATCAGTGTCCGCTTTATCGATAGAGACAAGGCGGAAGCGGGCTTTGACATCGAAGGCGAAGACGGTGATGAAGTGATCGAACGCGAACTCGATTCCCAAGACCTCGACACGTACTATGTCGAATCACACGGGGAAATTGATCTTGAGATGGTCGTCAATGACTTTGTGCAGACGGCTTTGCCCACGCGTGTCATTTGTGCAAACGTCGATAAGACTTGTGGTGTCGATTTGAAGGATGCAGAGTCGGGACTCGTGCATAAAGACAAGGCGGACTTCGATTCAAGTCCTTTTGCCGCACTTAAGAATTTGAAATTGCCGGATGCGTAACGGAATGTGCTTGTTCTCCAAGGCGTTCAGCGTTACATTCCTCAGGCTTTTTTAGAGCCCGCTTTTTAAGCGGAATCAATAAACAGAGAGCAGGATTCGAAGGTCAGCTCCGGCTGTCAGTCAAATGAAATCAGATGGTTTTGTTTGCACCTACTCTCGACGTACAACCTTCAAAGGGGTTTTTGGTTATGGCAGTTACAGTCAACATGAAGCAGTTACTTGAAGCCGGCGTCCACTACGGTCACCAGACTCGTCGTTGGAACCCTAAAATGAGTCCTTTCATTTTCGGTCAACGTAACGGTATCCACATCATCGACCTCCAAAAAACTGTAAAAATGTTCCAACGCGCAACAGACTTCCTTGAGGGCGTAACAGCTAAAGGCGGCCATGTTCTTTTCGTTGGAACTAAGCGCCTCGCTCGTGACCTCGTTCAGGACGAATCACGCCGCACAGGCCAATTCTTTGTCAATCACCGTTGGCTCGGTGGAACACTCACAAACTTCCAAACGATTCGTCAATCGATCCACCGCCTTCGTAAAATCGAGCGTATGTCGACTGATGGAACATATCTTAAGCTCACGAAAAAAGAAGTTTTGAACCTCACTCGTGAGAAAGAAAAACTTGAGCTGGTTCTTGGCGGAATCAAAGACATGCCAGGTCTTCCTTCGGCTGTTTTCATCGTCGATGCGCACAAAGAAACGATCGCTATCCTCGAAGCCAAACGCCTTGGAATCCCAGTCGTTGCTATCGCTGATACAAACGCTGATCCAACGTTGATCGACTACCCAATCCCGGGTAACGACGACAGTCTTCGTTCCCTTGAACTCTTCATTTCGACTGCTGCTCAGGCTTGTGCCGAAGGCAAAATGCGTTCGAAAGGTTCACGTAACGATTCGGATGAGAAGCCGGTTGATCGCATCCTCGCGGTTAAAGAAGGCAGCTTCCGTGATGACAAAGGCAACCAGGTTGCCGTTGAAAAGCGTTAATCAGTCTTTATAAATTAACTTTATATAAGCCGCTTTGAAAGTTCGTTAGACACTTATTTTCAAGCGGCTTTTATCCTTTTTGTGATTCAGGAGGATTCCCGGTGACGATTACAGCAGGCATGGTTAAAGAGCTACGCGAGAAAACCGGCGTTGGCATGATGGAATGTAAAAAAGCTCTCGAGGAAAACGCTGGAGACCTCGAAAAAGCTATCCTTTGGCTTCGTGAGCGCGGACTTTCGCGCGCTGCGAAGAAAGCTGACAGAGTCGCTGCGGAAGGTATCGTTCAAGTTGCCATCAGCCCAGACGCACACACAGGTGTTGTGGTTGAGTTGAACTGCGAAACAGATTTCGTTTCGAAAAGCGAAGACTTTATTAAATTCGCAGCTGATGTTGCGAATGTTGCACTCGCTCAAAAGATCACTGACGTAGACGCTTTGAAATCAGCAAAACTCGCTGATGGCGAAACTGTCGAAGGCCGTTTGAGCACATTGATCGCCAAACTTGGCGAGAACATGAAAGTTCGCCGCCTCGGTCTCCTTAAGACTGGCAAAGGCGTCATTTCTGGCTACACCCACATGGGTGGTAAAATCGGTTCTTTGGTTCTTCTCGAAGGCGCTGAAGGCCAAGAAGTTTCTGACCTCGGTAAAGACCTTGCGATGCACGCAGCGGCCGCCGGCCCTCGTTACCTCAAGTCGGATGAAGTCGAAGCTTCGGAAATCGAAACTGAAAAAGAACTCGGCCGTAAGAAGCTTCAAGAAGAAGGCAAGCCTGAGAACATGTGGGAAAAAATCCTCGTGGGTCAGGTTAACAAATTCTATAAAGAGATCGTCTTTATAGAACAAGCTTTCGTCAAAGACCCAGGCCAGTCCATCAAGACTGTCGTCGCGGAAAAAGGCAAAGGCTCACAACTGTCAGGATTCCAACTCTTCAAACTTGGTGAAGGCATCGAGAAGAAGAAAGA
>JAZKGL010000210.1:0-1631 GCA_040385935.1 Bdellovibrionota bacterium
TAACGGACAAAGACTTTGAAAGTCTCCGCACCAATGCAGAGTTTCAAAGTCTTGTACAAACCAAATCGAATACTGGGCCAAAGAATTCAAACGCCGTTCTTACCATAGACCAGTAATAGGCTGACGACGATAGATCATTGTCTCACTGAGTTGCCGCGCGTACTCCTCTTCGCCTTTGCTCCAGAACGGGTCTTTTAAATCGAGGCCCGCCTCAAGTTTTTTATGCGAATCGAGTTCTCCCAAAATCAAGTCAATCGGCAGATCCTTGTGGTTATACTCATAACCCGGGGCTTTCCATTGAAAGGCTTTAGCATCCATGTCCATCGCCGCTCGAATGATCGCCAGGCCTAAAGCGTAAGTGTGAATACGCTTAGGTTCAACAACGTGAATATGCACACCGTGACAAACCTCACCGGCCCATTTCTGGGAAGTAGGTTGAAACTCAGCTGGGCGTAGATAGACCGCATCCGAACGAATGTAGTCTTGAATACGTTTGGCATAAGCCTCAGAGTTTTTGATGTAAGGCGCGCCGACGAACTGAAAGGGCAAGCCCGTTCCACGGCCTTCGGAGATATTGGTACCTTCGAGCATTACCGTAGCCGGATAAACATAGACCGAATCAATCGACGGAAGATTCGGTGAAGTCAAAACCCAGTGCTTATAAAGATCCGACCAGTATTCTGTTCCGCTATAGCCCTCCATTTTAACGACTTCAAGACTAGCGCCTATGCCCTTATTAAAAAGCGTAGCGGCTTCTGCAGTCGTCATTGCATGGCGCATGGGAATTTCAAACTCCCCGACAAAGGATTTCGCGCGCAGATCAAGCGAACGGCCTCCAACCTGCGTTCCGCCGATGGGATTAGGACGATCCAAAATCACAACCTTTTTGCCGAGCTTTTGCGCTGCGCGCAGACAAGCTGCAATCGTATATTTAAACGTATAAACCCGACAACCAGTCAGCTGTAGATCGACAACGATGGTATCGACGTTCGACAACATATCGTCTTTAGGCTCGCGCGTTTCTGAGTAGAGGCTATAAACCGGCAAACCAAAGGGCCCTGTCCCATGACCGGTTTCGATCATGTTGTCCTGCACGGTCGCATGAAATCCGTGCTGAGGCCCAAAGATAGCCGTAAGGTTCTTGCCGAGCAGTTCGTGAAGCAAGACCCAGGAGGCCTTAAAATCAGGGGTGACCGAGGCCTGATTCCCAAGGAAAGCACAGCGGCCCCAGGAGCTGGCCAGGGTCGGATTTTCCATAAGGCGCTGGATACCGAGCTTCATAAAAAAGGCCTCACCCTTGGCGTTTGTTGATACGATCGATCAATTTGTTAAGGCAGTCCTCGAGCGAGTCGCCGTTCACCGATTGAATTACGATATTTTGGTCGGTGGCCTGCTCACCGTGGCCAACCCAATTTTTAGGGCCGTGCTCATTGATTTCCAAAACGTAGTTGACGCCTTGATGGATTAGGTTGAAGCGGTGAATTTTGAAAAGCTTTCCGCCTTCAGGTATTTTGAGAGACTTCCAATCCATGCGCGGCCTCGGATCTATAGGTGAATATGGGGCATCTGCTGTATCGTAATCAATTCCCGAAGGGTCGTAAAGAAAACCTTTTGCAAACGAAAAAGCTCCG
>JAZKGL010000211.1:0-8041 GCA_040385935.1 Bdellovibrionota bacterium
CCAAGCAGGAAGTGGCGAAGAAGCGATAGAATTCGTCAAAAAAGAATCCTTTGATGCTGTCATCATTGATCTGGTTATGCCTGGCATCGATGGAATTCAGGTCTGCAAGGAAATCAGCATACTGCAAAATCCAGCTGCCGATCCCATCGTCATGCTCCTTCTCACGGCTCACGAAGACAAAGCAGAGATGACTCGTGGACTCGCAGCAGGTGCCGATGACTTCGTTGGAAAATCGAGCGATCTCACCGTTCTAAAAGCACGCATACGGGCGCTTGTTCGACGAAAATTTCTTCAGGATGAAAACAAACGCATCATCGAAGAATTGAAAAACAAAGAACTTGAGACTCTTCGTGCTCGTGCGAAACAAGAAGTCGCGGAAGCTCGCGCCGGTCTCGTTGGCGAACTCGAACGCACAGCTGATGAACTCCGATCTTCAAACGAAGAGCTAGAAAAAGCCCGAACCCTTGCGACCAAAGCGTCAGAGACCAAATCGGAATTTCTTGCCAACATGAGTCATGAGATCCGCACGCCGATCAATGGTGTTATCGGGATGACTATCCTTTTGGAAGACACGAAACTCGATCATCAACAGACCGACTACGTGACCAACATCAAGCGTTGCGCTGAGGCCTTGCTCACGGTTATCAATGACATCCTCGATTTCTCGAAAGTCGAAGCGGGCAAAATGGAAATCGAGGTTGTAGACTTCGATCTCGCCCAGCTTATCTCCGACGCTGAAAAAACGATGAATTTTGCCATTCAGCAAAAAGGTTTGGCTTTCGAAGTGTCTACGCCCAAGAGTATTGATACTCTCTTCGGTGGCGATCCGGGGCGTATTCGTCAGATCGTACTTAACCTCTTAAGCAATGCATCCAAGTTTACAAAGTCGGGTAAAGTCCAACTTCGAGTTAACACACTGACTGAAGATGCCCTGCAAACAAAATTCCGTTTTGAAGTGCAAGATTCGGGCATAGGTATGCCGGAGTCGGTAACGAAGAGAATTTTCCAAGCCTTCTCTCAAGCCGATGCGTCGACCACAAGACGATTTGGAGGAACAGGCTTAGGCCTTTCCATCTGCAAGCGTCTCGTCGAACTCATGGGCGGGGAAATCGGTGTTATAAGTGAAGAGGGCAAGGGCTCAACTTTCTGGTTTGAACTCTCACTCAGAAAATCATCTCAGGTCCTAAGCGAAAAGACGGAGTCGCAGCCTTTAACAGTAGAAACGTCGGCGCGCATTCTGGTGGCCGAAGACAACTTTATCAACCAACGCGTGGCCCTCGGCATGCTTGAAAAACTTGGATATAAAGCGGTGGCCGTCGGCAACGGCCGCGAGGCCATTCAATCTCTACAAAGTATGCACTATGATTTAATCTTGATGGATTGTCAGATGCCGGAGATGGATGGTTATGAAGCGACGATCGAAATCCGCAAGGGGATCGGCATTCCAAATCCAAAGATCCCGATCGTAGCGATGACCGCAAACGCCATCAAAGGCGATAAAGAGCGTTGTATCGAAGCCGGGATGGATGACTACATTTCAAAGCCGATTAATTACGAAAAGCTTGGTAACTCACTTACGAAATGGTTGAATCCTTCGACTCAAATTAAGGCGGGCTAATCGCCTTGCCAAACACGGAACGTAACGGGCAATTGTCAAAGCAGTTTTACACTTTGCCCCGAAGCTCCCCTCAAACCGATCAAGTCAAACCCGGCAAACCACCCTGACTCGTATCAAACTGCCCAAACTTTTGTACATCGCTAAGACCCATATAATTCGCCATCGACACTAGCAGCCGATTGATCTTATACCCTTTGCCTCGGACGTCGAGATACTGCCCCGTTTGAATTCCGCCGTTACCTCCGCCCGCAACAATGATCGGAACATTTTCAAAACTGTGGGAATAGTACTCACCTATCTCCGTGCCCCACACCACAAGAGTGTTATCGAGCATGGTGCCCTCACCCTCAGGAATATCATTCAGCAGCTTAATAAAATAAGCGAACTGCTCAGCATACCAACGATTTATCTTTGTAATCTGACCGTTTCGACTCTCGTCAAAATTCGGCGCCGCGCGATCCGCTTCATTATCTCTCTTCGGAAGCAAGGTATCGCTTGGCGTCATGTGAGTTAACTCATGATGGCCAAAGGATTGAACACCGATGTCCGGATAGGTCGAGCCATCATTATCGTATTGACCAAAGGTAATAGTCGCAACCCGTGTCATGTCACAGGAAAAGGCTCCCGCAACCAATCGCATCATAGCTTGCCAACCCGCCTGCCTCGATGCATTAGGATTCCCAATATCAGGTTTTGAGCAGACCAGCCCTGCTTTCTTCTGAAGACTTCTTTCAATATCGGCGATCGATTCCAAATGAGCTTCGATCTTGAGTTGATCGGCCTTAGCGATTTTTGCCTTGAGAAGTGTCAGCTCTTTCGAAGCATTGGCGAGCAAATTCAACCGCACCGTGTCAGGAGCCGGCGGTGCATTGCCTTCATTTACACTACCGAACACACGGTTCAGAACATTCGCTGCATCGTATTCAGGAACGATTTGCCGATTAGCAGCGCTCCAGTGAAGACCATAACTTCGACCTTCGCCTGCAAAAAGCTGAAGATACTCTAGCGCGGTCTTACTCTTAAGACGCTGAGAGATTACGTAATCCAAAGAAGGCGTGAGGTTCATCTCACTCCCACTCGCGCGATCGGAGCCCGTCCAAAGCTGACAAGCGCCTTCGGTATGACCACCATGAACGTTCGAGTTCGTCATGCTCACACCGTTGAGCACGACGATTTTATTTCGCAGACCTTCCAAAGGCTCGAGTATGCGCGGCAGGACGAAGTTTCGCGCGCCACCGCTTGGCTCCCAAAGTCTTTTAAACGTGGACTGCGGCGTATAGAAGAAAACGATGCGTCGCGGAGCACTGTCGGCTGCTTGCCCATGGGCAATATCCGAACCCAGCAAAGGAAGAAACGGCATAAGCCCGAGGCCCAGACCACTGTTCTTTAAAATCTGACGACGATTTATCATCCAGCGGGAAGAACGTGTCATGGCGTACCCCTCAATTTGCGAAATTCTGGTGAGAGAACGATATCACTGACCAGCGCTCGCATGTCGGTGCCGCTCGCTTGAAAACGTTTGTAGTATTTGCTGAGGAGACAGCTGTCTTTGTTCAAAATCGGCCGTTCAGCGATGAATCGATACGCTTGCATGATTGCGCAAACCTGAGCATCGGGACTACTTGCAATCGTGCCGACCATGTCTGCTGCGTCTTGGAATTTCGTATCCTTGCCAACTTCTGGAAGACTTAGAGTTCCGCCCGCAATGATCGGCTCTCCGCCATCCATCTCGCGCCAAACACCTGAGGCATCAAAGTTTTCCATTGCAAGGCCCAAAGGATCGATCACCTTATGACAACCAGCGCAGGCCGGGCTCTTTTCATGAACCTCAAATCGCTGGCGGGCGGTGACCACACCTGGGCTCGATTCAGGTAGAGCGGGAAGTCCAGGAGGAGGAGGCGGAACACTCAGACAAAGCACGTTTTCAAAGACCACTTTGCCTCGACTCACAGGGGCGGTCGATGTCGGATGTGAATGCGAAGTGAGAAAGGCGCCTTGCGTAAGAATACCGGCTCGTCCACTTCCTTTGAGAGACACGGCCGTGCCTTCTTTCCAGTTTGCGGGCTTTGGCACATTGTAATAAGCAAAGAGTGGTTCACTGAGAAAAGTGTAATCTGCCGCGAGAAGCGAACTAAGCTTGCCATCACCCTTGCCGAAGACATGACTGGCAAAGTCGGATGACTCTTTTCGAAGCGCCTGCGCGATCGCAGGCGTGAACAGTGGAAACGATTCTTTATCTTTCACGACCGAAGCCGTTTTGCCAAGACCTAACCAGTCGCTGACAAATCGCCCCGATTTTTCGACAAATCGTGGACTCGCAATCAACCGATTCACCTGAGCTTTCAAACCATCTTCTGTAAGGATTTTGCCGTCAGCCGCCGCCTTGCTTAGCTCAGCATCTGGAACGGTATCCCACAGTGAGAAGGCCAGCCGTGCGGCGAGTTCATAAGCTGTGAGTACGCCCGCGTCGCCGATTTCGATATGATAGAGAAAGTTCGGTGAGGTCAGGAATGCTCGAATGAGAACAAGCGCGGCTTCGTTTATTCCAGATTTGGTCAAGACAGGTGTGGCCAGTGCCAGGTATCGAGTCTTTTCCTCGTCGCTGAGAGGCCGTCTTAGAGCTTTCGCGCCAAACGTTTCGACAAATGTTTTCAGACAAGCATCATTGGATGCTTGACCTTCGCATTTGAGTATCGACGTGATCTGAGGTTTTGCTAAAGCAGAAATCGCTTCGCCAGCGGATTCGTACTGACTTACACTCACCTGCGAAGAGAGCGTCAAGGTATTAATCGCGAAAGGACCGATCAGATCATCACTCGGCAATATAATTTGAGGTTTCGTCGTCAGAGCTAAAAGATCTTGAACCGCGTTTCTGTACTGAAGAACCGTGAGCCTTTGCAGTGGAGGCTGTACCACTTCCGGGACGCATTTGGCATCGGCGTTAATGATTGCATTCGAGGAGACGAGCGCATCGGGAGTGCTGGGGCTTTCGCTTTTCCCATCGCCAACTTTCCCGCTATCTCCACTCTTGCCGGTGGACGGATCTTCTGTTTGCGGCGACGCGCCTGATCCAGGCCCTTTTAAGGACACTCTTTTTTCGGCTTTACCGCAGCCTAGGGCTGCAATCAAAGTCATACACACTAAGATTCGCATCCCTGCCCCTAACCCAGCTTTACGTTACGTTAAACCGTTCAAAGCACCCGTCGAGAAGCCTGGCTTTCCGAATTCATTTCGCGTATCACCAAAGAGATTAAAGAGAGACACAAGCAATTTATTGTTTTCGACACCGTTGAACTTCATATAGCGACCTGTACGAAGGCCGCCGCCGTTACCGGCTAGGACGAACGGCATGTCCGTGTTCGAGTGATCCGCCGGATGCGAGAGTTCACTACCCCAGAAAAGGACAGATTCATCGAGCAAAGTCTTATCACCGAGTTTCACTTCGCTCAGAGCATTCACGAGGTAGGCGAACTGAGACGCATACCAGTTGTGAATGATCGCGAGTTCCTTAGGTCTATACCCGCCGTCGTGCTCGTAGTAATGCAAATGTTGATTGATACCTTTGCTTTTGAGCCAAGGCAGCTGATGTTTGGCTTCAGTATCCGACCACTGCATCGTAGCAACGCCGGTTAGATCGCAGCTCATCGCCATGACGATCATATCCATCATGAACTTACCTACGAGAGGAATCGATTCGTCAGTACTTGAGTCGACGACCTCGCCGTTATCGCCTGAATTCAGGCCTGTGCGTGGGTTATATTTCGAAGTATCGACGCGTGTCGGCTTTTTACAAGTCGTTGATGCATCACCCACACCGGTGCTCAACGATTTCTCGAGTTCACGAATTTTGGTTAAGTGAGCTTCCAAAATCTTTTGATCGGCGGCCCCAAGTTTTTTCATCAGCGTTACGTAACGTCGATCGACATAGTCTAAAATCGATTTATCGCGCATGAGAAGCTGCGAGGAGGCCGCATCGCCCGTGCCTTCGCCGGGAGGGACCAGAGTTCCGAAAACCGATTGCCAAATATCCTGCGGATCGATGCGAGGAGGAATCGGTTTAGGATCAGCGGCATCTTCAAAGTTGAGAACGTTAAAACCATGGATTTTCCCGTGCGTTTTACCGGTCGCCCAGCGCACCGCCATTTCCAGACTTTTAAACTTTTTCCCTTGCGAGAGACGTTTGGCCAGAATCTGATCGATCGATGGACCAGCCGAAAATCCGTTTTTGGCGTCGTCTGCACGCGTTCCAGTGAGGAGGGCGACGAGACCGCGAATGTGCTGTTCGCCACTCGCAACTTTCATATTCATTCCATCAACGATCATGACTTTGCTTTTAACCGCTTCGAGAGGCTGCAGTATGCTACCGAATTGGAAATTGGTTTCCGTGCCCTTCGGACGCCAATCATCGATAACCGTTCCGCCCGGAGTGTAAAACGTAATATAGCGCTTCGCAGCATCGGGTGCAGCGAGAGCCTTCTCGCCCATGATCTCCATAAAAGGCAACGCGATGGCGATGCTTCCAGCGCCGCGAATTACGGTACGGCGGTCTATTCGAAAATTACCCATAGTCTATCCCCTCGTTCGATATTATTTTTGGCGGTAAAGGAATGCATCCGTCTGCGTCAGTCCAAGCAACAAAGTCTTCACATCGAAATTAGACGTTTTGAAAGCCGCTTCGAGGGACCCTTTCGAGCAATCATCTTCGGCAATGAGAGTTTTGCCATAAGCATAGGTCATCCACTTGTCAGCAAAGCAGAAGTTCACAGTATCGCTCTTTGCCATTCGCTGACTGAGTTCGACAAGGTTTGCCACGGCACCAGCGTTTTCGATGCCGGGAGGGAGAGCACCGGTAGGATCAATCGTTCTTTTTCCTTCGAGCGCGCGATACATACCGCCGGCATCATACGTTTCAAACGTAAGGCCGAGCGGGTCCATCATTCTGTGGCAAGTCGCGCAGACCGCGTCTTCACTGTGTCTTAAGAATCGCTCGCGCGCTGTTGTCCCCTCGGTCGCTACGGGCGTCTTAGCTTTCTCAGCCAGGTCTCCAGTCGGACTTGGGATGTTTTGGCAAAGAAGTTTTTGTGCAACGAAAATGCCTCGCGCCACTGGGCTCGTGATTGACGAAGCAGCTGTACCGGCGAGGATACCGCCTTGAGTCAAGAGACCGATACGCTTGGTCGCTGGATCAAGTTTCACCTTTTGAAAGGCTTCGCCCGTAACGCCCGCGATGCCGTAATACTTGGCAAGAGGTTCGTTCAGGAAGGTGTACGAAGCATCGAAAGCATCCGACCATTTCCCGCTGCCTTCAAAGATGATGTATTCAAGGAATTTTTGCGTTTCCTGATACATGTACGATCCGATTTTGGAACTGAAGTTCGGGAACAAAGTCTTATCGCGGTCAAGGTCGGTTAGACCATCGATCGGAAGAAGCATATTAAAGAAGTAACTGACTGTTTCGCGAGATCGTGGATCTTCCAAAAGGCGTTCGGCCTGTTCGGTTATGCCTTCGACGGTTGTGAGTTTGCCTTTTGCAGCGGCATCACGCATAGCGGCATCTGGCATCGATCCCGTAAAGAGATAGGAGAGCCGTACTGCCATTTCATAGTTAGAGGGTCGAACGACTCCAGCAGGAGCTGCCGCTGACGCATCACCGAGTTCAACGCGATAAAGAAAATCAGGCGTCTGCATGACCGCTGTCATCAGCGAGGCCAGGGCGTCGGGAAAATTTGGCGAGAGTGGACGAATGGTTTTATAGAGGGCGTTCAGATCAGCAACTTCCGCAGCATCGACCGGTCTACGGAAAGCTTGCGGCAAGAACGCTGCGAGAAAGGTGTCGACGCAGGCTTGTTCGGTTTGAGCCGTTGCCTGCGCAGCGCATGGGGCAAGTTTGGCAAGCGTCGCTGGTGTTGTGACAGCTTTCGTTGCAACTTTGCGCGAGACAGATGAGTATTGAGCAATCAAAAGGCTCGATGCTGACAAAGCTTCAGCGTCGTTACCGAATCCGTTGCCGTATTCCTCAGCAGGAAGCGATGATCCAGGTTGAGTGGTATCGCCCACGAGATCTTTTAGTGTATTGGAATATTCAAAGCGGCTAAGTCTTCGCAATGGCGAACGGCCTGGAGACACAGCTTTACATTGCGCTGTGGGCAGACGATCGACCTTGGTTTCTTCGGCTTCGCCTGTATCAGGCTTTTGTTTGACATCTTCGTCACCTTGAGCCGCCCCACCCTTCATGCTTGCGGGCCGTGTAGGGGCCGACGAGCACGCAGTAGAGACTGCGCAGAGCAAGGTCAGAGAGAGCCAAAGAGCTTTTGGAGAAGGTTGCGTCACGATCGACCTCAAAAATGGTTCGAATCCTGTCGTCACAGTTTGTGACTAAAGCTTAATCGGCAAAGACATAGAAATTCTGGAGGTTTAAATATG
>JAZKGL010000212.1:0-1500 GCA_040385935.1 Bdellovibrionota bacterium
TGCTCGGGATCGCACGTTATCAACGCCTGTCGCAGGTTTTTGCCTTTATCCTCGTTGCCGCCATTACTTATAATATCCTCGCGCACATCATCATCGAGCATCTTGCGACCTTTGGAATCACCACTTTGATTTCCGCTGGTCTCGGCCTCATCGTCTTCAGTTATGGCGATCATTTCTTTTTTGCTCACACGGCAAAAAAGAGTCAGAGTTCTAAGTTTTTCTTTGTCCTTTTGCAGCTCTTTCTCTTTTTGCATTCGATGACCGACGGTGCGGCTCTGATCGATGTCGCGCGCGAGCATGTCGGCGGCCATATCCATCCCGAGAAATTAAGTCAGTCCGTGCTCCTCCATCGGCTGATGTTTGAAGCGTTCATATGGAAGTATTTCTATGATCGTTACAGCTCACGCGTGGCTCTACTCGTGTTGCTCAATATTGCAATAGGAACGATCTTAGGCTTCGTCACAAGTCAGGCCGTATTCAGTCATATGCCCGGATATTTCGATTTGTTTGAAGCGTTTATGGGAGGCGCTCTCCTACATTTGGTGTATGATTACGGGAAAGAGTCGATTCAAAAACTTCGTTTGAAAAGAGTTAGTGAATAGACCAAAGTCGCGAGGAGTTAATGGATGGGCGGGCATCATCACCATCATGGTCACCACCACCACGATCACAACCATTCGCACGATCATGCTGATCATAGCGCCGAAGCCCAGGCTAGCGTATTAAGCCGAATTCGGTTCGCCTTTTACCTCAATTTTACCTTCGCCATTATCGAACTCGTCGGGGGTGCGATCACCGGCAGCTTCGCGATTATCGCAGATGCGATTCACGACCTGGGTGATAGCGCGAGTCTTGCCCTCGCTCTTTACATGCAAAAGAAATCACAGGGCGGACCTTCGGAGAGCATGCCTTATGGCTACCTTCGTTACTCCGTGGTCTCGGCGATCATCACTGGTATCGTCATCATCTCCGGCTCGTTTGTTGTCCTCATTGAAGCCATTCAAAGACTCCTAAGTCCCGAAGCCATGCCGAACGCTGTGGGCATGATGGGTCTTGCCGTAGTCGGTATCGTAGTAAACGGTATCTCAGCGTTTCGCCTCGCGCATGGTCATTCCCATAACGAAAAGATTTTGTCGTGGCATTTGATTGAAGATCTGCTCGCGTGGATAGTCGTGTTGATCGGCGCAATCTGTATCTATTTTTTCAAAGTCGCTTGGATCGACCCGGTTCTGGCTGTACTGATCGCAATTTTCGTCAGCTATAACGTAGTCAAAAATCTCCGCGAACCCTTCCGAATCATTTTGCAGTATGTCCCGGGTGCCGAGGATATGAGCGATTTGAAAAAGCAGCTGAGCGCTTTCGCAGGCATCGCGTCTATCGTTGAGCTTCAGGCTTGGACACTTGATGGTTACCAGCATGTTTTATCCACGCGTATCACTGTCAGTCCAGACGCCTCACGGGATGTTGTGCGTGAAGAACTGCGCGGCTACTTAAAGCAGC
>JAZKGL010000213.1:0-8337 GCA_040385935.1 Bdellovibrionota bacterium
GAGATGTTCCACGTGAAACTCCAAGACATTATGCAAACTATATGACGCGTCATCCTATCGCTTAGCTCATCTAATAACATCTAACTCGATGTTTCACGTGAAACATCAACTTCGGGTGTGTTAAGAAAATTTTGATTCAATTGATGATCTAGCGGGTAGGGGTGAAACATGGCGCGGGTGATTGCGGTTTCGAATCAAAAGGGAGGCGTGGGAAAAACCACGACCTCAGTCAATTTATCGACGTGTCTCGCGCGTAGCGGTGAGCGGGTCCTCCTCGTCGACCTGGATCCCCAGGCCAATGCAGGCAGCGGACTCGGGATATATCCCGATCAGTTCGAAGAAAGCATCTATCAAGTCCTCGTTCAAGAGAAGCCGATCCAGTCGATCATCCTTCAAAGTAAGATCGCTAACCTCAGCTTCGCTCCCGCCAAGCAAGACCTGGCGGGCGCCGAACTCGAACTTGTCTCCATGTACGGGCGCGAGACCCGCCTCAAAGAAGCTCTCGAGCCCGTTCTCGAACTATTTGACTTCATCATCATCGACACGCCGCCGACCCTTGGCCTCATGACCGTCAACGCCCTCACGGCCGCGGACTCCGTCTTGATCCCTCTCCAATCGGAATACTATGCGATGGAGGGCCTCTCGCAACTTGTCAAAACCACCGGGCTCATCAAAAAGAAATTGAACCCCGCTCTCGAACGCGAAGGCATCCTTCTTACTATGTTCGACAAGCGAAACAATTTATCCGGGCAGGTCGAAGCTCAGATTCGCGAACACTTTCCAAACGATGTCTTCAAAACCGTCATCCCTAGAAACGTTCGCTTGTCGGAAGCCCCTTCCCATGGGATGCCGGCTATCGTATACGACAAGTCCTCGAGCGGATCGCAAGCCTACTGGGAATTCTCACAAGAACTTCTCGCCCGGTACCGTCCTAAGCCTAAAACCAAACGAGCCAACGCCCCACTGACTCACTAATCGCCGTAGCGCCCGATCACGATAAAGGTAAAGACCAATGCCCGATAAACAACCCAACGGCAAATCATCCACACCCGCACCCAAACGCGACGCGCTCGGCAAAGGCCTCGGCGCACTCCTCGGACTCGACAAAGAAGAAGCCCCGCGTCCCACGATCGATGCCAGCAGCATGGCCGTCCTCGATATGGACATCACCCGCGTTCATCCGAATCCTCGTCAGCCTCGAAAAATTTTCCGAGAGGCCGACCTCCTCTCACTCGCCCAATCTTTAAAACAAGACGGCGTCATCCAACCTCTCGTCGTCAGTAAAGACGATGACGGCTACATGATCATCGCGGGCGAACGCCGCTGGCGCGCTTCCCAGCTGGCCGGCTTCGATAAAGTCCCGGTCATCGTCAAAGAAGTCACGCCCGAAGACATGCTCCGCCTCGCGATCATCGAAAACGTTCAAAGGGCCAACCTCAATGTCATCGAAGAAGCCGAAGCCTATTCGATGCTCATCAAAGACTACGGACTGACGCAAGACGACTGCGCCCGTAAGGTAGGTAAGGACCGAGCGACCATAACAAACCTATTAAGGATCCTCTCGCTTCCTCAGGAAGTTCAAGATGACCTGATGAACGAAAAACTTACGATGGGTCATGGCCGAGCCATACTTGCCCTCGAAGAAAAATCACTCATCCTTCAAGCACGCGATATAGTCCTTGCGAAAAAGTTAAGCGTCCGTCAGACAGAGCAACTCGTGAAACGCATGAAGCGCCAGGGCGCCGAGGCTCAAGAGAGCGACATCAAGTCAGGGAACGCCGATCTAGACTACCTTGCCGACACTTTGCGCTCGCATCTTCGAACCAAAGTGCGTCTTCAAGGGACAGGCAGTCGCGGTAAGATCGAGATCTCTTTCTTCTCGCCTGCCGAACTCGAACGACTCCTTCAATTGATTAGCGGCGGCGCGTTTTAAAGCCATTTCTAATCTATACTAAGCGGTCCAAATCAACGGACCGCGGTTTCCCAAATTCAGCAAATCATTGGTTGTTAAAGTACCGGTAATAAGTTACTTATGTGGTCCTTTGCTTCGAAAATTATCACCATCCTTTGGTAGAGAGGTTTATCAACAGATGTCCTCGCTCAATCTGACTCCTAACCCAACCGTAATGATCATTGAAGCAGGTGTATTCCTGGCGAACTTTTTCGTCGTGAAAAAACTACTTCTTGAGCCCTATCTCGGCGTGAGCGCGAAGCGCAAAGAACTCACCGAAGGCAATCAAAGCCAAGCTGAGCACCTTGAGATCGAAAATCAAAAAGCGATACAACGCATCCAGTCGCAGCTGAACACAGTAGCCGATGAAACGCGTTCTCTTCGTGATTCCACGATTCAAAAAGCTAAAGTCGAGCGGGACTCCCTCGTACACGTCGCTTCCGATGAAGCGGCACGTACGATCGAAAGCATGCGCAAAGAACTTTCGGCAGAACTCGCTTCCGAACGCTCACGCATCCCAACTCTCGTCGATCAACTCACACGTGAGTTCGTCGCTAAGATTGTGCCTGCGTAACGCGTGACTCATCAAAGTCCTTAACGTCTGAGGTGACGGTTGGAAAATTTCGAATTCTTTCAAAGCTTTTTGTTCCCTTACATCAACCTTGCGATCTTTTTGGCCTTGGCTGTTTATATTCTAAAAAAGCCAATCCTCAACGCCCTCGCCGGGAAACGCTCAAGCTATCTCACGATGCTTGAACGCGCGAACCTCGCACGCGAAGAGGCGGAGCGTAAGCACCGCGAACTCGAAGCACGTCTGAAAGGTCTCGACGCCGAGATCGCCAAGATGCGTGGTGAAGTGAAAAACGCAGCCGAGCAGGAAGCTGCGGCTATCCTGACTAGCGGCGGCAATCTCGCAGAGCACTTGAAGCGCGAAGCCAAACGCATCGCCGAAGCCGAGATCGCTTCAGCGAAAGAAGCGATTCGCGCCGAGATTCTGCAGCAAGTTCGCGAGAAGACAGCGGATGAGCTTAAACGCACGCTCGATGATACGCGTCAGCACAAAATCCTTAAGCAAAGCCTTAACGATTTGCCCCGCATAGGAGCTAACTCATGAGTTCCGAAAAAATCGCCAAACGCTACGCAAAAGCGCTGATGTCTCTATCCAAGGGAGATCAGGCGCTTCAAGGCCGTTTTGATGAACAACTCGCAGCGATCGAAGAACTCTTTCAGGACAAAGAAGTCCGCAAAGTGATCTCAAGTCCCATCGTCAATCCAGACCTGCTCAAGGCCGTGTTTGACAATGTTTCGGCCCAGATCGGTGCCTCGGATGTCCTTAAACAGTTCATCAATCTTCTTGTAGAAACTCGCCGTACCGCAGTTCTTCCTGAGATCGCGGCGGCTTTTCATAAACTCTATTTGACCGAACTTGGTCAGACGGAAGCCACTGTCGTAACTGCAGTGGCTCTCGAACCCAAAGAGTTCGAAGAGATTCAAGCGAAGGTTGAAGAGATGCTCGGTAAACGAGTGATCCTATCGACCCAGATCGATAAATCGATACTTGGCGGTTTTGTCATCAAAATCGACAACAACTTGATTGATATGAGCCTAAGAACAAAACTCGACAATATGACAAAGTTTGCCGTCAGCTAAGGAGATCGTGACCATCATGGAAAAGATCCGTGTAGAAGAAGTCAGTAAAATCATAAGCGACCGTATCAAGAACTTCGATTCTAAGGCGTCGCTTGAAGAAACCGGTACCGTTCTCTCCGTAGGTGACGGTATTGCTCGCGTTTACGGTCTCGACAAAGTTCAGTCGGGCGAACTTGTTGCCTTCCAAAACGGCCTTCGCGGCGTTGTTTTGAACCTTGAAGAAGGTAACGTCGGTATCGCAGTTTTGGGTACCACTGAAGGTATCAAAGAAGGCGAAATCGTTAAGCGTACCAACGAAATCAACTCGGTTCCAGTCGGCGAAGGCTTGGTTGGACGTGTTGTTAACGCTTTGGGCGAACCTTTGGACGGCCAAGGCCCTATCCAAAACGCTCAGCGCGGTATCGTGGAAGTTAAGGCTCCGGGTATCATCACTCGTAAGTCGGTTCACGAGCCTCTTCAAACTGGACAAAAATCAATCGACGCCATGGTTCCAATCGGACGTGGACAGCGCGAATTGATTATCGGTGACCGTCAGACTGGTAAAACAGCCATCTGCGTCGACACCATTCTCAATCAAAAAGGTCAAAACGTAATCTGCGTATACGTCGCTATCGGCCAAAAGGCTTCGACGATTGCTCAGGTTGTTGACCGTTTGAAGCGCGAAGGCGCAATGGACTACACGATCGTGGTTGCCGCTTCGGCCCTTGATCCAGCTCCTTTGCAATACCTCGCTCCTTACTCGGGCTGCCGTATGGCTGAGTTCTTCCGTGACTCGGGCCGCCATGCAGTTATCTTCTATGATGACTTGTCAAAACAAGCGGTTGCTTACCGCGAACTTTCGCTCCTTCTTCGCCGTCCTCCCGGCCGCGAAGCTTATCCAGGCGACGTTTTCTATGTTCACAGCCGCCTTCTTGAACGCGCCTGTAAACTTAACGACGACCTTGGCAACGGCTCGCTTACAGCTTTCCCTGTAATCGAAACCCAAGCGGGCGATATCTCAGCTTATATTCCTACCAACGTAATTTCGATTACCGATGGTCAGATCTTCCTTGAATCCGATCTCTTCCACTCGGGCGTTCGTCCTGCGGTTAACGCAGGTCTTTCGGTTTCCCGCGTTGGTGGCTCGGCTCAAGTTCCGGCGATGAAGTCGGTGGCCGGCTCGCTTCGCCTCGACCTCGCTCAATACCGCGAACTCGCAGCGTTCGCTCAGTTCGGTTCGGATCTTGATGCCGGTACACAAAAAATTCTGGCTCGTGGTGCACGCCTCACTGAACTTCTTAAACAAGCTCAGTACAGCCCACTCGTTGTCGGCCTTCAGGTAGCGGTGATTTACGCCGGTGTTAAAGGTTTCCTCGACGCCTACGAACTCAAAGAGTTGAAGTCTTGGGAACAAGGCTTTGTGTCTCATCTTAAAGCTCATCACGCAGCGATGTTGGACAAGATCCAAAACCGCGCGAAGCTGAATGACGTTGAAGCGGAACTCAAAGACGCTATCACCGCCTATAGCAAAGGGTTCAAAGCGCATGGCTAGTCTTAAGGACATCAAGACACGTATTGGCAGTGTTAAGAGCACGCAAAAAATTACCAATGCGATGAAACTCGTGTCCGCGGCTAAGTTTGCGCGAGCCAGCCACGCTGCGGAAGCAGCACGTCCTTACGCAAAAGCTCTCGATAAAATCGTATCGAAGCTTTTGGCAGGAAAAGCGGAGCTCGAATCACCACTTCTTCGCGACGGCGAAGAAAAAAAGATTTTGATACTCATGCTTTCCCCTGACCGTGGACTCTGCGGCGGCTTGAACTCAAACATGGCGAAAGCGGTGCAAGCTTTCATCCGCACTAAGACCTCGCAGGGTGTGACGCAAGTCGATCTCTATGCAGGCGGTCGCCGTGCGCAGCTGTTTGGTAAAAAGCAAAATCTCGTGATGAAAAAGCAGCTCGAAAAGGTACTTGAAAAAGCCAATGTCGAGACCGCGAGAACGATTTCGAAAGATATGGTCGATGCGTTTGTGAATGGTGGATACGATCGCGTTTACGTCGCGTATCCCTACTTCAAATCCGCTCTCGATCAAACGCCTCAGATCGATCAGCTTCTTCCTGTTCCTTTGAAGCAACAGGATAAGCAAGACGGTCGCTCGGCGGACGTTATAGTTGAACCAGGCCTCGACGAATTGCTCGACAAACTTCTCGAGCGAAAAATCGTCACCAACCTCTACGCAGCGCTCTTATCAGCCCTTGCGTCGGAACATGGTGCGCGTATGACGGCGATGGATTCAGCGACCAATAACGCTCGCGAAGTAATCAAGAAACTTACGCTCCAATACAACAGGGCGCGTCAGGCTGCGATTACCAAAGAGTTGATCGAGATCATCTCCGGCGCGGAAGCTTTGAACTAAAACAGACTGACTAAGTATAGAAGGATAACAATATGAAAACCGGAACTATCGTACAGGTCATGGGACCAGTCGTAGACGTCGAGTTCTCCTCAGGCGATCTTCCATCGATTTATAACGCGCTTCGTTTGACTAACCCTCTTATCTCTAACGAGAAAGATAACCTTGTCCTCGAAGTCGCTCAGCACTTGGGCCAAAACGTAGTTCGTACCATTGCGATGGATGCCACCGAAGGTCTTTCACGCGGTATGATCGTTACCGATACAGGCGACCAAATCTCCGTACCGGTTGGTAAGGGCGCTCTTGGCCGTATCATGAACGTCATCGGTGATCCGATTGATGAAGCCGGCCCTATCAAAACTGAGAAACGTTACGGTATCCACCGCAGCGCACCTAAGTTTACAGACCTCGCAGGTCAAACCGAAATCCTCGAAACAGGTATCAAGGTTGTTGACCTTATCGCTCCTTACGCAAAAGGCGGTAAAATCGGCCTCTTCGGTGGTGCGGGCGTAGGCAAAACCGTAATTATTCTTGAACTCATCAACAACATCGCCAAGCAGCACGGTGGTTTCTCGGTGTTCGGCGGCGTCGGCGAGCGGACTCGTGAGGGTAACGACCTTTACCACGAGATGAAAGACTCAGGCGTACTCGACAAAGTTGCTCTCGTGTTCGGTCAGATGAACGAGCCGCCTGGAGCCCGCGCCCGCGTTGCTCTCTCGGCACTTTCGATTGCTGAATACTTCCGCGACGAACAAAACCAAGACGTCCTTTTGTTTATCGATAACATCTTCCGCTTTACTCAAGCCGGTTCAGAAGTGTCAGCACTCCTCGGCCGTATCCCTTCAGCGGTAGGTTACCAGCCGACTCTGGCGACAGAGATGGGCGAGCTTCAAGAGCGTATTACAACCACGAAAAATGGTTCGATTACCTCGGTTCAAGCGATCTACGTTCCTGCGGATGACTATACCGATCCGGCTCCTGCAACGACCTTTGCTCACTTGGATGCATCGACCGTTCTATCTCGTCAGATCGCCGAGCTTGGTATCTACCCAGCCGTAGATCCACTGGGATCGAACTCTCGCATGCTTGATCCTCAAGTCGTTGGCGAAGAACATTACAACGTGGCTCGCCGCGTTCAGTCGATCCTTCAGCGCTATAAAGAGCTTCTCGATATCATCGCGATCTTGGGTATGGATGAACTCGGCGAAGAAGACAAACTCACCGTTGCGCGCGCTCGTAAGATCCAGCGTTTCATGAGTCAGCCGTTCTTCGTGGCTGAGCAGTTCACAGGCGCTCCTGGTAAATACGTGAAACGTGAAGACACCATCCGCGGCTTCAAAGGCATCGCTGAAGGTGAGTACGATCACATTCCAGAGCAGGCGTTCCTTTACGCAGGCACGATCGAAGAAGTTATCGAGAAAGCTAAGAAGATTTAATAGTCAGGATTTTTTATGCACAACACATTCGAGCTGAAGGTCCTTTCTCCAGGCAAAGCTCTGCCGGCTATCAAAGCGAAGTCGGCTGTGCTCCCCGGAACTTGCGGCTATATGACCATCCTACCGGATCATGCCGATATGATTGCTGAACTCGACGCGGGTGAAATCGTGATCGACGCTCAGGGAACGTCTGAGCATTACTTTATTTCGGGTGGCTACGTTGAAGTGGATCACAACCGAGTGAGTGTGCTGGCCGATACCGTCGAAGCTGCGAAAGATATCAATGTTGCGAAGGCTGAAGAGGCTCTCAAAGCCGCTCAGGCTGTTTTGAGTAACCTGACTCCTGAGACGGATGTTGAGGCCGCTAACCGCGAGCTGAAGGCAGCCCAGGCTCGTGTTCAGATCGCTCGTGGTAGTTCTCTCGCAGGCGCAAAGCACTAAGCCTTAGGGTTAGTGCTGAGCTGGGCTTCAGATTTACTTAGCCCAAAAGATATCCAATGATTAGAATGAAAGAGGAGGCTTACCAAAGCCCCCTCTTTTTTCCTTTTTGGATTTTAAGGCGAAACACTTTGCTGGTATGGGACGGATACGGGCTGCAGTCCACCCACTCGGGGATAGGACGTCATGCTTTTGAGTTAGCTCAGGAGCTGGATAAACTCGGGTTTGGGCCTCAGATTATTCCTAGCGTGAGTGCGCTAGATCCTGCGTTTGATAAGTGGAAAGCCGATTACGCTAATTTCCCATTGAGTCGAGTGAAACCTTTATCTTTGCTTGCAGCAGGCTATCAGGCTCGCTCGCTACTGGCCCGCTCGGATACAAAAAACGCTATTTTTCACGGGTTGAGTAACTACAATATTCCCGTACTGCCGAAAGCTTTTCGCACAGTTTTAACTGTGCATGACTTGATTCC
>JAZKGL010000214.1:0-5702 GCA_040385935.1 Bdellovibrionota bacterium
CGAGCAATCGTGCCTGGCATGATTCATTCCTTTCGGTAAGTTTCTCGAGCTTCCCGCTTGGTTTCTTACGTGACTGTAACAAGATTATTCTGAGAAAAAGCGAAGAGAAAAGGATTTTTTAAATCTCGCCGCTCTTTCTCCCGGTGTACGTTTGTAATCCTTACGCACGTAAAGATTCATTTAGTTTTAAAGGACTCAAGGTTTTTCGCAGATTTACGATAGAGGATCATACAGTTGAAGAGGTCCTCCCTTGCGACTCACAAAACCGCTTTCTGCGCTGCCGCTTCTGAGCTTCATTTGTTTGGCGGTTTTGTTTACGGACAAAGCTTTTGCTGGTCTGGGTAGCTATTTTAAGGACTATCGCGCGACCATCGAATGGAAACAAGGCGCGACGAAATCCGACCTTCGATACGATACGGCACGCTCACCTATAATGCCAACGGGTTGTATTCCAAAGCCCGGTGATGAACTGATGATGGCTTGCTCGACTCAACTCGGCAAAGAATCTAAGCCTTACTATGCCCTGGGTATTCAACAAATTTTCAAACGTCAGGGCTTTTGGTACTTCGGTGCTGACTTCGGAGCGTCGGTATTTTTGCTGGATGCAAAGGCTGCCGAAGACCCGGACAAAGTTTTGGTCCTTCAACCGATTCAACACGCGCGTGTCCATATTTATGGATTAAACACCAGGGCCTACGTGCAGTTTGGTATCACGCCAGCCTCAATTTTCCCTGACATTCTTATTTCCTTAGGCGGTGGAGGGCATCTTTCAACTGGCAATCTCAAGGTCGATAATCTACGCGAAAAATTAACCATCGCCACAGGACTCGGTTATGTGCAGTTCGAGATTGTTTGGTGGCGCTTCAAAGATGGCTCTCTCTCGAGTTACCTTTCAACCGAATCGGGCGGCTCTCATAAACTCAAGGGCGACTACGGCGCCTATGAAAACTTGAATCTCGATCCAGCTCAGACATCCTACGGTGTTTTGAAGCTGGTAATCCCTTGGGGTATTTGATTAAGACGGTCCACTTATTTTGAGGTTTTGGAAATGGGCGCGAAAAAACTGAGTCCATCGGACAAAGCCGCTATCATCATTGCAACCCTAGGCGAAGATCTTGCGCCCCAGGTATTTGCTAGCCTCGGCGTGGAAGACAGTGCGAAAATCGGACGATCCCTGCGTGGGCTTGGTTCCATTGATTTGCAAGAAATCGAAGTCGTTCTCAATGAGTTTTTGCTGCTCCTGCAGTCTCCGAATAAAGCCAAGTCCTTAGATGTTCAGACGTTCATGAAGAATCTTCAGGCGAAAAAGGGGGCTAATAATCTCGCCCTCCTCGAAAATCTCGGTACACCCGACTATTCGATGCGAGTCTTCGCGAGGACACGACCCGAGATCCTTTATCGCGTCATCTCCAAAGAAACGCCCCAAACGCTCGCCCTCATCTTATCGCATGCTCCTACAGACTTTGGGGCAGCACTCGTTAAGCTCATTCCTGAAGCGTTACGTATCGATGTCTTGCTAAGGATGGCCCGCCTTTTGGAAGTCGATCCGGAGATGATAGCCGAACTTGACGAGCAGCTTATTGCCGACGTGGATAAGCTCGGATCCGCTTCCCAAAAAATTGGTGGAATTAAGAAAGTCGCAGAGATTCTAAATGCTATGAATCAAGAGGCCGGTGGTTTGCTCGAAAAGATATCGGAACGTCAACCGACACTTGCGGCAGACATTCAGCAGGAAATGTTTACCTTTGCCGATCTATTGAAAATCAATGATCGCGGCATTGCGGAGATCGTCAAAGGCGTAAAACGAGAGTCACTGATTTTGGCTCTTCGGGGATCGCCGGTTGAGATGGTGCAAAAATTTGCAAAAGGAATGTCGGAGCGTTCAGCAAAGATGTTTCGTGAAGACTTAGAAGCACTTGGGGCTCAAAAAAAGTCAGATGTAATGAAGGCTCGCGATGAGCTTTTAGCCCATGCGCGAGGCCTCATTGAGGCCGGCAAAGTTGAGTTTGGTGGAAGTTCTGGCGAATACGTTTGATCAAGCCTTGGCTTCTATATCAAAACGCACGCAGCGAATATGCTGACCACCTTGTGAGAAACTGAGTATTCCTTTGATAGAATCAGCACCCACCTCGTTTTCAAAAGCGTGATAGGCCTTTGAATCTGCGATCAGAACAAAGCCGAATCTTCGTTGATTCGGTTCAAAGTCTTTGGCGATCCAGCGGCCTAGCTTTCGGTACAGATCATGGGTGTTCTCTTCGAGACGTAATCCATAGGGAGGATTGAGGGGAAGAAAAATACAGAGCTTGTCTTTTGGACTACGATCTTTGGTAAAGTCTTTGTGCTCGACGTGCCAGCTGTCTTTAATTGCGGGCCATTGTTCCTCGGCGAAAGTGAGATTGCTCGTCAGGGCTTCAACACCTTGCTTGTCGATCTCGATGGCCCGAGCGGAAATTAGAGTTTCACTGGTTTTGCTCAGCTTTGATTTGAAGAATTTCCAACTGTTGTCCGGGAATTCGGGTAGACCTTCGAGACCCTTAAAATGGCGCCACCGATCGAGTGCTGGTCGATGACAGGCGAGCCACGACTCCATAATTAAAGTCCCGCTGCCCGCAAAAGGAACATAGATCAAATCGGGCTTGATTTTATCGAGGGCCCAGCGAACCGCCGAGGCCGCTAAGTGTTCTTGAAGAGGTGCGGGATGCGAAAAGTCTTTTTTGTAACGGCGGCGAAATAAAGGCTCAGGTGTGATTGCAACATAGGCGGTCGAACGGTTTTCTTTTTGCTCGATGCGAAGGATGTATTGGAAGTCTTTGTCGTCATGCCCGAATTCAGCAAGAATATCGCGGGCGATTCGATCCAGCTTTCCCTCATGATATAAAGTACTTCGAAATGAATACGAACGCACTTTCACAGGGCTCTTTTCAGGCAAGTAAAAGCCCCAGTCGATAGAGCGAATAAAGGATTCAAACTCCCCGAAGCTTCCGACATGCCGTGTATCGATTTGCCAAAAGATTTCGGATGCTGTGAGTAACCGCAGCGGGAGTTCGAGCATCTGTCGAAAGTCGAGATTATGAATCTCGATTCCGTCATCGACTTCTCTAATTTCGGGTTGGAATTTGTAAGCCTGAAGTGGGCTTTCAAGGATTTCCTTGAGTTCGTCTTCGACAACGGTTCGCCATCCAGGACCGGCGTCCACGCGCACGATCTGAGGTTTACCATGAATATGCTTTTTAATTTGGCGGTCTGTCATCAGCGAATCACTCGTCGTAAGTAGTCTTCGAGCAGGGTGTCGGCCTCTTCGGAGGACTCCTGGCGTTTCACATCCCGAATATCATTCAACACGTCCTCACGATAGCGGCGATTCACCTGATAGTTGCGTTTGAGGTCCACATCGCCGCCTGTGATTTGATTGCCGTAGTATTGATCGCTGGATACGCGGCGGCGGCGGCCACGTTGTTGGTTCTCCTGCTGAGACTGGCGCGCGGCGTTGTCGGCCTGTTGCAGAAGGCGCCCGGCAACGTCGGAGCTTGTTTCTGCATCGCCGAATTGCTCCTCGTTCCCCGAACTCACGGTCGCTTCCATCGCTTCGGCAGCCGCCTTGATTCGCTCACCAGCCTCAGGGCTGAGGGATCGCAGTTGGCCCTCTAGCTCTTTGGTCGATTTAATATTCGAGTTTTGGTCAAGTCGGGCCGCGTTCCAGCTGTCCTGCATCTCTTCTTTCGAACGCTCATCGGCTCTATCTAGTTTGGTTGAGACTGAGCCTTGACGTCGTTGGAGTTCGCGCATTTGATTACGAGCATCGGCTAAACCTTGCTGCCTTTGTTCTTCCTGCTGTTTTCTTGCTGAGTCTTCTTTGGCTTCGAGTTCTTCGATGAATTGCCGATAACGCTCGACGTTACGCGAAAGGGTCTGGATGGCTTGACGTGTATCGCCTTTGTCGTCAAAACTTTTCACGGCCTGCAGACTCTTTTCCATCGGATTCTCATGCATGCCTTTCCAGCTCTCGGGACGGTTCTCGGGCGAGAGGCGTTCGATGCGTCTGTCCCATCGCTCTTGGCGCTCTTTGACAAACTTTTGAAGTTTGGAATTCACATCTTCGGTACTGAGTTTTCGTTCTTTCTTTTCTTGCTCCAACACGCGCGAGAACGTACGGGCGGCGATGAAGAAGTCGCGGTCTCGTTCACGATCGTCGAGATTTTCGTGTTCGAAGAGAAAGCGATTTAGATCTTCGCTTGTTTTGAGTGCCAAGGGCATGTTTGGCTTCTGCTCGAGGAGTTGAAAGGCTTGTGAAAGTTGATTGAGCTGCTGGCGATCGAGGCCGTCGTAGAAGGGTGATTCGTCAGCTTGGAGCTGCACTTTTTCGGAAAGCTCTCTGAGTGACTTTGCATCGATAGGTTTTTGCGATTGCAAGGAATTATCGAGGAGCGATTTGATTTGTTTGAGTGTGTCGAGCGAGAGCTTATAACGGCCATAGGCGCTTGCGACTTTGATGACTATCGGTTTGCTGCGGCCGACAAGGGGGACTGGAACAGCTCTGTCCATGGCTTCGGCGACGATCTCTAGGTCTTGAACATCTTGCTCAACATAGCTTTCGAGTGAGAGGCTGTAGCGCGTGTTTAAAGTCTTTTTGTCTTGAGCAAGGACCTCGCTTACGAGTTCGCGGCTTTCTCTTGTCCCTGACTTGATGAGGAGCTGAACGGCTTGAAGCGGGTTTTCGGCTTTGACGTCTATCATAAGCGGCAAAGGTTTATCATCGGCCCAGAGTTCGCCCTCGCGCAACGCAGTGGCGAGAGTGACTTTGGGTACAGGAAGTTTTTTGACTTTAATTGATGCGACGGCGCGATTGGCAGAAATTGTGCTGAGGTAGAGGTCGGTATCTTCGGACTGAGCGAAGCGCAAACTAAATGTGCCAGTTGCTTCGTCTGAGCGCGCGTCACCGCTGCGAACCAGTTTGAAGGTTTGCATGACTTTGCCTGCACGATCTTTCAGCTGAAGAAGAGGAGTCGCATCGGGAGCGGCGACAACTGTGAGTTCGATCAGGTTTTGCTCAAGAACGGTCACCTCATGATTGCGTGAGCTGCTGAGTGAGATGAAGCCCTTTTCGCCTTGGGGGCTGCCTTCAACGATTCGTAAGCGGGCTCCGTAACTTAAACTTAGAGCTGCGCGTTCCATCGAGTAAATCGCGCGATCCCAGGCTTGTCCTGCACTTTGATAGAAGAAGAGCAAAGCGACGGCGGGAATCAGAAGTGAACCGAGCTTGGCCAAGATGATTTTTTTGCCTTCGCTTTTCTGAGCTTGAATATCCTCTTCGATATTGCGCGTCCAGATGGGATCGAGTTGTTTGAGCTTTTCGATCTGAAAAGCGCTTGGATTGGTTTTGTTGTATTTCATTTCTAGAGAAGTTAGCCATTCTTTGGCCGTGTTTGTGCGAAAGCTTTTCGTCAAGCTTAGAAGCAGGCATGCCGTGAGGCCGAGAAAGAATATCGTGACCTGCTGCGCCCAGGCTTCTGGCCTTAGCCAGGCCCAGAGTAAAAAGAGGGCCGTGGCTATCATGAAACTGCGGATCAGACCGATGGCCCGCAGTCCGATGTTCATCTTTTTGCGCCACGAGTTGATTGAGTTTAGGTAGCTTGGGAAATTTGGTGCATCGTCTGTCATAGAACTCTCGCTTGCTCAGGATAGGCCGCTAGGTTAGAGCAGAC
>JAZKGL010000215.1:0-2600 GCA_040385935.1 Bdellovibrionota bacterium
TGCGTTGTGATCTCACCCTTGCCGGTTTTGCCTTCGCCACGCCAAACAACATTCGCTTCTTTGGTAATCATATCAAATCTCCCTTTAGAGTTAGACAAATCCATCAAACGGTTTTTACTCAGAATAAACAAGCTCCTAACGCCTTTGAGTCTGGAAAGCACAAAGAAAATCAATGACTTCATGCTGTTTCTCTCTTACCATCCGGTAGTTTTGTATAGGGGCTATGTTATGAAGACGACTGCCGTGAAAAGTGAATGGATACCTGCAAAGATAAGCTCGTCCAAACTCATCGTTGTCCTGCATGGACGAGGAGATAGCCCAGCCGGTTTTCGCTGGTTACCCTCGGCTCTGGAGGCTGATGATTTGAATTATCTCCTTTTGCAGGCCCCTGAGGAGTACTACACGGGGTTTAGTTGGTACGATTTACCGCCCAATCAAGGGCCGGGGATACTCCACTCGCGCACTCTGCTCGATCAGGTGATGAGCGAGATCAAAGCCCAAGGATTTCGCACCGAGGATACCGTGCTCTTTGGCTTCTCGCAGGGTTGTCTGATGATCCTGGAGTGGGCGGCGCGCACAGCGCTTTCCTTTCGGGCATTTATCGGCATCTCAGGTTATGTCTACGATGCTGAGGCACTGGTCAAAGAGATGTCGCCCGAAGCGAAGTCAGGCAAATGGCTTGTCACCCACGGCACCTTTGATGACGTCTTGGATTTTAAAGTCACCGAATCGCAGATCCAATTTTTACAGGCTCAAGGCTTACCCATAGCGTTTAAAAGGTATCGCAAAGCCCACACGATTGATGAACGCGAAGAACTCCCCATGCTTAGGGCCTTCATTCAGGAAGTTTACGCATGAACGACCTCAATTTGAAATTTGAGAATGCCTTTCAAAGCCGACTGATCGGTGATCACTCTCAGCGCTCAGAAACCCGGCAGACGCCGGGTATTCATTTTGCCTTGACTAAACCCACAGCGGTTTCAAATCCGGAGGTCCTCATCTGGTCTGAGGAGGCTGGAGCACTTCTTGATCTGGCTACTCCCACGTCACCGGGTGGCCTTGTCGCCGAAGTTTTTTCCGGCAATAAAATTCTCACAGGCATGGCGCCCTATGCAGCCCGCTATGGTGGCCACCAGTTTGGCAACTGGGCAGGCCAGCTCGGTGATGGCCGCGCGATCTCTCTGGGTGATATTCGCAATCAAAAGGGTGAACGCTGGGAGATTCAACTCAAGGGGGCCGGTCCAACGCCTTATAGCCGACGAGCCGATGGGCGTGCGGTGCTTCGCTCATCTCTGCGCGAATTTTTATGCAGCGAGGCTATGTTTCACCTGGGCGTTCCGACAACGCGTGCCCTGTGTCTTGTGACGACTGGCGATCAGGTGCTGCGCGATATGTTCTACGATGGCCATCCCGAGTACGAACCGGGCGCTATCACGACCCGTCTCTCGCCGAGTTTCATACGGTTTGGAAACTTTGAGATCCTGGCAGCCTTGGGCGAGATCGATAACCTCGCCGCGCTGACCGAATTTACGATGACAGAATTTTTCCCGCACCTTCCGGCCAAGAGCGAGGAGGGGATCATAGAATTTTTCCGCGAAGTCACCCTTCGCACAGCAAGGCTTATGGTCGATTGGTTAAGAGTCGGCTTTGTGCATGGCGTCATGAACACCGATAACATGTCGATCCTAGGCCTAACCATTGACTACGGTCCTTACGGTTGGCTCGATGTCTATGATCCCGGTTTCACACCGAACACCACCGACGCCGGTCAGCGCCGCTATCGGTACGCTCAGCAGCCCACGATTGCTCTTTGGAACCTCGCGCGACTTGCCGAGGCCCTAGCTCCTCTCATTCAGAATCATGATGCCCTCGAGGCTATTTTCGATGACTATCGCAGTACCTTCAGTCAAGGCTTCCATAACATGATGGGACAAAAACTTGGCCTTGAGACCTTCGATGCCACAGGCGACCTTGCCCTTTTGGAAAGTCTGGATCGGGCGCTGCGGTCAACGGAAATCGATATGACGCTCTTTTATCGCGCGCTTGCCGACTTTCGCACGGGCTCGAAGAGCGAGCTGACGCCCGAGCTTCAGAATGCTTTTTATCAAACAGAGGTGAGCGCGGGCCACCCCTTGCGCGACTGGCTTAAGCTTTACGGGGAACGCTGCCGAGGCGATTCGCGTAGCCCTGCGGAAGTGAAGGCCGCGATGAATGCGATAAACCCTTTCGTTGTGCCAAGAAACTATCAGGTGCAAGAGGCCCTGGACGCCTTGGCTGTCAACGATCGCAAACCCTTGGACCAATTGATGAAAGCCATCAAAACCCCCTATGAGGACAACGAGGCGACGCGATCATTCGCCAAGAAAAGACCTGAGTGGGCGCGCAAAAAACCGGGCTGCTCGGATCTCTCGTGCTCGTCTTAGACATATTAAGGCTAAGCATGGGCGGCTCTGCATTTGCCAAGCGAAAGGAAATTTTTCGCTTGCGCGAGTGCACCCAAATTAATGATAAGTGCGAGTGGGACGTGTGTGCGTTTCAGACCAAACTTTGCGAAACGTGATGGGAGCGCTTATGGCGAAGGCAGCAACAAAGAAGAAATC
>JAZKGL010000216.1:0-3714 GCA_040385935.1 Bdellovibrionota bacterium
GTTCTAAGAATGCCTTCAACCGATTTCAAGCACTCGATATCGTTATTGATGTTACCTTCGATCAATTTATCGATCATGAATACATAGAGGCTCTCGAGATCGGTCGCCAGCTGGCCGCCGCTTTTAAAGTCGAGCGTCGCCATAAGCTCCGAGAGGATCGCTGTCGCTTTCGAAAGGTTTTTACCTTTGTCCGCGATCTTTTTTTCCTGCATCGCAACCTGAGCGTGTTTGACGAAGCGAATAGCACCTTCATAAAGCATCAGAAGAATTTTCTCACGGCTAGCCGTTGTTACTTGGGTCTTCTGATAGGTTTTGTAAGGATTGTTATTCATCATCGCCTTGCTCCTAGTTAGCCTTCGCCACCACCACCCCCGAATCGTTGAGCTATAAAGTCGCCTTGCGCCTTCATTCCCGACAAATTCGATTCTAATGCAGTGAATCGGCGTTTTATCGATTCTTCTTTACGGGCAAAATCTGCCTCTTTGCGGGTGATCTGGTCGTCCTGGCCTTTGATGATCGTATCAAGGGACTTGGCTCGACTCTTAAGCATACCGTTCGAAGCATCTCGAAGACCTTTGATACGGTCGGCCATCGCCGCTGCGACACCCACTGTTGTTTCCGAACGAACAAACAGTTTGGCGACACTATCATATTCTTCGGTGAGAGCCTTTTTAACTTTAGTTTCGTCGACATCGAGTTCACCGGTTTTGGAGTTGGTGGTGATTCCGATGGAAGCCAAGTTTATGTATTTTCCTGATTGAGTATTGACACTTGAAATGCCGCTTTGCAGTGTCCGCATTACCGTTTTAATTGTGGAATCGGAGGCAAGCAGACCCGCTTTCTGGGTCTGCGGATTCACTTGGAACTGAGTATTAATAAACTTTGCGACATCGTTATAACCCTTCACAAAGGTCTTGATGTTCTCGATGGTTCCATCGATATCGTGGGTGATATTGATCTCTACGCGAGTGCCCGGTTCCGCACGCTTGGCATTGAAGTTGACTCCGCTGACCAAAGCGTCCAGATCGTTGTCTTCGTCGGTTACCGGAACGTCTTCGAAAAGGACGTCGAGGTTACGCCCTTTCACCTGCTCCTTGAATTCAAGAAACGTCGTATCTTCGTCAATTTTGATTTTGGATTCTTCGCCGGTCTTTTCGCTCAGAACCATCAGCCGAAAGGGGTCCGGCTGATACTTGGTGTTGACCACCATGGCTTTGACACCGGATTCCGTCCCGTTAATTGCGGTCGCGACGTCTTGCAGCGTGGAACCTGGCTCGATGGTGACTTCGACATCGTCCTCGCCTGCCCGCTCGATACGCATGTAGCCAAAGCCCACAGCGGTCTGGTCCTTGTCGGGAAACCCGAAGGCCAGCTCTTTTTCTGAGCGCGACATACCGCGCACTTCGAATTCGTAGCTTCCCGGAACCGTAGGCCCGGTAATGGTTCCATCGAGAATATCGGGATGGGTGGATTCGACTTTCAAGAGTTTAAAGTCGGTGTTAGTCTTCAGCTTGCCAAGGGATGTATCGAGGGCGTTGACGAGATCCTGCAGTTTCTTGAACTCATCACGCTCTTTAACAACCTTTTCTTTTCGATCCTGGGCACTCTTGATCGGCATCTTTTCGACTTCGATCAGACCTTCAACGACTTTCGGATCGAAGAGTCCCGATGTCTTTCCTGGCAACCTAACGCCCATAAGACCTCCTGAGATAACGGTTTACGTGGGATTTTATGTTGTCACACCTATGCACTGACTGATTACCAAAGGGCTGATGATGAACACTTACCACCCTAAGAGAGCTGAGGACTTTAAGGTTCGCGATCAGCTTCTTCAGCTTTGTCTAAGGCCTGATCCTCTGCCTTTTCCCATACGCGATGAGTATCCGATCGTTCTGTCGGAGACCGCGAGTAGTCTAAGCTACTGCAAGAATCATAATAATCGTTTGTGTTCTCATGCCAATCTTTGGCCTCGCTCGATAATCGATCGACAAAATCGGCAGAAGGGCCGCGTGGGGCTTGTCGGTAACGTCGCCACCGATCCCGAGATGCAGGGTCGTGGTCACATGCGAGAACTCTTATCGAATTTAGAAGAAGTTGCGATTCGCCAAAATCTTTCCGCCTTGATTTTGTGGAGCGATCTTGACCAATTTTATCACAAACTCGGCTATGAGTCAGTAGGACAAGAATTACACCTCGGCTTTGCTAAAGAGGATAAAAACCGGCCTTCTTCCAAGTCTTACCTTGGGCAATTTGCTTTGAATGGCGAACTTGGTGAAGACGATCGCAAAGCGATGTTAGCGCTAAGGCCGAATATTCCCCTCACCCTAGAGCGCAGCCTCGAAGAATTTACTCAGCAGCTGACGATACCGTGGCTCGATTGTTTTCGCGCTTATAAAAATGGGGAATTGGTCGCCTATTTATTGATAGGCAAAGGCTATGACATGGTGGGCGTGATGCATGAGTGGGGAGCAAAGGATGTAAATGATCTTTTGGCTCTTATCGATTATGCGGCCTCGAAACTTCCTTTTGAAAGTCTGATGCTGCTCGTTCCCGATCAACTTGAAGTGAACTGGAAGTCTACCTTGGTCGGTCTCTCGGAAAGTTATGAGAAACATCCGATGGCTTTGATCAAATATCTAACGCAAAAACAAAAGAGAGAGGATTACTCCTCTCTCTTTGTGTGGGGCCTGGATTCGATCTAAGCTTAGTTCTGTAGCAAAGAAAGAGCCATTTTCGGAACCGAGTTGGCCTGCTGAAGAACCGAGGTTCCAGCCTGCATAAGAATATTGTTTTTCGTAAGTTCCGATGTTTCTTCGGCGATATCGACGTCTTTGATACGTGAGTTGGCGGCCGAAAGGTTTTCAATCGAAACCGAAAGGTTACGAATGGTGGACGAGAGGCGGTTATCAATCGCACCGAGTTCACCACGAACCGAAGATACATGCTCAATCGCATTATCAAGAATGGTCAGGGAACGCTGAGCGTTAACTTTAGTATCCACCGAGAGTTCTTCAAGACCAAGTTTATCGGTGTTTACGTCGGCACGGAAAGCATCGAAGGAAATACGGTCAACACCTAAAAGGTTTTGTCCGCCGGTGTTCACCTGGATATCGAGTGAGCCGCCTGTACCATCGAGGAGAACAGTACCGTTGAATTCGGTAACGTTCGCGATACGGTCAACCTCTTCTTTAAGAGCTTGGTATTCTTCGTTCAGATACTTACGTTCCTGGGGACCGATCGTATCGGAAGCCGCTTGAACGCCGAGTTCGCGGAGACGAACCAGAATGTTCTGAACTTCTTCAAGGCCACCTTCGGCAACCTGTATAAGAGAGATACCATCGGAGGCGTTACGCTGCGCTTGAACAAGGCCGCGCGTCTTCGCT
Source organism: Bdellovibrionota bacterium (assembly GCA_040385935.1). Lineage (GTDB taxonomy): Bacteria > Bdellovibrionota_B > Oligoflexia > Oligoflexales > Oligoflexaceae > Oligoflexus. The sequence continues at coordinate 3,384 of JAZKGL010000216.1, forward strand.
CGAAGTTTCTCGGAGATGGCGAGACCCGCAGCATCATCACCCGCTTTATTAATGCGGTATCCACTTGAGAGACGCTCAAGCGAACGGTCGAGAAGTTTTCTCGTATTGACCATGTGGCGCTGGGAATTCAATGCCGAAATGTTGGTCGCGATGCGCAAACCCATGAAGACCTCCGAAACTCATCGAGGCGATAAGTGCTTAAATAAAGCTTACCATGGCTCACCTGGGCAATTTCTCGCCTAGCAAGTCGCAAGTATAAAAATGCTTGGGGAAGCTCAACTTGATAATAACATGGCGTCACATTGAGACACAAGCGGGTGCCCAAACATCA
>JAZKGL010000217.1:0-7578 GCA_040385935.1 Bdellovibrionota bacterium
CCGCCGGAGGCATCAGCGAAGCGCTATCCCGAGGGAAAACGCACCACATAAAGCAGCCAGTCTTAGACGAATGACCTTACCTCAGGCGAGAGGAAGGCCTTCGAGGTACCGGAGTTTTACAAAGCTCGACTTATCCAGTTCACATCTCCCAGCGAAATCTGTAACTCTTCCTTGTCACTCACCGCCACCACAGCCGTAAGATCATGCACGTCGGTCAGTCGACCTGTGATCTCAGTGCCATCGTTGCGAATAATGTCAACAAAGTGTCCCTTAAGGCTTTCTGCGGTTTCAAAGCTTTCGTCGATCCCCATTGCTTTTGCTCCTACATTGTCCTTCAGTTGTCATCCTTGATGAAATCACAGTCGGTGAGCTTTCGGAAGGTTTTCCTTTCATTTGCCCTTGAATTTTGCGAAAGGAATTCGGGTTTTTACTAAGGGTTTAGGGCGTAATTGTTACGAAGAACACCAAAGTATCCGGTTCGCGCGGTTTGAGAGTCATGACGCTCTCATAATCGCCCGTGATTTCGAAAGCATGATGTAGATCAAGCCTGTGATCGTGCCCTTTGCTGGACTCGTGTAACATCACTGATCCAAAGACGACCCAGATAAATGTTGTTCCGGACTTGTGAACTCGCCTGAGTGGCTCTGTGTCTATCGTCAAGCACTCAACAGTCGCTGCGAGTCCTCTGCGAGTCATTACGTTAAAATCTTGAGCGCGGCCGTGCAATATGCAGTCGGTGGCGAGTTCGCCCTCGAAGCTGTATGGTTCATTGCGTGCTAATAATATAGCGGTGCGTCCTGCGTGGCGAAGAGTCATCGCTTCGCCAGAGATCTGCGTGATGATGCGATCAAAGCCTGGGAAAGCGGAGAATGGCCCTGAGCCGTCGAGATCGGCGAGACTGATTCGCCAGTCAAATCCTGACTCCACTGAGGCTTCGGGTGGAGAAATGGCAAGCTCGGTGGTCGAGCCTCCTCCGTTCTTCCAAGGCATTACTTTGTAGTCGTGATTTGTCAAATGATGGATCATCGTATTTACCTTAAATCGAACACTCTACAGTCGTTCCGCTGGCTAGGCTTGCTGTATCTGCTTCTGAAATTGGATTGCGTGGATTGCCGTTTAATTTGGTTTGAATCAGGTTCGAGCAAGTAATAGTCAAGGTTACTTTGGGTGTGGTGTAGGTCGGTGTTACTGTGCACGTGCCGCTGTAAGTGAAGGGGTACTGGCTAACCGCCGTGCGGTAGGTCGAGTAGGTACTTGGTGCAAGGTTTCCATTTGGAATTGTGAACTCAATTCCGCATTCACCGTAACCTTCACCGAGATCTCCATCTACATTGTCTGCGGTTTGAGTGCAAGTGTACGGCCTAATTATCGAAGTTGAAAAATTTCTTATTTTGATATCAAGCTTTTCTCCTCCCGGGCCTGTGAAAGCGCCGGAAAATAGTAGCGATGAATTGTCCCTCGTACAAGCAGCGGTCGTCAGTATCGCCGATTGAACGTCTGTCGATGCTAGCAAGCTAGTCTTAAGGTCACCATATTTCACGACAGGGGCCTTATCATCATCGTCGTCGCTCCCTCCACACGAGACGCTGACGAGCGAAAAAGCCAAACTCATAACCAAAAACGAACACGAGGAAAGGCGACGAGAGTTAATCATAAAAAGCCTCATGATGATTGGCAAAACCCTACCAAACATCGTACAATCTCGCGAAGTCGCCAGCAAGCCTGTAAGCGCACGACGGAGGATCACATGACGACAAACAAAATGCCGACATTCTTTATCTCTCATGGGGGCGGACCATGGCCCTATATCCCCGAGATGCGTGCGCAATTCGCTCGTACCGCTACTTGGCTCGAAAATCTTCCTCAAACCCTGCCGGCACGGCCTAAAGCGATTGTATCCATCTCAGGGCATTGGGAAACTCCGGAATTTGCGGTTTCCACAGCCGCACAGCCTCCAATGATTTATGACTATTCCGGCTTTCCTCCTCACACTTATTCGATCACCTACAAGGCACCCGGCGAGCCGACAATTGCTCGACACATTAAAGAATTGCTCACGTCGGCTAAGATAAGTGCCTTGGAAAATCCGACTCACGGATTTGATCACGGCACGTTTGTTCCGCTTTATCTGATGTATCCGAACGCCGAGATTCCGGTCATTTCGATGTCGATCAAAAGCAACTATAGCCCTAATGATCATTTTGAAGCGGGTTTAGCGCTGCAGGCTCTGCGTGATGAAGGCATCTTAATTATCGGCAGTGGATTGAGCTATCACAACATGCGCGGATTTGGTCGGCCGGAATCCAAAGGCGTTTCCGAGCTGTTTGGCAAGTGGTTGAAAGATACGGTCGAAGAAAATGATACTGTTCTCAGAAAACAAAGATTGCTCGATTGGGAGAAGGCACCCGCCGCGCGGAATGCCCATCCCCGAGAAGATCACTTGATTCCCCTCATGCTTGTCGCTGGCGCGGGCGGAGTAGACAAGGGGACAACCGTATTCACCGATCACGTGATGGGTGTTGACATGGCTTCCTATCGCTTTGGCTAAACGAATAAGACTTGGTTGGTCTGCTCAAACTCAAGCAGGCATTGGTCCATAGACTATTAGCGGTGAGCGACCGCGAACACGCCGCCTTCGATCGTATAGTCTGACCAAGCGCCTTCTTGATTCGAAAATCCGCTGAACATCGTCTTCTTGCCATCAGCCGTGAATTCACAAATCTCTGCGAGATGATATGTTTCATCGGCGACTTCAACATTTACAAACGATTCATCATCGTAAATGCGCGCTTGGATATCGTCGTAGCCCGTAACGCTAATGATCACATTGTGAATTTCTACCGTATCATCGCCGCGATCCAAAAACGCACGATCGCACTGAATAGTCAGAGTCTTTGAGGCAGGATTCACATTCATTTCAGTCACGGCCGAGTTATCGAAAGTCAGTTCAGCCAACTGATCACTTGTAAGATTTTGCATAGATGGTTTGCACTCCATTGCTCGAGGTCTTGCACTTAAGAACCACCTTTTACCTAGAAAAACTCCACTTGTCCTCCATCTTTCTTCATCTTTGAAAGTCAGCGAACCATAAAACTCCGGTTAAGATGAGATAAATAACAGTAATATAAGAGTAAAACCCTAGACTCTGCTCGCATTTTGAACTGTCCAGTCCTGTCAAACCTATGCTAGTAAAAGGGCTCAAAATACGAGGTGTGTCATGGTTCGACTAGGAAACAGGCTCTTGACTCTGCTCGCTGCGACTCTGCTTTGCGTCACAGCTTGCCAAAAGAAATCGAGTTCACCTAAGCCCAATATCACCCCACCGACGGTCGGGCTCGGTCCCGAAACTCCACAAAATCCTCCACCAAATGCCGCCGAAGTTTCATCGTGTAGTCTTCCTCTCGAATCCACTTCGACCGAACAAACCTGTGACGTGACGTACAAGAGTTCGAGTGGATACACCTATATCGAAGGCACGATGCTTTTTAACGACGGCATCAAACAAAAATCTAGCCTCATCATCGATCCGAAAGGCTTGATCAGCTGTACGGGCTGCGACTGCTTAGCCGAGGCGAAAACTCAAGACGCCACGCGAATCTCTTGCCCTAACGGTCTTATCTCACCCGCACTTATCAATGGCCACGATCACTTAACCTGGGCAAATGTCAAACCTCAGTCGGCCGGTGATGAACGCTTCGAACATAGAAACGACTGGCGAGGCGGTAAACGCGGCCACAAGAAAATTAGTGTGCCAAGCGGCGGTTCCAATGCGGAAGTGGCCTATGGTGAGATTCGTCAGCTCATGGTCGGAACGGTTTCTATTTCCGGTTCGAATTCGGTCGCAGGATTTGCTCGTAACCTCGATAACGCTGGTCTGACTGAAGGCCTGAGTACCACAGCGATGGACTACGAAACGTTTCCACTTGAAGGTGGAGGCGACTACGATTTTCGTGTGGGTGATTGCGCTTACTCGCGTCAGTCGGCGTTATCCTATCTTGGTATGGGCCAGCATCTTATGCACGTCGCTGAAGGTATCGATGATGCTGCGCGAAATGAATTTTTATGTTTGAGCGGCGCGCAAGCCGGCGGATTTGATGCGATCAATACAAAGAACACGATTATTCACGGAGTCGGACTGTCGGCACGCGAGATCGAAGTTCTTCATAAGGACGGAACCGCTGTTATCTGGTCACCCCGTTCCAATATTTCGCTTTATGGAAATACAGCTACCGTTCCTTTGATGAAAAATGAGGGTGTAAACGTTGCTCTTGGAACCGACTGGGTTCCATCGGGATCGGCTCACTTGCTTCGTGAGGCCCAGTGCGCCTTGAATCTAAGTGACAAGTACTGGAATAAATCTCTGAGCGATCAAGATATCTGGCAGATGATGACGAGTCAGGCCGCAGCCGCGATGAAAGTCGAGCAGCAAATTGGTCGTCTCGCTAAAGGTCTGATCGCAGATATCGCTATTTATCGGGATTTGAAAGCCGCTAACGCCTATCGTTCGATCATGCAAGCGGAAGCTAAAGATACGGCCCTCGTTCTTCGTGGTGGAGTTCCTCTTTACGGGGATCAGTCACTACTCAAGGCTCTAACAGGTGGTGAAAGTTGTCAGGCTCTCGACGTTTGTGGATCGGCTAAATCCTTGTGTTACTCGGCAGAAGCTAAAGACCTAGTTGCCGATGGCCTACTCGATCTCCCATCTCTCGTTACAAAAATGGAGTCGTCTCCTAACGCTTATCCTCTTTATTTCTGTGAAGCGCCAAAGGATGAGCCTACCTGCGAACCTTTGCGTAAAGGGGAATACGAAGGTATTACAGCTGACGATCAAGACGGCGATGGTGTTAAGGATGCCGCAGATAATTGTCCTCGCGTCTTCAACCCGATTCGTCCCATGGATCAGGGCAAGCAGGCCGATGCGGATGCTGATGGCGTCGGCGATAGCTGCGATCTTTGTCCACTGGGTGATGCTTCGTGCGAAGTGAAGAAATTCAACGATGATCGTGATCAAGACGGTCTCAAGGATATCGTTGATAACTGCCCTCTGGATGCCAATCCCTTGCAAGACGATACCGATCGCGATGGATCAGGCGATGTCTGTGATCCATGTGCATTGCTCAGCAACCCGGGGTTTGGCTCGTGCAAGCTTGAGACTATGAGCGCTTTCAACTCTTCGCGCGATGAGCCACTGCTCTTGTCGTCCCTTCGTCCGGCGGCACCAGTTGAAATTTCAGGACTCGTCAGCGCTATCTCTAAAACCGGATACTATATCCAAGACGAGGCAGGCACGGCGGGCGTTTTTGTTTACCAGCCTAAAGGCGACAAACCTAAGGTTGGGCAGCGTCTTGAACTTAAAGCCGTCTATGATGTTTATTTGGGCGAAGTTCAGATTAAGAATCCAACTGTGCTATCGGCCGTAGATGGGTCACTTCCTATTGTGCAGACACTCTCGACGGACGCTCTCATGCAGTCAACAGTCGTCGGTCTTCTGGTCTCTGTTGAGGGTGTAGTCAGTGATAAAACGTCCACTGGACTTTTCAATATCGGTGGCGTGATCAATGTCGGAAATAACTTTGGTCTAAGTCCTACACCAACACCCCTTGTAGGCGACTCCTATAAGGTGACTGGTATCTTGCGGCGATCGGGCACTGAGAACTTGCTTGAGCCTCGGACGCTTACCGATATCGCGCTTGTGAAAAGCGGCAATCCTCGTGTGAAATCTCTTAATCCGTCTATCATTTATGCTGAAACATCGTCTGGTTTTATTACACCCATAACTTTGACTTTGGATCGCTCGTCGGCCGTTGAAGTTGCAGTGACTCTTGAAAGTACCAGCCCTCTCGTAAAACTTCCTACGAGTGTTGTGGTCCCAGCGAATGCTTTGTCGGTCGCCGTAAATGCAGTCGTTTCAAATCCTGCGACGACTCAGAACGGAAATTTCGAAATCATTGCTCGCCTAGGCAGCAGTGAAGTGAAATCGAGCGTGATCTTAGCGAAGACCTTTGTTCCGAAACCTCTGAATTCTTCGACCAGTGAACTGAGCGTTTGGGTTGGTCTATCGACTACCGTGGAGCTTCCCCTTGATCTACCAGAATCGGCTACGGCTGCTTCTAAGATTGTCGTCCTTTCATCCGATGGTCTATCGGTGGTCCAATCGCCGCTGAAGGCCGGCGAGCAAGCACTTAGGCTCACAGTTACTGGACAGCAGGCCAGCGTTGGCGAACTGCGAGTGAGTATCAACGGTAGCGAAAAGCTTTATCAGGTGACTGTTCGTAAACAGGATTTAACTCTGACAGAGATCTTCTACGATCCAAGTGGCGAAGACACGAATCTAGAGTGGATCGAAATTCGGAACACGAGCGGCCGGTCGATCGATCTCGATGGCTATAAGATAGGATCAGGTGGAGTCACCTATAAAACTCTAATCTATCCGCTTAAAGGAATTCTTCCTATTGATGGCTGCATCGTAGTGGGAGGACCACTTAGCAGCGAAAAGAACTTCAACCCCACTTTTTTCCAGACTGAGGCTTTCAAAGGCGGCCTGCAAAACGGTGGTGTAAATGCGGATGCGATCGGACTATTCTTCGGCGAAATAACAGCTGAGTCCATTCCGATTGATGTGTTTGCTTACGGTGAGACCAACAAAGATAATTTCCTTGGCAAAGACGGCAAGGTACTGAAGCCGGATCTTCCTCTGGTTCAATCAGGGCGTTCGGCCGAACGTCAAGGTCTGGCCTGGGTCGAGCAGGCAAATCCTACACCTGGCAACTGCCAGGCACTCACACCTTGATCATAGGGGCCGTCTCGGAATGAGGCGGCCTTTTTCTTTTCTCATAAAAATCCCCAAAATAATCGAAACTCTCTGTATGTCTCGAAAAAGAAGCACTCTTTTTGGGACCCGCGAGAATTATATAGGAAATTAGTGTTTTCTTCTGCGCCTCGAAGCGAGAAGCTGCTCTGGTAGGGTACCCGCCCGTGTGTTCCCTTTCCCCAAAAATCTTAGGACGACCAGTGAACTTTAGGAAAATTTTCCAAGCCGCCGTGTTACTCCCGAGCCTTTGTCTCGGCGGATGTCTATCGACTATCTTCGGTTCCAAGGAAGAGCGAAGTGATGATTATTCGCTTCCGACACCGGGCGCTGGTTGGGAAAAGATCGATCCCGCTGACGCTGATTCCGCGTTCCGAAATAAAAAAGATAAGGCGATTTTGAGTGTAAGTTCGATTTGCGGTCAGGATCGTTTTCGATCCCTCGAGGATTTATCGGCTGATGTCCTTAGACAACTCCCGGGTGCTACGACCGTTGGCGTGCCCGTCGCTCGACAAATGGATGGCAATCCGGGAATGATTACTGAGGCTGAAGGCCAGGTCGATGGAAATCCTATGAAAGTCAGATTAGCCGTAATTCGGACAGCTAAATGTCTCTACGATATCATTCTTGCCGGCGATACTTTGGACGCGAGCAGTCAGGCGGCGTTTGATAACGCTGTCGGTGGATTTAGTGAGCGATCCAAACGATGAAGACCATTCGCCACGCTAGTCATGTCGTGCTCGTAAAACTCGGAGGACCTTTGGCCCGTG
>JAZKGL010000218.1:0-4986 GCA_040385935.1 Bdellovibrionota bacterium
ACACCTTTAGTTACCGCATTTCGGAGCATTTGCCCTTTGGGCAGTGACTTTGAACTATAATACTGCGGTAATGGGATGGACTTGTTCGAAGCACGAAGTGGTGAGGAGGTGATTTAGTTTCAAACATCCCAGAGTAAAAAAGAAAGCAAACGCGCCCCGCGAAGCGGTAGCCTGTACGGTGGGGGGATACATAAGGGGGGCAGGCGGAGCCTCTCCTCTTATGCCGCCGGAGGCACCAGCGAAGCGCTATCCCGAGGGAATACGCACAGCATAAAGCCCCCCAGTCTTAAACGAATAACATTGGCTACAAAGACAAAAAATCTTTTTATCATTTCATTAACGCAAACCCGACCCTCACTTCAAAATCTCCAAGACGCCATTGGCGTCTGAATAAGGCTTGCTAAGATCAAGATTATCCAGCACCAAAATACTGTGAATAGCCGACATCCGCTTTGCGTCCTGCTTCCACCACCAAACAAGCTTACCTTCAGCATTGTACTCAACGATCTGACGACCCTTGGCACCTAAATTCTTCTCATGCCCTTGCCAGTTCGTCAAAATATAGTTGCCGTTTGGCAGCATAAAGAAGTGACCCGAATAATTAGGATTCACGGCAGCTGCATCAGGGGTATTCGGACCACCGATTTCCTTCTTTATCTTACTGTCTTTATCAAAGATACGTATCGTCTTACCGTGACCAGTAGCCACCACGGTATCGCCATTGGGAGCACGAAGCGCAAAGTGCGCGGGCCAACTATTCACAGGATATCGATGAAGCTCTTTATTATCGGCCGACATCTCAAGCATCACGTCGGCATCTTGAGTCCCTGTACTGGTCCCCATTAAAAAGGTACCTGCCTTCGTCTGACGAACCATACGTCCGTCGCGAACATTTGGAAACTCCTTCTTGCTCAAAATCTTCTTGTTTCCATCGACTTCCAGCACGACCATACCTCGGCCGCCATCGAGTCCTGAGCCCATAACTAAGGTATTGCCGTTTGCCAAACGCTGAACCGCTTGCACACCCCCAAAGCCTGTCACAGACTTCAAGATCTTACCCGTGGTCAAATCCACCTCATGATAGCCGCCAGGACCATCGAGAGTTCCAACCAAAACTTTATTATCCCCAATCAACTGCAAATCACGTGCACCACCTGGAACATCGAGATCCCAGTCTTTGCTCGGATCGTCCAGATTCACGAGAAGTATCTTATGAAGAGGTTCATCCGCCATCACGAAAACATGAGGATGGCATTTATCGGTTTGATCGACGCAAGGCACAAACTTGGATTTCTCCGGCTCCTTAGCAGGTTCCATGACCACAGGATCAGGAACCTTATCGTCCTCTTTATCTTTATCCGCGTCTTTATCTTCGACCTTTTCGTCTTCTTTATCAGCCATATCTTCATCATCCGACGACTTTTGATCATCGTCTTCAACCTGATCTTTAACATCCGGCTTTGCGTCTTTCGATGCACCAATTTTATTTGATGAAACCATAGCGGGCGGCTGGGAACAGGATAAAGCAGTAAGCAAAGTAAGGGCGACCGGCAGCACGCTTAGACTTTTGAATAGGGTTCGGGCCATGGGCTTTATCTTCCTAAAATGACTAAGGGGGCTGAGTATAACCCTCCGTAACCCTTATCGGCCGATTGCACACAGAACTAAAACGATTCTGAACGCTCCCTCCAAAGTATCGCGGCCGGAGTATAATTAAGCAATAACATCAATATTTTACTTACGACCTAGCAACCTATCCCACATAGTTTTTTTGCCTTTATTGCTCCCGAGATCCGAAGGCCTAGGCCTATCGATTAAAAGATCGTCGGGAAGTTCACGTGCTGCGCCGGCTCTATGAACGATAGGCTCGAAGGGCAAATCACTCGACGGTATCTCAAGAGTAGCTGCGAGCTTGGCTGCCTGTGAGAAGTGCTCGATCGATTTTTCGTTGAAGATCGGGGCTTCGGTTCGGCGCAAAGGCTCGGGCGCTGGTCGCAGATTTTTTTGTACGCGCGAGCGCATCAGCATCCGCGCTGTCTTATAAGAATTTGCATTGGGTTTGACTACCACGAGCCCACTATCCCCATCGATAATCAGTGGGATTCCCGTTCGAATCGGACGATCACTTGCCCCAATATTGGCTACGCAAGGTATCCCCCGTAACTTCATAAGTCGGCCGGCAATGGTCGGTCCCAGATCAGCTTGCGTCACTACTCCTGCGACACGTTCAGGATCGAGCAACACATAATCAGACGGGGATAGAGTCTGGCAAACAAGTATGATCGGATTGGGCGGCAAGGATTTGATTCGCGCGTTTGATCCATAACCGCTAAGGATATTCATCACACGAACTTCAACGTCAAAGGCCGAGCCGTGTTTCTGCATGACCAGGGCAAAGGCTTCGCGAGCCGACAATCCTTGTCTCAAAGCACGATCGGTTTCTTCAAGGAGATCAGGATCATCAAGCAGATTGAGTTGTTCAGCAAAAATCGGGGCTAAAAGCGAGCCTGTTAAAGTCGCGACCTCGCCGATTAACTTTTGTAGCTCCTGCCTTGCGACGATCAAAGCGCTCAGCAGTTTATTGCGCTCTTTAGGATAAGCTTCACTTAAAGCATTCACAGAAATTTCGGGTGGCTGCCAAACAAAGGCCGCTGCAATCGAAAGCCCAGCCGCAGCCGGACTGCCTCGCCGCACATCGGCAGCATCTTCGAGGCTTTCAAGCGCCTCGGCTTCGAAGGGATCTTCATCGGCTTCAAGACCAAGCATCACTGCTCTTTCCAAGGCGGTTAATGCAGCTTCCGCATCAGGCCCGCGAGTCATGATACGAATCACCTGACCCTCGGCGATGTTAAGCCTCGCTAAATTCCCAGCGGATTTGCCATCGACGGTATGCCCATCCCAGCGAACAATGACCTCCGAGAGAAAGCCTTTGGCGAGGTCGGCAAAAGCCTTAGCCGCGCCCGATCCAAGACCCTGTGGCCCTCTTAAATAAGCATCGGCGGCGTGGGGGAACTCAGACTTCAAGAGCGTTTTCTCGTTGTCGAGCATGGTCATTTCCTTAGATTTTGTTTTCTCGAATATTAGCGCGCAACGTGAGGAAAATCGACGAAAAAAGACCTAAAGCCCGATGGGCCTTAGGTCTTTACCAGAGGGAAAACTAGAAAAGCTAAGTTTACAGACCTTGTATCGCAATCTCAGAGACCGAAAGGCGATCGCCTTCAGCATCCACGGCTTCGGCCACAAGCTTTCCTTCACCGTAAAGCTTATATGCGGAGGTCGTTGTTACCGACAATCCATCCTCACTCAAATGGCTTCTATTCAAGATTACAAATGAAGTCGGTGTCGGATTTTTAGCCGTGACCCAGTACAGATAAATGCGAGCCGCTTTACCTTTGGGCCAACCTTCGACCGAGATTGTCTGCGCGCGAGCCCAGTTCATGCCTTCCGTCAAACCGGCAAAATTCATAGCTTGGATTTTAGGTGGGCTAAGCTCTTGCTCTGGACCTTCGTTTACTTCTTCAGGCATTTCTACTGGGCTATTTGGCGTCAGTTCCGCTTCCGTGGGATTGGGTTGAGCAATGATGCCAACCAGAGTCTTCACGTTCATAACACCAGCCGATAGCACATCTTCGGTATCGAGGTTCTTACGATCAACGGCAAGGATCAAAGCATCTTCAACTTCACTCGAAGAAGGCCTAGCCTTCTGACGACTCGCCGACAGGGCTAAAGCATAAGCTCCAGCCGCGACAGGAGACGCCATCGAGGTGCCGCTTTCACGGCGGTAGCCTTTACCCATATAAGTCGAGAGGATTTCAACACCAGGAGCAGCGATATCAACTGTTTCCCCGCGGTTGGAGAAACGGGCGAGGTTGCCTTTGCTATCGAGCGCTGCCACCGAAATCACGTGGTCGTAGCTCGCGGGGTAGCTGTAAACGTAGGCGTTTTGATTCTGCCCTAGAGTCAGCGATTCGTTCCCTGCAGCTGCGAAGACCATGACGCCACGCGCAGCGGCTTCGGTATACAAAGGGTTTGGATGCGAGGCTTGAGCACGACGAAAGCTGACATTGCTACCAAGGGAAAGGTTGATAATGTCAGCCCCGTGAGCCATAGCCCACTGCACACCACGATCGATTTCCAAAGAGCTTCCCGAACCATTCGCGCCCATAACACGTACCGGCATAATTCTGACATTGGCACAGCCTGCGACGCCGGTTATACCGATTTTATTGTTTGAAGTGGCCGCGACGATACCGGCTACATGGGTTCCGTGACCGTTTTGATCACCCCAGTTTGAATCGGGCGCCAGTCGCGAGCCCTTGCCGACAAAATTCGCACCGATAACTTGGCCATCGCTGTCACGCGCAAAGGCGTTTATCAAATCCGGGTGATCCACTTCCACACCGGAGTCGATCACAGCGACGATAATTTGAGGCGCATCGGCAGGCAAAAGATCACACACTTCATCGCGCGATATCTGCGAGAGGTAAGTCTGCTGAGCTTTGCCCTGATCATTCTCAGCAACATTCAAGCGAATGACAGCCTCCGCCTCAGCGGCTTCGACAAAGTCCTCTTCGCTAAAGGAAAGCAAAGCCTGATCGGTGCTGTCTTTATCTAGATCACAGTCTTTCAAAGCCACATGATAGCTTTGAGAAAGCTCGGAGCTGACAGCGCCCGCTTCCCAAGTGATAGGAGCAACCGAATCCACCGCACAACCGACCTTTTGAGCCGAATTCTGCAGTTTCAAAGTCAGATCACTCAAGTCGTGATCCTTTCCTTCCGCTGTGCTTTTCATCTGGATTTTAAAACTTTTGAGAACTGGTTCCGAAGGAAGCCCTCGATAGGATCCTCGCTCGGGGGCTTTGGAACAAGCCGATAACAAGAGGATAGAAACAAAGACAGGACGAGACATCTTCTGCAACAACAACATAGGTAACTCCGCTCAGAAAGATTTGGGGATCTGCTCCCCACACAATCGATACCGGCGCA
>JAZKGL010000219.1:0-7396 GCA_040385935.1 Bdellovibrionota bacterium
TCAAAAAACCTGATTACACTATGGCCTTCAGTCTTTTGGAATTTACGTGAATGAAGAATGAGAGCAAACATGAATAAGCCCCGCCAAAGAGGTATTTTCGCGCGACTGCTGCGCACCATCTTCATGATCTTTACCGGCTATTTCGCCTTGCTCGGTATTCTCATGACCGCCTTCGTTTTGCTGATCGCTATCGGAGCCTACAGCGCACTCAAGAATTCTGAAAAGTCGACGACCAAGACGACTATCGCCGCGGCTCCTCAGGTGGATGATGCAATCATTCAGATCAAAATCGAACATGGCATCACGTCTGAATCTCTGAGCGAACGCCAAAAGTTCTTCAGCGCTATCTTCTCTGACGACGTTCCGACCTCGGTCAAAGACCTCGAAGTTGTCTTGCGTCGCGCGGCTGTCGATGCTCGCGTGAAGGGTGTCTTTCTCGATCTCGAAAACGGCAGCTCGGACTTCATAACCACCACCGCCCTTCGCCGCTCTCTCGTTGACTTTCAAAAGAGCAAAAAGCCGCTTTACGTTCATTTGAACGAAGGCGACACGATGAATTATTTTCTCGCGTCGTCAGCCAATAAAATCAATCTAGCGCCTGTCAGCGGCATTACTATTCCCGGCCCCAGCTTTCAATTGATGTACTTTGGCTCTGCCCTCAAGAAACTCGGCGTGGAGATGGAAGTCGTTCGTGCGGGTAAATATAAGTCGGCGATGGAGCCCTTTGTTGCCGACGCGCCCTCGGCTGAGACGATTGAAATGTACGGGGCAATTGAAAGCAATCTTCGCTCGATTCTGCTCGACGCGGTAAGCGAAGGGCGTAAGAAATCGCGTGACGAAGTTGACGGCTGGTTCAAACGCTCGCTGTTCACCAGCCAACAGTCGCTCTCTAAAGGTCTGGTCGATCGCCTCGGTTATGTTCCCCAGTTTGTCGATGAAATTCAAAAAGAAGCGAGCGCGAAGAATATCGTCGATTTTGATGACTATCTGAGCGGTTCGGAAAAACTCGACAGTGAGAAGAACGCACCGGATATGGGCTCAGGCGCAGCTTCGCTCGCCCTTATCGAAGCGACTGGTGAAATCGTGATGGATGCTGGCGGAGATTCCGATGGCAAAATCACGCCCACTCATCTCATTAAAGAATTAGACTGGGCGTCTAAGAAAGATTCTGTAAAAGCGGTTGTTCTTCGCATCGATTCGCCAGGCGGATCAGCATTGGCGTCCGATCTTATCTGGGACGAGGTGAGAAAGCTCGCTGAGAAAAAACCGGTGATCGTGTCTATGGCGTCGGTTGCGGCTTCGGGCGGCTATTACATCGCAGCTCCGGCGACGATGATCATGGCTGAACCTACTACTATCACGGGCTCGATCGGTGTGATCGGAGCTGCTATCAAAGGTCTTGGCGTTCCAGAAAAATGGGGTGTGAACTTTCACATCATCTCGCAGTCCGATCGCAAAGGTTATCTCAACTTTGGATCGAAGAGCACAGAAGAGGACAAAACAATACTCGGCGAATCGATCGATGAGACCTACAACGCTTTTGTCAACAAGGTTGCCAGCGGCCGTAAACAAGATCCATCGCATATCTTCGCCATCGCTCAAGGCCGTGTTTACACCGGAGTCGAAGCGTCAAAAATCGGCTTGGTGGATAAGCTTGGCGGTTTGACTGATGCAATGCGCGAAGCCAAGATTCTAGCCAAGCTCGATCCCGAACTCCTCTATCCGCTGAGCCGCTACGAGCCTGAAAACGAATCTCTTATGGATTGTCTTACCGGTAGATCGCCATGGCAGTGTATGAAAGAATTCAAATCAGGAGCGGAATCGAAGATTGAAGCTTTGTCGGTTCATCCTCGTCTTAAGTCGCCTATGAAACATTGGGAAGCGCTTGAGCGCGTGATTGCGGACAGCGAGGTGATTGCCTACTGGCCTGGTCAAGTGAATTGGTCACCACGTAAGGGTAACGAATAGTGTTGTCGCCTGAAGTCTTGGCAAAGATCCGGCATCTGGAACTCAAAGCCGACCACCTCGCCTCGGATATGCTCCTAGGCGACTATGTGAGTGCCTTTAAGGGCCGTGGCTGGGACTTTGAAGAACTTCGGGAATATGTTCCAGGCGATGATTTGCGAAGCATCGACTGGAACGTCACCGCCCGCACGTCGACTCCTTTTGTTAAGGTCTATCGCGAAGAACGCGACATGACCGTTATGCTGATGCTCGACGTCAGCTCCTCGCTGTACTTCAGCGGACAGGGCCGCCCCAAACATGAGTTGGCGGCCGAATTCGCGGCGATCGTGGCTTTCCTCGCCACCAAACACAAAGACAAAATCGGTCTCCTCATCTTCTCTGATACGGTTGAACACTACACGCCGCCTAGCAAAGGGCGGCGTCACGTGTGGGATATTATTCGCCGGGTCCTTACACATAAAGCGCAGGGCCAAAAGACGGATTTAGAAGGAGCGCTTCGCTATCTTCTTAATATTCGCAAGAAACGCGCCCTCGTCTTTTTAATCTCCGATTACTACGCAAACTATAAGCCCTCGCTCCTTCGTCAGCTCGGCTCGCGACATGAATTGATATGCGCGCGTCTCCATGATGCGAGCGAGGTTACACTGCCCGCTGCGGGCATTGTCGCTATGGAAGATAAAGAGTCGGGTCAAAAGATTTATGTGAACACCGATGATATGGATTTTCGAAAAAATTGGGCAATCACGCAGAAGAAAGCGATGGATAGCTGGCTCCAGTCGGTTCGGGTAGCTGGTGCTACAGCTTTACTCCTGCCAACCGATCTGCCAGCCGCCGACAGCTTGCAGAAGTTTCTGCGGCAGCGTGATGTGCGACGAAGGAGTCAGCGTTGATAGCCTGGCCATGGCCCGTTCCTACGAGTTTTGTTTATCCGCTTGGGCTTTTTGCGCTCATTCTCTTACCTTTTTTATTCGCCTATCGATCGCATGCTGAAAAGAAAAAACGAGGGTATGGTTTCCCTAGTTTGACCAGTCTTCAGTCTTACGCCAGGAGGCGCAGCTGGCAACGCGATATGCCGATCTATTTGCGCCTACTCACTCTCGCCTGTTTAATCGTGGCGGCCACACGTCCCCAAGGCGGGGATGTTCGTCAGAAAAAGCATGTTGAAGGACTCGATATCGTTCTTGTGCTCGATACCTCGCAGAGTATGCTCGCGATGGATTTTAAAGTGGGCGGCGAAAGAAAAAACCGTCTCGAAGTCGTCAAGCAGGTTGTCGGCGAATTTATTTCCTCACGGCCTGACGATCGCATCGGCCTTGTCGTCTTTGGTACGACCTCGACCACTCAGGCGCCTTTGACAATGGATCATCAGATTCTACAGCAGTTTCTCAAGCACATCGCGATTGGTATGGCAGGTCCTGAGACGGCCATAGGCGATGGACTCGCGACAGGTGTCAAACGGCTCAAGGATATACCAGCGCCCTCAAAAGTTCTGATCTTGCTCACCGACGGTGATAACACGGCGGGCACCATCGATCCCTTGGAGGCGGCTCAGCTGGCCAAAACCCTCGGTATTAAAATCTACACGATCGCGGTAGGAACGAACGAGCCGGTCCCCTTTCCTGTCCAAGGGTTTTGGGGAACCGAGTATCGACCGCAGGTTTTCAAAGTCAACACTGAGCTTATGAACAAAATCGCCGAACTCACAGGTGGTCAATCCTATCAGGCGAAAACGACCGAAGATCTCAAAGAGGTTTATTCCACGATCGATAAGCTCGAAAAAGCCAAGCAGGAGTTCGAAGATCCCATCGAACGCGAAGAGCTGGCTTGGGTATTTCTCTGCGGTGCGCTCTTCTTTTTGGCTAGCGAACAGCTTTGGTTAACCAGTCGCCAGAGGGTGGTTCCATGAATTTTGCCGAGCCGTTTTACCTCTACTTTATAATCCCCGCGTTTTTGTTTGTCTTACTCGTACGCATGGCCGCAAGTAAGAACTACAAACTTCGCTTATCCGCGCTGTCACTCAGCTGGCGAACGGGGGCTACGCGCGAGAAGTTTGAGTGGCTGCGGCGTCTTCTCCTACTCTTCGCAGTAGGGGCAGTACTCTTAGGCCTCGCACGTCCGCGCTGGGACTTTCACTGGGCCGATGTAAAACATCGCGGAACAGACATTATGGTCGTCCTCGATCTCTCGCGCAGCATGCTCGCGACGGATGTAAAACCCAATCGGCTGGAAAAGGCCAAGCGCTCGATTCGCGATCTTCTACAAACTGTCAAAGGCGATCGCATCGGACTTATATTATTCTCCGGTGTGGCCTTTATTCAGTGTCCTCTCACCTATGATAAAGGAACCTTTGATTTGTTCCTTGATGGATCTACGATCGATCTTCTGCCGGTGCAGGGGACTGAGATCGCGGCCGCCCTGGCACTCGCGGACAAAGCCTTCGAGCAAGGCAGCGAGTCGGGCAGCCGGGCAAAAACTGTCGTTTTGATCAGCGATGGCGAAAACCATGGCCAGAATGCGATTGAAGGCGCAAAGACTCTGGGGGAAAAGGGTGTGCGTGTCTTTAGTCTGGCGATGGGTGAGGGTGGGTCACCGATTCCGGATGAAACGGGTTCCTTTATGCGCGACGATCGCGGCCAAATGGTGGTCTCTAAACCCGATTTAGGTGGATTGACTGCAATAGCTAAGGCCGGTGGTGGTCGACTTATCGGTGGCCGCGAGGGGCTGGACGACTTCTACCGCCGGGAGCTGGCTCATGGTGATGAGTTAAAAGCCACGCGGGAAAAGGTCTGGAAAGAGCGGCATATGGCCCTCAGCTTACTAGGTCTCTTCTTTTTGCTTGCGGAATTCTTCGTCGGCGCAAGGCGAGTTCAGTAAGTGCGATCACTTCGTTTTATATAGACTTGTCAGATTGCCGGGTGCGAGCCACTGGGCATTGGAGGCTTTTTCATATGGCTAAGACTCAAAGACCAATTCAAGCACAGACGAAGAACTCCAAAGAGTTCGTTGTTTGGTCAGTGCTACTTACTGTTTTGCTCGCCGTGGCAGGCGGTGTTCTCTATAGCCTTCGTGAAGATAAAGGCCACATTCATATCCCCGAAAATGCATTTGAAGATGTAAAACCCGCTGCCACAGCGGCGCGCGGGCCGTCGCAGTCTGATCCCAATACGGTTCTTATGCCTCGTAATAACGGTGTGACAGGTAGCACTCGCACAGCCAATGGCTCGGAAGTCTCGCCTGCTCTTCAGCAAGCGATGGACCTCGTTGATCGAGGCCAGTGGAACGAAGCCGAGCCTTTGCTGAGAGCGGCCCTTGCTAAAGATCCTAAGAATGTTGGAATTCTTCTCGAACTGGCCATGATCCAGATCCTCGATAAGAACTCTCCCGCCGAAGCCCAGCCTTATCTGGAAGAAGCCATGCGCGTCGATCCCACCAACGACAGCGCGATGAAGGAGCTACTGAATGTCTATGAAGAAGGCCAAAACATCGAGCAGGGCCTTCGTTTTGTCAATTCCTTGCCGGTAACGGATGAAAACCGCGGTCTAGTCTCTGCTGTCAAAGGCGCATTGAATTTGAGCGCTGGCAATAATCAAGAAGCGGTCAATCAATTGAGAGCCTCTGTCTACGAATACGGCAACACATCCTTTGACGCGCGTGCCGATCTTGCTACAGCCCATGAGAGTCAAGGGAATCCAGCCGATGCGATTAAAGAGTACGAGGCCATAATCAGCGAGTCCGATAAACCCGAGCAGCAGCGCCTCGCCAAGATTCGCCTAGCTCAAGTCTATGAGGCCGAACGCAACTACTCAGCCGCCATGGGCCTTTTGGAGCCGCTGTTAAATGCGAATCCGAAAGACAAAATTGTTGCGACGAAAATTGATCAGATTCAAAAGAAGACCAATCGCTAATTCTTCATGGTAATATCCTCTCTTTCTTGAGACGAGAGGACCCCCAAGCATGTCTAGCGAACTAAGCCCACAGCCTGCCGTTCGAAACCGTTTGCCGCAGGGACCAAAGACGGCTCTCGCCTTCTTTTATAACTCTCTCTTCAAAAAGAATTATACCGCCTGGAATTTTCTCGAAGCCAATCGCCAGAAATACGGTGATATTGCCCGCATGCCTTTGCCCTTCGCACCTCCCATGTATCAGGTGACCGACCCCGATCTTATCGGAAAAATTCTGATGGGCACCGAGAAGACCAATCGAAAATCTATATTTTTCGAACGCATGAAAAGGGTAGGCGGAAACGGATTGATTTTGTCGGGTGGGGAGACGTGGAGGGTTAACCGTAAACTAGCCAATCCTGCCTTTCACCCGCGCATGATCGATCATATGCGAACCGTGATCGATGAAGAGGTCACAGAGATGATCGCCGACTGGGAGAAAAAAATCGCGGTCGATCCGCTCATCAATATCAGCGCGGAAATGTCGAAACTTCTTTTGAACGTTATCGTGCGCATACTGTTTACGACCGATTTCAAAGACAAGTCGGATGTGATCACGGATGCTATGACGGCGTTTCAGGAGTATTCGACTTATATCTATTATGTGCCCTTTGATATTCCGTTCTGGGTGCCTACCCCGATGCATAGAAAGATCAAACGCGTCATACGGATTTTCGATGAAATCACTTTCGAGGTCATCGATAAGCACCGCAAAAATCCTGAACTGTATCAAGATCTGCTTTCGGTCTATCTCGCTTCCGTTGATGAGGAAACCGGGGCGGGCATGAGTAATCGTCAGCTTCGCGACGAGGTTCTGACTTTGATCCTCGCTGGCCATGAGACCACGGCAGCATCTCTGGCTATGGGATTTCATGCGCTGAGCCAAGAGCCTGAGGCGACCGATAAAATCATTCACGAAGATAAAGACTCACATGCGTACGTGAATCTTGTTCAGCAAGAGATCCTTCGCCTCTACCCCGCGATCTGGTCGATCAGTCGCGAACTCACCGAACCCCTTGCCTTCAAAGGCGTAAACTACCCGGTCGGCAGTACTTTCCTACTCGTTCAGCAGCTGATGCATAGGCATCCCGATCATTGGCCGAGGCCTACCGAGTTCTGGCCTGAGCGTTTTCTTGCGGAACACTCTCAGGGCCGCCACCCCTTCGCCTACTTTCCCTTCGGCGGAGGCGTGCGCAACTGCATTGGGATGGGGCTCGCCAAGTTAGAGATGAATATTACCCTCAGCCGATTTCTGCGAGCATTCAAGATGGAGCCGGACCCTAGTCACACCCACCGTTTGACTCCTCAGTTTACAACGACCCCGCTGCCTTTCGTGGCCCTTCGCGTATCAAAGCGTTAAGCGCCTCTGGCAAGCCGCCTCCATATCCTTTAAACTTGAGGGATAATCATCTGAGGAGGTTAAGGAATGGGAGCCAAAGCCCTAAAAACGCTTTCGCAAAACGAGCTCGATCAAACATTTCTTTCTATAC
>JAZKGL010000220.1:0-2112 GCA_040385935.1 Bdellovibrionota bacterium
CATTGAGTTGGGCCGCGAAAAAAAGAAAAAACGAAAAAATATAAACCAAAAAAAAGAAAGCAAACGCGCCCCGCGAAGCGGTAGCCTGTACGGTGGGGGGATACATAAGGGGGGCAGGCGGAGCCTCTCCTCTTATGCCGCCGGAGGCACCAGCGAAGCGCTATCCCGAGGGAAAACGCACCATATAAAGCAACCCAGACTTAGACGAATGAAATTGCCCTCCACCCCCTCCATTCAACCCCGGCTTCGTTTTCTCAAACCAGTAAGAAGTGGAATTCACCCCTCCTAACTACCCTATAACTTTGCAAAATCTGAGGCGTTAAAGGCCTTTTATTAAGTTTGGCCCAACTTGACCCGATGAGTAGGGGTACTCTTCCCCGAGAGGTAGTCATGAATCGGTTGATCTCAATGATTCTTTGGATTTCCGTCGTCTCGTGCTCAGCAATGGGCTTTCGTGAAGACGCGCCGTCCATGAATACATCAGAAGCAAAAGATCAGACGCCTTCGGCTAGTGATAAGGATCCGAGCAAAAAAGGTGCGAGCAAACCTGACAACAAGTCGCCTGCCTCGAATGCGTCACCTGAATCCGCGTCGGCTGATCTTGAGTCCGATGCCTCAGCTCCATCACCAGGCTCTGAATCACACAGCGATATTAAATTGCCTCCAGGAATCGTTGTGATTCCCGTTCCCGTCGGTGGAGGTAGCCTTACGTGTAACTTTGATCCGATGTTAGGTATGCAGTGTCAGCGAGGAGAATTTGAAGGGGCTCAGATTTTTGCACCGGCTTATGCAATGTATGCAAGTGAGGTGGAAAAAGTTTGGACAAAAACGACTTTCAAAGAAACCAACGCAGGTCTTTACGCGGTGAGTCTTCCCCCAGACCTAGTCGCTAGTCCTCTTAACGTCGCTATCATGGTTGTCGATGCCAACAATCAGGCTCTATCTGATGCTTCATTTGAGATCGATCACAAGATCATGAACCTCGTAAAAAACGGCAGCTTTGAAGACGAAGTTATAAACAAAGAAAATTTCGCAGTATCCCGCACGATAGAGCGCAAGAATCAAAATGCATGGCAATCTCAAAAGTTCGACTCGGATCCGCTGTGCGTGGATCAATACGAACTCGATGGTGATTGGCTGAAACCTCAGGTGACAGCCGCCCATGGACGGCAGTGGATGGAGCTGATCGCGCGCTGCGGCACAGATCTCTCGGACCGAAAAATTAATATCGGAATCTATCAGGAAGTCCTTCTTACCAAGGGCCGAGACTATCGTATTAGCTTTGCTTACCGTGGGAGTGCTGAGGCAGCCAATGCCAACACCATGAGAGTCAACCTAGATGGTCGATCAAAGCCCGACGTTCTTGCCAGGAATACGGAATGGAAGTACCAAGGCATCGTATTTACGGCAACGCAGGAAAGAGTTGGAATTAATTTTCAAGAATTTGGAGTAGGCGTGGCGAGAGGAACGATGATCGACGACATAGTGCTCGTCGATCTTACGGGAATTAAAGAGCAGAATACTGCGAACGGTAAATGATTCAGAGCTTGGATTCGCGTGAATCCTGAAGAAACTTAGTGCTTGGAGACGTCTTGATAATCTGCGCGATCTTATCGCGCGAGAGGTTCGTAAACTTCACCGGCTTTGGATCAAACTCCTCATGAAAGAGCTTCCAACCGCCTTTGTCCAGCCTTTGCCAGTATAAAACTTTACGGCCTTTGACGTGAAACCTATCGTCGCCCGCAAAGTCTTGGTTCATCACTGCAACTGCATAACGATCATGCGTGAACACCCGCACATCTTTCATCGACACCGACATCGACTTATACGAAGCAAAGACCCGCGCCTTATAGTTTTTATAAGCGCGAAGATTCTTGTTATCGGTCGAACGAAAATTCGGGATGAAGTAGCTGATATACCGTTCGACATCGCGATCGGCCCAAGCGCTCGTCCATTCGCCTACGAGCTTTGTCACCTGCTCGACGTCTTCCGCGCGGTTCACCTGAGTCGCATCTTTGGCAATGACGATGATCGACTGCATGGGCGCAAGCCACTGCGTGAGCGAGCGAATATCGGCGTTGTAAAAGGCTACGCAGCCTTCTGTGACATTCG
>JAZKGL010000221.1:0-10678 GCA_040385935.1 Bdellovibrionota bacterium
TTCTCATTTGGTACCTGTTACACATGCAGGCGCAGCTGACTTTTCTTCGGACGCTTGTGAGTAGCCTCACGCAAACGCAGCCCAAGGTCGTCGTCGACTGGCCCCAGGCTTTTCTGCGAAAGTTCGCAGCGGCGCAGGGTTTATCCTTTGTTTCCCATGTAAAAACCGAGGGGAAGGCGCAAAAGATCGATGTCAGGTTGTGGGCGCAGCTTCATGCATCGCTAGGCGTTGAGCTTATCGAATTTCATGAAAAATCGCTTAGGCTCAAAGTTCGGCAAAGCGAAAGTTCTGAACTCGAAGCCTGGAGATCGAGACTTGAGAGTTCGCTCCAGGGTAAAATAAAAATAGAATGGATATAGAGAACGTTTTCCTTGAGCCAAAATAGGGAGCCCTATGTTGAGAATGCTGCACGTCTTTGGTTTAAGTTTGAGTCTATTTTTAGCCTCAGCCTGTCAGACCACCGAGAAGAACGAAAAGCCGGAAATCGTGAAAGATATGGATCTCGGCGAAGCGTATGCGATCGCCCGTAGCCACGATGTTGAGACACTCGGCAAAGTAAAAGAAGTCTTTCGCGAGCGTAAAGCCAACGCTGAGATGGCTAAGCTTGCTGAGCAGGATTTGGTGTCCAATAACCTAAAGTTGAATTTCACCGAGCTGACGAACGTTGCGAACATGTATATGACCGCGCAGGCTCGTCCCTCGCCTCGCACCGTAAAAGCCTTGTTGATCTCAAAGGAACCTATGGTTCGTAAGATTGGCTGGCGCATGGCGGCCGCTCGACCTGCGGTTGAGATCGCCTCGGTTATCGATGGTGTTTTGAATAACGCGCTTTCGCAGGGCCGTGAAGATGAAATGCTCGATCCGGACATGGCGCGTGCTCTTCAAGAAAACAACATGAAATCGGCCTATACGTTTTTGTCTCGTGGCCTTCAGGTACAAGGCGCGCCTGAGTACGCCTCGGCTATGCTAGCTTTGAACCCGAGAGAGGCGACGCCCGCGTTTCTCACGTATTTGATGCGCGCGGACCTTGAGGATCTTCGTCAGCTTAATCAGAAGTCTGTGAATGTTTATACATGTACGGTTATCTTTCGGTTCTTGATTGAGAATCCACTTCCGATTTCGCATCCAGGGGTGGCGAGTATTTTCCTTTTCGCCGTTTCTCGTAACCGTGGTTTGGCTGATATGGCGAATGCGGTTCTAGAGAAGCAGATTCCTGAGCATCGGGAATCGTTTGCGATACTACTCGCGAGATTGCCAGTGCCTGTGCAGGTCGCCTTTATTGAGAATTCGCAGCGGGAGATGACGGCAAATCTAAGACTTCTTCTCCAGGACCTGAAAGAAGTGGCGCAGAATAAAGAGGTGATTGAAGAACTCAATTCGCCAAATGAGAGTGGCGCCCAGTAAGCTCATGAATCAAGGACACTTTTAAAAGAGGTGTCCTTTTTTTTGCGCTTAAGGCGTTGAGCCAAAGGCCAAATGATCCTAATATTCCTCCACACGAATGGAGGGAAATCCGAGTGAAACTACTCTACCGCGCCAACGACCGCTTCGAAGCCGACCTAATCTCCGACGCCCTCACAACCAATGGAATATTCTCCCGCATCAAGTTTGATGAGCAGGGCAATCTCACCTCGGGCATGCAGTTCGGCGAGGGTCTGCAGATTCACGTAAACGAAGAAGACTTTGATCGCGCGAGCGAGATTTTGCATGAGAAAGCGCAGCCACAGCATAGTCACTAAGTGACATGGGTTGTTTGACGAGTGCATGGGAATTTGGTAGAAGTTGCCTCTTGGGATTTTAAGAATGGGAGGCGGATATGAAGCGTGTGCGGATGGTTCTGATTGTGATGTCAGCGTCGATCGCCGTGCCGAGTATCGCCGCGGTTCACTTTGAGAAGACGTTTCGTGTCGGGCGGGAGTTGATCCATAAGAACGAGGTGTTGCCGTCTGGGATTTATAATTTGCGTCGGCAGCCTTCTGTTCCGAGTTCGAGGGGGTCGATGCCTCGGAAGCCGAGGGTTAAGTCGGCTGCCGAGAGTGTGGCTGAGTTGAATTAGATTTTGATCTCTTCGGCATTTGAAATCATTACAGCCCCTTTTGTTGTGCCATTGCTAGACCCAAGGCCCTCTACTTTTCTTACAACATCCTCTCCCTCGACAACCTTGCCAAACACCACATGCTTACCATCAAGCCACTTGGTATCTGCGACCGTGATGAAAAATTGTGAACCATTCGTGTGCGGACCAGCATTAGCCATGCTCAGTGTTCCGAAGCCGGTGTGCTTCAATTTAAAGTTCTCGTCATTGAATTTGTCCCCGTACATTGACCATCCGCCAGTGCCATTCCCATGCTGAAAATCACCTGCTTGAATCATAAATTGGGGAATAATACGGTGAACAATTGTCTTTCCATAATGAGCTTTATCCTTCGAGTCTTTAATTTCTTTCGGCGGGTTATTACAAAAACTCATAAAGTTATCGACGGTTTTAGGAACTGTACCTCCATAAAGCCCAACTACTACTCTACCCAATTTCTTACCATCTACTTCAAAATCAAGCGCACATTTGCGAGTGACCGCCATGGGATCAGCAGCGCCAGCTGCATCCGTCTTAGCATTAGGTTTAACCGTCGCATCCTTACCCTTCTCAGCAGCAAACGCACTAAAACCAACAACCAAAGAAGCCGCAACCAAAACTCTTTTCATGTTCTCTCCAAGTCCGTGTAAAAAACCAATCACAAAGATTTAAAACCAAGCGGAGCAAACTTATGCCACTGCAAAGCCGAACTCAATATAGTCTCCAGATCCGAACACCTCGGCTCAAATCCCAAAACCTCCTTAGCCCGGCGATTATCCGCATAAAGCCCTGCCGGATCACCCGCCCGTCTAGCCCCGATCTTATACTTAACCTCAACCCCCAAGACCTTCTCCGCCGCGCGCAAAATATCAAGGTTCGAATAACCGTGGCCCGTCCCTAAATGCAAAGCATCATAAAACGACCCAGACTTCGCACACAAAACCTCAGCCGCACGAATATGAGCAACTGCCAAATCCGTCACATGAATATAATCTCGAACGCAGGTCCCATCCGGAGTATCAAAATCGTCCCCAAAAATAGTAACCGTCTCACCTTTAAGTGCGGCACGCAAAACATTCGGAATCAAATGAGTCTCCGGATCATGAGCCTCTCCAATCCCACCATCCTTATCCGCCCCACAAGCATTAAAGTACCTCAAGGCCATCGCCCGCATCTTATGCGCCGCACAATAATCCTCGATAATAAACTCATCCACCAGCTTAGACTTACCATAAGGCGACAAAGGCTTCTTCGGATCATCCTCACTAATAGGCAGCTTAGTCGGCGTTCCAAAGACAGCGCAGCTGGAAGAAAAAATCAGCGCCGGAATCTTCTCCAGCCCACGCATAACGTCCAGCAGAACCTTCACACCCTCAACGTTATTCTCATAATAAATCTCCGGCTGAGCCACGGACTCCCCAACCAAAGCAAACGCTGCGAAGTGAAAAACCGCATCAAACGATTTCTCCTTAAACGCCTTATCAAGCGTAACCTTATCCAAAAGGTTCGCCTCAATAAACCGGACGTCCTTATCCACCGACTGACGAAAGCCGCGACAAAGATTATCGTATACCACCGGCTCATGCCCCTGGCGCTTAGCCTCACGAACAAAATGAGAACCGATATAACCCGCACCGCCAATAACTAAAAACCGCATAGACACCTCCGCCCAAAGCTTACGACTTAAGCGCCGCAAAGTGTTCCGCACAATTCTTCTTGCTCTCGCCAATCTGAGTCTTCTCACAGGATGGAGCAAAATCACTGAAAATTTTCTTAAACAACACATCGCTCTTAAACGGTTCCAAAGCTTCCTGGACCTTCTTCGCTCGCATCCAGTTCCGGCCAGAAAAACCATCACGAAGTTTCATAGTCTGCTCATAAAACGCCCGAGCGATCTCGGCAACATAAACCCCATTTTTGGTATCCTTAGCATTCAAAAGCAAATCCGATGTGATCCATTGCACCTTACTCGCGCGCCCCTGAACACTCTTCCGAGCTGCCGCCGACCACTTCTTAGCTTCCTCCGATCGCCCCGCCTGATTCTCAAGCCCTGACAAAGCCCCTTCGTAATACCAAGGCGTATTCGTCTTCTTCAATTCCGCCATCAAAAGCGCGCGACCCTTATCAAACGACCCCACTTGACGCAAAAGATAAGCCGCATCCGAGATCACCGAATGCCGATCAAACTCACTCTTCGCTTCCTCATCCGCATGACGCGCAGCGATCTCAACCTTAGACACTAAATTCTTAGGCAAAGCTTCATCAGGATGCTCATACTTATAAAACTCAATCTCAGGATTCACGCTCCAAAGCTTAGAACTCACCGAAGCCGAAGCATGAGTTTCCAACTGAGCCGCGGCCTTCAACCATTCCGACCGAAGAAACTGATACTTCTGATCGCCCGGCTTCCAACCCGTCCACTCGGCAACTGCACCGGCCTGATACTTAATAAATTCCCGCGAGGCCCAAATGCTCTCATTGTCGGTAAAAATCGCCGCAAACACTCGCTGAAGCAATTTCTCCGAAAGCTTCGTCTTCTCAGCCACAAGCTGCGTGATCCACTGACTCCCAAAGATCGATTTCTCAGGGGAGGTCTCCGCGCTCTCAAACGCTTGTTCCATCAAATTAATACGTCGCGAAGCGGGCCACTGAGCTTCCGGCAACTGATCCCAGCTCGAATAGGCAAGCACCAGCAAATCCTTATGCTTCGCCCGGCTTTCCATAACCGCCGAGGCCGCACGCTCAAGACTACCCGACGAAGCCAGCACCGACTGCACAGCGCCATCAAACTCTTCAATCGACAAAACGGTACTCAAACGAAATAATTCCTTCTGATTCTCATCCAGAATCAAAACCGTAGGATACCCTGACGCCTGAAACTTCTCGCCCCAGATCTGGGCCGTTTCCGTATCGCCATCGAGATACACAGGAACAAAGTTAGTCATCAACTCAGCAAAACGCGGCTTAGAAAATATCTGCTGCTTTAGCTCATTGCAAGGCGGACACCAGACAGCGCCCCAGTACAAAAACACCATCTTCTTATCTTTTTTGGCGATTTTAAACGCCTCATCCACATTGCCTTTAAACCAAACTTCCGGCTGAGGTTGGCTCGCGTGAATTTCCTGATTCGCTCCCACGCTTTTATCCTTTCCACCCATAAGACTACAGCTCTGCGCATAGGCACTCGCCAAAGCAAGCATGAGAACGCGCGTAAATATCTTCTTCATATGGCTCCTTAATAAACTTTTATCGATTCCCATCAAAGGAACCTAACACTTTTAACTGAGCAAAATTCTTCAACCACTCAGACCACGGCACGTCCTGCGTACTTTCAAGTTCCAGATAAACCTTATGCCCCCACAAAACCCCATCATCGGCATGAGTGAGCATAGTCACAAGTTTTACATCTCTTCTAAGTATCGATCGAAGCTCACCGATCCCACACGATACAAGCAATCTTTTGCCCCAAACCCTTTCGCGCCCTATCGCAAGAAAACGAGTAAAGTTCTCAGGCTGATCGTTTATCCCTTTTTTCAAAACCTCAAGTCCATACACCCGCGCAGCCTCTTCACTGGCAATAGCTGCTTTATTTTTCATTCGCGAGACATCCCGAGCGGCACCAGCCGTATCAAACCAAGGCTCGGTTTTCAAATGCCTTCCGTGCAAAAACCGCGCGCACTGAGCCAAAGCCTGAGGATGAGACAACACACTCTCTACATCCTCTATCCGAGTGCCTTTAGGCCCAAGGAGACAATGCTCCACGCGATGAATAAATTCATGAGTGACAAAAGCCGAGGATGAATCCAGCAATCGAAAGTTCTCAGCAATAAATCCAGCGGTAGAATTTTCAAAGGGCAAAAAAGCCTTATCGATCTTTCCAGATCCCAGATCATCAAAAACTTCGGCAAATGAATCATAAAGCGAACGCAAGGCGCTCGGATCAAATCGCTGAAGAGCGGCATCGCTGTAGCTTGCGGCTAATCCTTGAATGCCGACCTTTAGCATCGCCTATACCTCGCGAAGAATAGTGAGTAGGGCTTCTTCGGTCCAGATCGGAATTCCGAGTTCCTTAGCCTTCTTCATTTTCGAAGAGGAGCTATCGCCTTCGTTGGTGACAAGGACCGAGGTATTTTTGGACACCGCAGACCCTGCTTTGCCGCCCGCTTCCCGAATCATTTTCTCTATCGTCTCGCGCGGCATGCTCAAAGCCCCCGTGATCACAAACTGCTTGCCAGCCAGCGGACCTTCACCCGGAGCGAACTTGGCTTTTTGCACGACAGGCGTCACACCCACTTTTAAGAGCTGCTTGATGGCATCCTTGCGATCCTTCAGTCCCGAGACGATCTGCTCCGCCGATTTCTCAGCAAATCCTTCGACCTCGACCAATTCCTCAGCCGTAATTTTTTGAATGGATTCGAGCCCGTGGAAATGCTCAATAATCTTTTCCCAAGTTCGAAGCCCGGCCCCTTCTATGCCCAATCCATTCAAAAATTTAGCCAGTGGAACCTTTTTTGTCGCCTGAATATTCTTATAGAGTTTTTCCGCCATCTTATCTTTAGTAGACGGCAACTTCAAAAAATCCTCAACACGCAAAGTGTAGAGTTCATGCACCGCTTCGATCAAACCCATCGACAGCATCTGTTCGAGCCGCTTTTCGCTGATATCTTCGATCTCAACCGCACGCATCCAGTTTAATATAAAGCCCGATCGCTGCGCAGGGCACTCATCGGAGTTCAGGCATTTCAAACGAACGCCGTCAAACTCCAGCTTACTTTTGCAAGACGGACACTTCACCGGCCAGTCGAACTCACCTTCAACGGGTGTCACGACATGCAAAAACTTTGGTATAACCTCGCCCGAGCGAATGATCTCAATCCGATCACCTCGTTTGAGATTGTAAGCTTTCACATGCTCAGCATTATGCAAGGTCACGTTGGTGATGGTCGCACCACTCAGCGCAACTGGTTCGATCACAGCCACTGGCGTGATAATACCCAGACGCGAAGGAAACCACTCGATTTTATCGATCTTCGATTGCGCGGTAAGCCCTGGCCATTTGAAAGACATTTTAAAGCGTGGATGATGCGAGGTATTGCCTAAACGACTTTGGACCGACAGGCTATTGTAGGAGAACACAGCTCCGTCATACCCAATTTCATCATCATCCATCCACTGTTTGATTTCTTCGAGATAGGTTTCGACTTCAACCGGCTTTTTAAGAAGCTTATGCGGCAAAACCGAAAAACCCAAATTGTCTAAAAATTCAAACTTATCCATCTCCGTCTTAAGACCATCCGCCCCGATGACTTCAAAAGCAAAGAAGTTGAAGTAACGACAAAGATCGATATGGTTCTTACGTCCCAGGATTCCCGCCACGATATTACGTGGGTTGGTCGGACGCTCAAGCTTTCTATCGAGCATCTCTTCGACCAGCTGGGCAAACTTATGAGCCGAACAGTAAACCTCGCCCCGCACTTCGATGGTGATCTTCTTCGAAAGCTTTGGAACACAATCGGCGATCCAAAATACCTTGTCTGTGACATCTTCGCCGACGCGACCGTCACCGCGCGTTTTCGCAAGCTTTAGAAGGCCATCTTCATAAACCAGACTGAGACTGTTGCCGTCCACCTTAGGAGTTCCAACAATCGGCTCCTCACCCACCCACGAATGAAGATCCTCAACTTTATAAGTCTTGTTAAGCGACAGCATGGGCACGTCATGCGTAATACGCGGAGCGGTCGCGCTCGGCGAAGCCCCGACATAAGCCAGCACCGGATGCGAGGGCGAAAGTTTTCTCAACTCACTTTCCATCGCATCGTATTTGGCGTCCGAAATTTGCGGCTTTCCCGCATAATAGAATTGCTTTTGTTTCAAAACCTCGTGGGCCAATTCGCTGACCCGATTTCTTTCATACTGTGTTTTCATGCATGACCTCGTCTTCGCCAAACACAAATCCATTCTTCTTTAATCGCTGGATGCTGAGGGGATAGCGGGATCGCCCGTGCAAAACACAGTTGAAAATTCTCAGCAAATAGTTTCATCGCTTCGGCTTCATCAACTGGGTAGGGTGGAGGGCTTGCGATCTCAACCGAGCGAAATAAAATTCCGCAAAATAACCCACCCACTTTTAAACGAGCCGTCATAGCTTCAACATAACTCGGTTGGACGTCGGGCGACAACGCACAGAGCATCGCTCGATCGTAGACAGCGTCATAGACTCCGCGCTCTTCATCCGGAATATCGAAGATATCAGCCGCCCGAAGATTTAAGTTCGTCAAATGCCCATAATCACCTTGGGCAATCGCGATCGCTTCCGGACTGAGATCGACAGCATCGACTTGAAAGCCCTGAGCAGCCAGAGCCGCTTCGCTATGCGCACGACCCGCGCCTGCCGAATAAAATCGCGCGCCATCAACCAGTCCACCTTCGCGCCGCGCATGTTCCACGAGCAGCGAAAGAGACGGATGCGGCCCCCCTTGATCCCAAGCCGTGCGACCTTTCTGCCAGCGTTCTTGCCAGGCCGATTTCTCCTCACGATCTTGCACCTTCAGCCCTCACTTCTTTTTACGGCCTACATCGGGACTTAAGCCTTTTCCGCGATGGCTTTTCCCGGTAGCCTAATCAGACCTTCACGTTGCCAGAAAAGGATGAACCGTGAAAGATAATCTCAACAAAATCATCCTAGCCTGCCTCCTCTATTCCTGGCCGGCTTTCGCTCAAAACAGTTTACAAAGCGCGAGCTTCAAGGTCGGGCTCGTGTATCCCAAGACCGGACCCCTTGCGACTTACGCGGATTCTCAAGCTAAAGCTGTCAAATTGGGTTTGGAAGAGTTTCGAAGCGACCACCCTGAGCTTGCCGTACAAATTGCCGTCGTGGTGGCGGACGACAAAAGTCTTGCGAGTGAAGGGGAGAAAGCCGCCGATCGACTGATCGAGCAGCAAAAAATCAATATGATGATCGGCTCCTTTAGCAACATCGTAAATTATAGTGTGCTTGAGTCTCTCAAAAAATCGGCTACCCCGCTTTTGCTCACACGAACGGCTCCCGATTCGCTCCTGAGCAACGAACAAGTTTTTACTATGGTTCCAAGCTTCAAATGGTATGGCCGGATGCTAGGCTTTTATGCGGCCCAGAGTCTCAAGAAGAAACGCCTGGCAATCATTACCCATCCGGGTGATGCGATTTCTCTCGAAATGAAAGATGGTTTTACGGAGGCCTTTACAAAGGCGGGCGGATTTATCGTCGGAACTTGGTCCGCTAACCAAAAGGACGTTTGGAAAGATGTGACGATGACAGAACCGGATGCTTATTTTATTCCAGCAGCATTCGGCGAAAACGAATCTCTGATCGATCGCGTTATGGCAACCGAGTCCGATGTTTTATCGAGCCAAAGATTTTTAAGAAAAACCGGCTCAGCTGTGGTCTACAAAGCGCTCGGCTTCACACCCCTTGACCCCCATCAGGGCGTCAAGGATTTCGTTTCTCTTTATCAAAAGAAATATGGTCAACCACCCGATGAAACCGCAGCAGCCGCCTATGAAAGCATTCGCATCATACTTCAGGCCTTTTTCCTCTCCCTCTCGGTGAAAGACAAACCCCCACTGGAAACGATCCGCACGCGAGATCTCGGCGGAATCTACGGCATCGGCCGCTTTACCAAAGACCGTGTGTTTATGAGGCCCATACCGATTACGCGTACGGTTAAGG
Organism: Bdellovibrionota bacterium; assembly: GCA_040385935.1. GTDB lineage: Bacteria > Bdellovibrionota_B > Oligoflexia > Oligoflexales > Oligoflexaceae > Oligoflexus. The sequence goes on from JAZKGL010000221.1 coordinate 9,783, forward strand.
ATATCGAGGAATTTAAGGGGCGTATTCAACCGGAGTAAGAGCAGCATGCAAACCCTAGAACCTTTAGTTCTTGAAATCAACGAGCAGGTTAAGCGTCAATACGAGGTTTATCCGTATCCCGATTACAGTTTGTTTGTTCCACTTCGCACGCAGGAGGCCTTCGCGTCTCACTCGCTTTTTTCTGGGCAACTGCTCAAAGAACAAGGGATTATTCCCGCTGTTCGGGGCGATCGAAATTCCTCGATACTCATCGCCGGGTCGGGCGATATCCTGCCTTTTGTATTATCGTTCTGGGAACCCGAATCCTCGACGATCCATGCTCTAGATCTTTCGGAGCGAAGTATCCAACGCGCGAGACTGCGCTCAAGCTTTCGGCCTCATCATTTTCGTTGGCAGGTTGGAAATCTTGAGGATCAGAGCTTTGCTCTACCGACCTCGCTCGCACACATTGATAGCTACGGCGTGCTGCACCATTTAGCCAAACCCGCAGACGCTATTCAAAGGTTAAGTCAGACTCTCGAAATGAACGGCACCTGCCGCATCATGGTTTATAACAGTGCCACGCGGCATTGGATTCATCAGCTGCAGGCAAGTTTTCATCTGCTCGGTTTATCCGCTTTTGATCGAAAAGATCTTGATCGCGCCCTGGCGATACTCAAAGAATTGATGCGTGTGAGCCCTCGTTATGCCGAGCGCCTGGCTCCTATGAAGGCGGGCATCTTCCATCACTCAGCAAGATTTGTGGACACATTCTTTCACGCGCACGAAGGTCGGCTAGAGATCGAGGATTGGCTGAAGGCCTTCTCGGAAGCAGGATTGGAACCGATGGGATTATACGACCGTTACGCCGAACTCGATGATCTTGAGAATCCACTGCTCAAATTCCCTGACCTCAC
>JAZKGL010000222.1:0-2839 GCA_040385935.1 Bdellovibrionota bacterium
GGGCTTTTTCTTTTCAAGTCGGACCATCTAGTGAAAGATGGCTCCTCAGGACGGGCTCGAACCGCCGACCCAGTGATTAACAGTCACTTGCTCTACCAACTGAGCTACTGAGGAACTCGAGAGGCTTTTAGGATTAACGCCCTTCGAAAGAACTGTCAACCCCAGACCACACAGAGTTCCAAATTATTTCGCTTCTTCCATCTTCTCTAGCGACTTTGACACAACGCTTAGGATAGTTTCGATCTCAAATGGCTTGCCAATGAAATCATCACAGCCGGCAGCAAATGCTTTTTCGACGTCTTCTTTCGTCTTGCGCCCCGAAACCAGAATCACAGGCACATGTTTGATCGATGGATGACCTTTCAACATGGCGCAGAGTTCGAGACCGTTGACCCAAGGAAGGTTGATATCGAGCAGGATCAAATCAAAATGCGCGGTGTCGAGGAGCTTGGTCAGTCCCATAGCGTCTTCGGTCGTAATTACTTTGTAGTCGTTCGCCTCAAGAATACGTTTCAGCGCATTCCGCATCATCTCCTCATCGTCCACAACGAGGACGGTGGGCTGATAGGCCTCTTTTTTAAACGAACGAAACTCAGCAAGGTCGACGATATCTTGGGCAGCGAGCCGTTTTCGCGCGATAGCTTCAACTTGGCGCTTAAGGGAACGGTCTGCCAGATTCTTAGGCCTTTGGGTCATGAGTGATGAATCCTTCCTGGATGCTGGTGACACACCGAACAATTCTTTCGAAAAGTAAGGCCAGCTTTCATAAGACTCGGTATTTTGTATGGGAACCTGAGGCAGGCCCTTCAAACGCAGTCGAATTTGGGGAGATATTTTGAATCAAATCGAGAGCTTGAAGCAAAGTGAGATTCGTATCGACTGGAGCATGTCGAGCCCTGGTCTTTTACCCCAGACCTGGCGAGCTTTTGATTCTGCCGAGCACCCGGCAAATGCTGCTAGGACGAGGGTTGAAGAGGAATTGAAGTGGCCGGCAGGAACGATTCGGGCGCTCGATTTCGCTTTTGAACATCGCCTATCCCGAACCATGGGCTGGGACCTCAAAGCCCTACCCGACAAAGCCGCACTGCAGATGGCTGCCAAGGTATTCCGCCGAGGCGTAGTCACGAGCGAGGAGAGCCCTCGAACCCTCTCAGGTTCCTATGCCATCACTTTTTCGAATCACTCCGATCCACGAGCCGATCTGAACGCAGACGCCATTCATATACTCGATCAGAACGTCTCTATCCTCTGGGGTATCACCCCGCGCGCAGACGATCTCGTTTTGCAGCTCAGCGAAAAGGAAAAGACGCTTGAGACCGTGGCGAAAATTTCTCAGCATCTTGCAGGGACGAACAAGCCGGTTCAAATCATCGGCGGCGGTATTCTAGCCGACACTGCGGCCTTTGCCGCTTCCCTTGCCGGCCGATCCTTCGAACTTATTCCCACGACTCTTCTTGCGATGGCAGATGCCTGCGTTGGTGGTAAGACCGGGGTGAATTTTGGCAAACATGGCAAAAACCAGTTGGGCCTATTTGCGTTTCCTTCCCGCGTGATAATCCACGCAGGATGGCTGAAGACGCTTCCAACGTGTGAGATCAAAGCAGGCCTAGCGGAGAGTTATAAACATGCTGTCATCAGTCGCGATAAAACCTTCTCGCGATCTCTTTCGGAGCTAGAGCCAACGGCCGAGGCTATAAAACCCTGGCTGCACCGCATCATCTCTGTCAAAGCCGAGATCATACAAATCGATCCCAATGAAGTTGGTCTAAGAGCCGTTCTTAACTTTGGTCACACGCTCGCTCATGCGCTCGAAACAATTTCCCAAACCCACAATCCAATCGATCCCTTACTTCATGGCGAAGCGATTTCCATTGGAATGCGATTTGCGTGCTATCTCAGTTTCACCGAAGGCTATCTAAAAGCAGCCGAGCACGAGCACCTTCAATCCGAACTCAAAAACGCAAAATTTATGATCTCAAATAAGGATTTTCAAACTCGCTTAGGCCCCACAAATAATCTTTGGCCACAAATCCGTGCAGGTATTTTCCAAGACAAAAAGAATGTAGGCTCAGCACAAACGACCGAATGGGTCTTACTAAAAAACTTTGGTGAGTTCGTTCAGACAGGCTCCCTTTACACGGTAGCTGTTCACGAAGATCAAATAAAAAAATCCTGGGAGACTTTCGCCGCCCAGGAATCGCTTTTACAAAATTAAATCAAGAGTAGTGGGCTCGCACTTCGACGAGTTCGACTTCCATGCGGCCAAGCAGTTCCGCTGCCGTCCGGAAATCACCGATGCGCGCGAGGCCTTGAATTTCAATCGCCGAACTCAAAAGTTTTGGCGCTCCGATTTTCAAAGCACTATGTGTCAGCTGCTGAGCCAGAGCATCGAGAGCCGACTTATCGGCGGTCGTCACACAGCGTTGAGCATTCTTTAAAGTGTGACCGACTTCAGCCAACTGATCGAGTTGATCCTTGGCAACTTCACCAAGACTTAAAAACTGAGAGAGCATAATCGGATCGACTGGATCGGAAAAACGGACTTCTATCGTTGTGTCGATTTCATCAATTCGTGTAACGATTTTGCCAGGCTGAATCTTAGCGTTGGACGAGGCATCCATCTTTAAACTACTCCGTCTAAATAGTTGCACAGCACTAATGCCATATTGGCACAACAAATCCAAGCGAAATTTACCAAGAACCTAAGGCTCTGCTTTTGCCTGCGTTTGCTGTTATAGGGCTTTAATACGTGAACTCATGGGATCTGTTCTGAATCATATTAAAGGCAGAATCGCAAATAGCGCAAAGATTTATTTTGCTTACGACTATACGCAGTAGA
>JAZKGL010000223.1:0-8725 GCA_040385935.1 Bdellovibrionota bacterium
GATTACCAAGGCTATCTAAAGAAGATGTCCTTTGCCTTCCAATCACAAACTTGATTGATTGGTGGCAAAGGAGCTTTCATGAAATATTTGTTTTTTGTTTTTCTAAGTCTCTTAAGTTGCGGTCGTTCGACTCCTTCATCGAAGTCTAAGATCATAGGTGGAACGTCCACCGTCGCCCCACCCTATTTTGTTTCCTTATTTTTAAAAGGTGAATCCACTCCTTTTTGTGGGGGAGCATTAATATCGCCTCGCGAGGTCATCACAGCCGCTCACTGTGTGAGTGGACTCATGAGCGAAATCGAGGTGCGTTTTGCAGTCTCTGATCTTGAGGATCTTCCCAATCCCCATGAGGTGACGGCAGTTGTAATTCATCCTCGTTACCACACGAAATCGATTCGGTTTGATATAGCTTGGCTTTCCCTTCGCACGCAGAGTCATTTGGCAAAGCCTGTGAAAATAGAGACCGTTCATGCTCTGCAATCGGAGCTAGAGGTGATAGGGTTTGGGAGCACCCATGCGAAGGTCGAATCCTTTCCCCTTAAACTTCAGTCCGCGCAGATCGATGAGCTAGCTCCTTATGAATGCCGGGCATTAAAAGGTCCGTTTTCCACGATCGAGGACAATCAGATTTGTGCGGGCTCGCTTGATGGGAGTCAGGACAGCTGTTTTGGTGATTCGGGCGGTCCCCTCGTTACTTCTAGCCGCACGCTTTACGGCCTTGTGAGCTGGGGTGTGAGCTGCGGCGAGCCGGGTTTGCCTGGTGTGTATACCCGGGTTGCTGCTTACGGGCCTTGGCTTTCATCGCCTTTGAATAAGGATGATTTGTCAGAATGGGTTGGCGCCGTATTCTACTTTCCTTTGTTCTATGAGAGCCGGCGATTTACGGCGCGGTATCAACTCTGGGGCAAAGCCACGAGTTCTTCACCAGCTCTAAAAACCTGGAAGAGAAAAGTCGGAGACGAAAATATAACTATCGACCTACTCGAACCATCGCCGGGTCGCTATCGGCTTAGACTTAATCGAGGCGACAAGGTCTATGAATCGGCGACGAGTTTCACAGAATTGAATCGAAATACATAAATCTGTGCCAGAGTGGACGCGGCTTTGGACAGGGTTTTGACTCCTGCTCTGCTTTGCGGTAGGTTTCCCTGACGAAATGCGATCAGTGAGGCGAGTATGCAAAATGTTGGACGTAAACTCGGTGGAATGGAGCGACTCTTTTACCAGCAGAATAAGGTGGGATCGTCTAACCTCACGAGCATATTATTCTTCGAAGGTACGCTTGATCTCGATGAAATCCCCAAGGCGCTTCAACGACTGCAGATCGCCTTTCCTTCACTGACAAACCGTATAGTCGCTGATCCTCAACTTAGGTTTCTTGTGGGTTCAGGAACTTTGCCTTATGTGGTCATAGAAAGACAAGACGACGAACACTTTCGCCGTCTCGCTCGGTCTGAAGTGAGACGTCAGTACACGGATACTCGTATCCACTTCACTTTTTTAATCGGCCCGGATAAGGGTGAGATCATCGTTGCTGCCGATCATGTTTTAGCCGATGCCAAATCTCTTTATGCCGTTTGCGAACTGTTTATTGCTGCCATGCACGGACGTGAGCTAGCTTATGTGCCTATGGGTGAGGCTTGGGAAAATCGTTTGCCGAAGGAGTATCGAGGCCTTTCGGGGCTTGTTAAGACTTATCGGTTCATAAAAAAGATCTTTGGTGAATCACCCGAAATCGCGATGAAGTTTGGCCACGATGTAAATCATGTTCATACCGAATCGTTTGGTTTCAAAATGGATAAGGCTATTCTGAAAGATCTCAAGGCCAACACGGATCGGCAAGGAAGCAATTTGAACTCGATATTCTGTGCGGCGGCGATACTGGCCGCACACGAGATTTATAAGAATAGAGAACCGGGCATCGTCTGTCTCAACACGCCCGTTAGCGTGCGAGAACAAATAGTTCCGCCTGCAGCTCCCGAAGAGATGGGCATGTTCATTAGTGCATTTTTGCAGTGGCATAAAATCGACGAGAACACCAGCATCTGGGACCTTGCTCGCGCTATTCTTGCGACTCTGAAAAGCGGTGTAGGAGCCGGCGAGGCGTTACTGCTGGGCAAGCTTGCGGCCGGACCGAAAAAGCCGGAGCGCCCAAAGCCGGATAAGAATCGGCAGCGCTTCACCCAATCCATCACCGTGTCGAATCCAGGGCGTCTTGTGCCATTCGAGAATCTACCCGACGCAAAAATCGTTGCTTATCGAAATCTTGGGTCACTGTGGACTCAGGAAAGCATAACGGTTGTGGTTTTAGGTTACGGGGATTTTCTTTACGTCGATGCGGAGATTTCGGTGGAACGTCTCGGTCATTTTCCCAAGGCGGCTGAGAGCCTTGCGGAAGGCATACGCCAGCGCATTTCAGCAGCAGCGCAGCCTAACGCCTGAGTTCAACCGACATTTTTTGTATGCGGAAATTTGCGAGACAGGAACGTGTAGAGTCTTTTATAAACACGTTCCCAAGTATCACGATGAATGCCATTGGTCATGTTGTAAAGACCGTTCTGAATACCCAGCGCCACAAACTTTCTGTCATCATCATCGGCTACCGTTCGCGGAAGGCTGGTAAAGCCCAGGCGATTAAATAAAGGTTCGGTCTGTGGGGTACATTCCACAGCGAGAAACGCGAATTTCGCCTGGATCGATGTCAGAATACAGTGCTGAAGTACAGGCACTATAATCGATGGCAAAGGATAATCCGGATGATGATAAAACTCCAACAGTTCCACCACCGCACGGCGATTGAGCTGATGATTGTAGGCACCGAGGTGATTTAAAGCCGAGTTTTCATGAACATTGCGGCAAAAGTTTAATTTTAAACTCGCGATCAAAACATTTTTTCGCCAAAACGTAACTGTCCTCGCCTGCTTCAAAGCGGCTGTTCGACTTGAACTATGAGGCGCGATTACGCTTGGTCTGAGAGCCGCCTGATCTTCCTCGGGAATACCCTTTTGAGCAAATTCCACGTGCAGGATAAAGTCGAGGAAAGGAATCGGAAACCCGTTCTCTTCCAGTTTTTTGACCGTGATATCCTGCTCGAGAATAAGGATATACTTGGCCATTCGCATCAAGAGCTTATCGCTCGGTTCTACGAAATCCACGACCAAGAGATGTTCGAGCCAGCGGCCTTGCTTGGGCAAGGAGCGTTTGATGACCAACTCTTGATCAAACGGCTTTAAGCCAGGCAAGCTAAAGCGTGCCACCACGGTTTGGTTAGGCAAGAGAAAATGCCGGTTATCCATAGGCTCAAGTACCATCCCTCGCGGATGAACGCCCCGTATCCTAAAAATGCGCTTGTCGTCAAAGAACATAGGATTATCGATTTCAATGAATCCCGCCCCGTTTTTGCTGAGGACGACGAGGTTGTCTAGCTTGCTCTCGGTGCTCTCCTCTTCATCGACAAAAACGGCGACTCCGACCCGAAGGTAGCTTACGCCCTGCGAGGTGAACTGGCTCTTATTGCGAATGCTCACGCTAGTCGTGAAACTGCTGCGGGCATCATAATAAATCTTGATTTTGTAATGGTCATTGACGTTGAGTTCGCTTGCAAAGCGAGGATCACACAAAAAGCCAAGACCGCCTTCCGACAGACTGACGACTTCGCCTGCAATCGCTTCGCCTGATTTTCCGGTGAAGTGCGCGCGGATGTTCTCGCCGATATAAAGCTCGCGGCGAGCAGCGCGGTCACGCAAATCCTTTTTGTCCTTGGCCATACTCTAATCCGATCCAATTAAGCCGTGCAAAGTCTTAAGCTTAGGCTTATCAAGCGATCGGTGATTTGCGCAAAATACTTAAGTCCTCCTACTTTTCGTATTTCTAAAAATCCGACTTATTCCTAAACTTATTCATAAGGAGGACCTCATATGCTTAAGTTGATTTTGTTAGCCTGCCTGGCTCTGAGTAGCACGGCCTGGGCCACGGGACGCTATGGTCTCGCACCATTGAGCAGTCTTGGACCGATTCGCACTTGGGCAAGCGAAAACCCCGATCGTTATTGGCTAGCAGGCGAAGACAATGTTTTTTATTTCGATCCTCAGACCCATCTAGGTCATCTGCCCTTTGGCTCAGGCAACTGGCGGCAGCTTGAGGGCCAACTTTATCTCTACTACGGCGCGCATCCTTTGCCCGTGAAAAGTCGTGAGATCCTGAGTGGAGGTCGCGTTCGCCTCATCGAGAGCGCAGAACAGCTCGCCATAGATTTTCACTCCGATCAACACGGAGGAATCAGGCCCGTACAGAGGAATCAAGTTCTAGTGCAGGAGCAGCCAAAGAATTACTTCTACCGGGGCACTCTCTCGCTTTCGGCCGCTATGGATTTTGACCAGTGGTTTAAAGATGTCGAAACTTTGAGTAAATGGAATCGCTACACATACGGCACCGAAATCGACCTGGCCCGATCCTGGCTGATTCAACAATTTTCCTCGATCGAAGGATTGAATGTTCAGTCCTATCCTTTCCTTATGCCCAGCGGTGAGAGCAGCAATGTGATTGCAACGCTCAAAGGTCGATCGCGGCCCGAGGACGTTTACATCATAGGCGCACACTACGACAGCACGAGTCAAAAACCGAGCACCACCGCCCCAGGCGCCGAGGACAATGCGAGTGGAGTAGCCGGTCTTCTTTCACTCGCGCGCGTGTTCGCCGACCATCCGCCGGAGGCGACTCTCATATTCATCGCGTTTTCCGGTGAGGAGCAAGGACTTTACGGAAGTAAGGCGTGGTTAAAGAATGAGTGGCTAAAAACCGGAATTCAATCGCAAATCAAAGCGGTGATGATAATGGATATGATCGGCTACAGCGGAGATGACGAGCAGGATGTTCTCCTGGAAACCTCAAGCTTGACCAAACCTTTGCTCGCCGATATTCAATCGGTAAACTATGATCGCGAGCTTATCGTATCGGAGAGTTTCAACTACTGGGGTAGCGATCACGAACCCTTTTTGGATAATGACGTGCCGGCGATCCTGTTTATCGAGGACGATTATCTACGCTACCCGAACTATCACAGAACTACCGACACCTTCGAAAACATTCATCCGACTCTCGGTCCAAAGATCTTAACTTTGATCGCCGACAGTCTAACCCTTTGGGTTTTCAAGCCTTCACAGCCACAACCAACTTCGCTACAAAACCTTCATTCACCGATCCCGTGACCGAGGCCAATTGCAAAGTGGCTCCATCGGCAAACACCATATCCGACGAGAGCGAAATCCGCGAAAGATTCGTCACACTCGCAGCGTAACCACTCGTGGCATAAGCGGCCTTGCACGCCGCTGTAGGCAGAGCAAGCTGCGAAGTGGCTATCTTTGTGCGATAGGTGGTCGCGACTTCGATGCTCTTATAAACCTCAAAGTGAATATGCGGCCAACGTCCTGGGTAACAACCTGGGAAAATGGAATCGAATGCGACGAGACCATCTGCATCGGTCGCCTGAACCCCACGAAGATAGTTCTCAGACTTCGCCGCGCCGGTATAAAGGGAATAATCGCCGATCCGATCGCAATGCCAGATATAAATCGCATAACCCTCAAGGGCTTCACATTCCCCGGACGCATTGATCAAAGTGATTTCTACGCGAAGCGGTACACCTTGCGCTACGGTCTCAGAACCGCCGACGCTGGCTGTGATATCACTACGAACAATTCCGCTGATGGCAAGTGCATTTGCTCCATTGCTTCCATCACCTGGATAAGGTCCTGCCGTTTCAGTCGGAACAACCTTACACACAGCCGCCGCTTTCAAACTCGAAGCTCTCAATAATCCACCAGCGATAGGCAAGACAGCACCCACGCTTGCCCAGGCGAAGATTCTGCGGCGATTGACCTTTTGTTTCTGCAAAGCTTCGAGATCTCGGTTGAGCGCACTTTCTTCATGATTGTGACGGATTCGTTGGCTCATAATTTGAACTCCAATGTTTGACTGATCATAGGCCGAGCCTAACAGCCGATCTCATCGCAAGAAATACTTGTTACATTCTGCTACAAAATTCATTGAGTTCGGCTACGGAACCCTGGTAATTTCCATCAGCCTGTCGACACTGGGAGACAACAGATGCCATTGAATTCCTTATTTGAACCGTTTCATTGCAAAAGCCTTCACCTCAAAAATCGTTTTGTGATGGCGCCGATGACCCGCTCTTTTTCTCCCGGTGGCATCCCCACCGATGATGTTACCGCCTACTATGAAAGACGTGCTCAAGGCGAGGTTGGACTGATCCTCTCCGAAGGGACGGTCATCGATCGAGCCTCGTCTTCAAACGATCCCAACATCCCTCGGTTTCATGGAGCGGCGCTCATCGCTTGGCAGAAAGTTATAAAGGCCGTGAACGAAGCGGGCGGAGCCATGGCACCTCAAATATGGCACATGGGTCTCATGCCTGATCATCAGTCGGGCTGGAAAACACCTGTGCCTTTCGAAGGCCCTTCGAACAAAACGGGCTGGGGCAAAGAAAACGGCGTTGCGATGTCGGAAGATGACATCTGGCAGACCATCGCCGCTTATGCAAAGGCTGCGGGCGACGCCAAACGTCTTGGTTTCCAAGCGGTTGAGCTTCACGGGGCTCATGGTTATTTAATCGATCAGTTTTTCTGGGAAAAGACCAACACGCGAACCGATAGCTTTGGCGGTAAGACACTCAAGGAGCGATCGCGTTTTGCGATCGAGGTGGTTAAGGCCGTACGCAAAGCTGTGGGCGAAGATCATGCGATCATACTTCGCCTGTCGCAGTGGAAGCCAGCCGAATACAGTGAGAAGCTTGCTAAAACGCCCAAAGAGATGGAGGATTGGCTTCTTCCACTTTCGGCCGCTGGCGTCGATATTTTCCACTGCTCGCAAAGACGTTTTTGGGAAGTGGAATTTGAAGGGTCGGGATCGCCTCTCAACTTTGCCGGCTGGGCGAAAAAGATCACGGGCAAACCAACGATCACAGTGGGATCGATCGGTTTATCCGGAGAGTTCACCAGTGCGTTCAAAGGGGAGGCCTCAACTCCGACTGAACTCAAGTCGTTGGTCGAACGTTACGAACGAGGAGAATTTGATTTGGTCGCGGTAGGACGAGCGCTCTTATCGGACCCGGATTGGGTAAAGAAAGTTCATGCGGGGCGGGACTCCGAGCTTAAGGGCTTTACGAAAGACGATTTGGCGAAACTCCATTGAAAACGTTCGAATCGAATCTCGTTCATCGAATGCTCGGCGGTCTTGAGCGGCAGTTCTACCAGCAAAATTTGGTAGGCTCGACCAACATCGTCTGTGTTTTGACCTTTGAGGGCAGACTTGATTCGGAGCAATTGAAGAGCGCACTGCAAAAGCTTATAGGCCATCATCCAAGACTAGGATCGGCTATCATCGCTGATCCCTATATTCGTTTCTCGCCTTTGCCATCAATGGATTTACCTTATCAGGAATCCTTTGAGGGCAACTGGCGATCCGTTCTAGAAGAGGATTTGCATAGGCCCTATCCTGGCCCGCAAATCTTTCTTCATCATCTCGTCACAGATGGTTCCACGCTCCTTCTTGGTTTTAACCATGCGGTCGTAGACGGCCTTTCTTCTCTCATTCTGGCGAGACAACTGATCGAACTCTATAATGGTCACGTACTATCCCTGAGTCCTTCGATGGAAGCGGTAGAAGATCGATTTCCAAAATCGTTTCGAGGCCTGCAAGGCTGGTGGAAAGCAATAAGGTTCATCCTCCATCTCGCAAAATTACGTTCCACCCTGCAAATCGGTTTGATAGTACCGACTCGATCCACAGGCAGTACGGGTTTCAAACTGAGTAACACGCGAGACCTCAATAATTTGGCTCGAGCGCGGGGAAGTAATTTTTTTGCACTCCTATCGGCAGTCATCCTAAAGTCAGTCTACGAGATCTATGGAACGGGTTCAGAATCCTCGCTATCCCTGAACACGCCGGTTAGTCTGCGATCCAGTGCCAATATCCCAAGCGACGAAATTGGTGTTTTCCTCGCTGGTCACCTTGCACTTTATAGTATTAGTCCGACCACTGATCCGTGGACACTCGCACGCGCTTGCTTTGACACTCTCAAACAAGGCGTTGCAGAAGGGCATCCAATGCTCCTGACTTTGTTAGCGCGCGGCAGCCGAAAGCTTCGCGCTCCAAAAATACCAACCAAACCCTCGCCGCATAGGCCAACAGTAAGCATCAGTAATCTTGGTCGTATCGAACCCTTGTCGGCTGCTCAAGGAATCGAAGTTAGCGAAGTGCATGCAGTGTCCGCGCAGTCGATGAAAGATCCTTTTGCGTTTGTTGTAGCAAGTTATCGAGAGGAGACATTCATCGATCTACAATTTTCACAGGAGAAGCTGAATCGCGACGAAGCCGAGGCCTTGCTTTCAGCTGTTCGCCAAAAAATGTCATTTTTATCCGCAAATTCCTAGTGTTTTGCCGATCCGGCGTCCTTGACTAAGATCAAATAAGATGACGACCAGCGAACGCCCTTCGATCAGTCCAGAACATTTTTTCCACGTAAGGATTCATCTTCGCCTTCCTCGATGCACACACATCAAAGCCATGCAGCTCATGCACTCGGTTGATTTATGCAACATTCCCTCTGGCCAAGCATCCTATCTATGAAAATCTTTTTCGTTGCCGGCTTAGTTCGGACTCATGTAGTTAAGATTCTAGGAATGCTCTTTAACCCTAATGCTTCGTG